>JALEQX010000040.1 GCA_022763825.1 Oscillospiraceae bacterium | reverse complement strand
TAACCGACAAGGCGTACATTCTCGAAACCGCGAAAAAGGGAGCCGAAAAGGCGCAGAGAATCGCGGACAGAACTATGCGCAAGGTCATGAAGAAAGTCGGATTCATGCAGCTCGGCTGATTTAATTTTGAATTTACGAATTATTAACACATGTTTAACACCGTAATTTTAATATTATAATTAATAACTCTCTGAAAGGTCGGTCGTATTATGAGAAAAGACATTATGTAAACTTTTAGGCGTTTCAGAGCACTACGTCTCAATCCGAATTTTTACAGAAAAATCAAATTTGATTATCATATAAATCTGCATGTTTTCTTAAAAAACGAGACCGATTCTCTTTTCACCGAGATATTAATTTATCCGAGATGAATCAATGCTTCATGTATTCTCATATCGTCGTCAAGTTCCGGGTGGAATGAGACGGCGATTTGATTTTTATACTTTACGCCGACGATTTTGCCGCCGACCTCCGCCGTGATTTCCGCCCCGGGCGAGACTTTTTTCACATACGGCGCACGGATGAACGTCATCGGAACCGTTCCTATTGGCTTAAATTCTCCCTCGGTATGAAAACTGCCGAGCTGTCTGCCGTAAGCGTTTCTTTTAACCGTGACGGGGAGCGTGCCGAAATACGTTTCGTTCTGTCTCTCGATTTTCTCGGCTAACAGAATCATCCCCCGCGTTTTATCATTTCGCGCAAAGGTCGGAACATGCCGAGTTCCTTTATCAGTTTGCCCCGGACGGTGCTTTCCCCGCCGATTCTGCGATCTTCGCCTGCTCGGGTGTCGTAACGTCCATTATAACTCCGCCCTTGAACATCTGCGCAAGCTGTTTGTTAAGTTCGTATCTGTTTTCCATTGTTTTTACCTCCGAAATTATTTTCTCTTTTGACGGCAGTATAACGCATGTGTGATTATATTAAAACAATCAGCTTTAGTAATTTTAATATAACCGGAATAATAATTTACATAAGTAAATTATTGTTCATTTCGGACTATTGTTTTATTTATTAAATAATGTTACAATCTATAAAAAGCAAAAGGGGCTGGAGTCGTTATGAAAATATTAATTTCCGGTGCGGGGGCAATCGGAGGATGCGTCGGCGTTTTGTTAAAAAACGCGGGGCTTGACGTACGGATTATGTGTCACAGCGAGAAAACAAAATCGATTATCGAGGAAAAAGGGTTTTATCTGCACGGCGCAAAGGGCGAACGTCACGCGGATTTTGTGTGTTATCTCGACTCCGCCGTTCCGGATGAAAAATTCGATATAATAATGATTGCGACGAAATACCTTGCGATGAAAGAAGCCGCCGAAAAAACGATCGGGCTTCTAAAGGACGACGGCGTTATGATAGGCATGCAGAACGGAATCTGCTCCGACGAGCTTGCCGAAATTGCCGGAAGAAGCAGAACCGTAGGCTGTATGATAGGCTTCGGCGCGACAAGAAACGACGTAAACGACGTAACCATGACGAGTCTGGGCGAATTCTACGTCGGAATGGCGGACAACTCTCACCCTCCGATTCTCGACAAGGTGCGAGATATTCTGGGCAAGGTTCTGCCGACAAAAACAACCGACAACATTACGGCAAGACAGTATTCGAAGCTCATAATAAATTCGTGCATAAACGCTGTCGCCGCAATATCGGGTCAGACGCTCGGCGTTATTTTGGACGACGGCAGGGCGCGTTCGCTGTTTCTGAAAATTGCGAGAGAGGGTATGTACGTCGCCAAAGCAATGGGATTAAAGGTTCCGAAATACGGTGCGCTTCTTGACTATAATTTATTGATGCTCGGCGACAATAAAATTTACAATTCTCTTTGCAAGGGTGTGGTTTTGCTTGTCGGAAAGTCGAAATACTCGTCCGTCAAGCCGTCGACGCTTCAGTCGCTCGAACGCGGAGAAAAGACGGAAATAGATATTTTCAACGGCTATTTTTCGCGCATGGGCAAAAAATACAACGTAAAAACGCCCGTAAACGACTTGCTTTATACAATGATTAAGCAGATAGAATCGGGTGAACGTCCCATAACTCCCGATAATTTAGAGGAATTCAGAGGACTTATTTAGAAAATATACATAAGTTCATTTTTTCTATTGACAACGTGTATTTTATATGTTAATGTAAAGATGATAGAGGCGCGTTTAGCGATTAGTAATATCGGAAGCTGTAAGACCGGCCGGGTCGATGTCCGATACGAAAGGCGCGGACGCCGAGGGGACTTCACGGCACGGAGTCTGCCGGTTTGGCAAAATAAGATTTGTCCGACTGTCGCTTAAACTGCGGAGAGCTATCTGATACCGTTTTACATCTTTTTTATCGGGTATTCGGCGAACCGCATTTACGGTTCGCCTTTTTTGTCTGCCGTAAATGCCAAATCACATAATTTATTAAAGTTAAGGAGTTATGCGTAATGTCAGAAAATTTTAAAAAAAAGAGAGTATTCACAGGCGCGGCGACCGCGCTTATCACACCGTTCACCGAGGACGGCATTAATTATCCACAGTTCGAAAGGCTCATAAATTGGCAGATAGAAAGCGGAATCGACGCTCTCGTTATCTGCGGAACCTCGGGCGAAGCGTCGACAATGACCGACGACGAACACCGCGACGCGATTCGTTTCGCCGTTAAAACGGCGGCGGGCAGAGTACCGATTATCGCGGGTACGGGAAGCAACGATTTGTCCTACGCGCTCGACCTCGTCGACTGCGCTTGCAGTGCGGGCGCGGACGCGGTTTTATCCGTCACGCCTTACTACAACAAAGCCACGCAGAACGGACTTATCAAAATGTACAACGCGATTGCTGACAGAAGCACTGTTCCCGTAATTTTGTACAACGTACCCTCGCGCACGGGCGTAAACATTGAACCTGCAACGTACGAGGCTCTTGCGGAGCATGAAAACATCGTCGGAATTAAAGAGGCGAACGGAAACATGTCGAAAATCGTCGAGACTATGGCGAGAGTTCACGGCAGACTCGATTTGTATTCGGGCAACGACGACCAGATAGTTCCGCTCATGGCTTTAGGCGGAGTCGGATGCATTTCCGTTCTGTCGAATCTTCTCCCCGGCGAAACGTCGAAGCTGTGTCACTCATTCCTCGACGGAGATATAGAAACCGCGAGAAACATGCAGTATAAATATCACGACCTTATCGACGCTCTTTTCTGCGAGGTCAACCCAATTCCCGTTAAGGCGGCAATGTCGGCAATGGGCTTCTGCGACAATATTTTAAGACTTCCTCTTACCGAGATGGAATCCTCTCACGCCGAAAAGCTTTATGCTCTGATGAGAGAGCAGGGTATAAACGTCTGAAATCAAGGGGGGAGAGAACAATGAAAATGCTTCACGATAATTTGGGAGTGAACGAAAAGGGACATCTTACGATAGCGGGAGTCGATACCGTAGTTCTTGCAAAGGAGCACGGCACTCCGCTGATCGTATTTGATGAAAATAAATTAAGAGAAAACTGCCGTATTTATAAGGAGTCAATGGCTCGTCACTTCGGAGAAAACTCACTTGCGCTTTATGCGGGCAAGGCTTTCTGCTGTAAGGAGATGTACAGAATCGCAGCCGACGAGGGAGTCGGCGCGGATGTGGTTTCCGGCGGAGAGCTTTATACCGCGGTCAGCGCGGGGTTCCCGACTGACAGAGTGTTTTTTCACGGCAACAACAAAACCGACGCCGAAATAGCATACGCAATTGACAATCGTATCGGTTATTTCGTAGTCGACAACCGCGAGGAGCTTGACGCGATTCAGGCTATTGCACATAAAAAGGGAATCGTTCAGAAGATTATTTTAAGAGCCACGCCCGGAATCGACCCGCACACCCACGCAAAAATTTCGACGGGCAAGGTTGACTCAAAATTCGGAACGGCTGTCGAAACCGGACAGATCGAGGCTCTGACCGATTACGCATTGGAGCTTGAAAATATTGATTTAAAGGGCTATCACTGCCATATCGGCTCTCAGGTTTTCGACATTGACCCATTCTGCGACGCGGCGGATATCATGCTTGATTTTATCGCAAAAATGAGGGAGCACAAGGGCTTTGAGGCTTCCGTTCTCAACCTCGGCGGCGGCTTCGGCGTAAGATACGTCCAATCAGATCCCGAAATAGATTACGATAAAAATATCGGCGAGATAAGCGAACATGTAAAGTCGAAGTGTTCATCTCTCAATCTCAAAATGCCTGCGGTTTTAATGGAGCCGGGCAGAAGTATTGTCGCCGACGCCGCGTTGACATTGTATACCGCCGGAAGCGTTAAGACGATAACGGGATATAAAAGCTACGTCTCGATCGACGGCGGTATGACCGACAATCCGAGATACGCGCTTTATCAGTCAGAATATACCGTTTACTGCGCTAACAAAATGAACGAAACGCCTGATTTTAAATGCACCGTCGCCGGCAGATGCTGTGAAAGCGGAGACCTTATACAGGAGAACGTTCTGCTTCCCTCGCCCAAACGCGGGGACATCATAGCCGTACTCGTCACGGGCGCGTACAACTATTCGATGGCTTCGAATTATAACAGGGTCACCCGTCCCGAGGTCGTCAGCGTAAAGGACGGCAAGGCAAAGGTTATCATTAAACGTGAGACATACGAACACATGACCGCTCTCGATGTTTAAATATTAACAATATGTAAACATTTATAAATATCAGACAGTCAGCCTTGTTTGTGTCTCTTAACTAACTTTACAAATATTGACAAGCAGATATAAATACGTTATTATTGTACTGTAATATATTTTTGCAAGGGTTGAGAAAAAAATGGCGGATACCATAAATCAAGATTTCATCTTTTCATACGGCAATAATAATTCGACGGCGCGTTCGGGCGGTATAATATCGTCGATTATGTTCAGATTCCTTGCGGTGTTTGTCAATATTATCGAGAATTTAAAAAAATATTTCTGACATAACAAAACTGCGCAGACTGCTTACGTCCGCGCAGTTTTTATATTAGTAATATAAAATTAACTGAGCTGTAAAAATCATTTTACAGCTCAGTATTCACTTCCCCGCCGTTCATTCAGCGGGGATTTTTATTGATAATTATAATTACGCCTTTTTCTTATTAAGCGCGCGTCTGATTGCCTTGCCTATCTCGAATACGGGGATGGTTGAAACAGCCAAACCGAACGAGATGAGAAGCTCCGTCGTGCTGAACGTTCCGGGAGCGATTCCGAATACATCGGAAAGACCGGGGATGTAGATAGCTGCGAGAGTCATCGCACTCGTTGCGAAGAACGCGCCGACGAGCCACCAGTTCATCTTCTTCATCATGTCGGCTGAGAAGATGGAGCCGAGTCTCGAACGCATGTTTATAGCGCAGAACATCTCAGAGAAGTTGACGGTCAGGAACGCCATTGCCATAGCGTTTACGCACAGCTCGCCCGAGAAAAAGCCTGCAAGGGAATGAGCCGTACCGCCTGCGGGTTCGAGCCAGTATCCGATAACATAGGCGGCGATTTCGACTGCCGCAAGATAAATACCCTGCCATACCATATCGATGCCCGCTCCGCCGGAGAATATACCGTCGGTCGTCGCTCTGGGCTTACGTCTCATTATGTCGCCCTCGGCTTTTTCCATACCGAGTGCAAGACCGGGAAGAGAGTCCGTAACCATGTTGATCCAGAGAAGGTGAACGGGAGATAGAATCGTGAAGTGGAGAATCGAGGCTACGAACATTATAATAACCTCGCTCAAATTCGTTGAGAGCTGGAACTGGAGAACCTTGCATACGTTGTCGTAAATCTTTCTGCCCTCTTCGACCGCGTTTACGATAGTAGCAAAGTTATCGTCGGCGAGAACCATGTCCGCAACGCCCTTTGTAACGTCGGTTCCCGTGATGCCCATGCCGATACCGATATCGGCGGATTTAATTGACGGAGCGTCGTTAACGCCGTCGCCGGTCATGGCGGTTACCATGCCTCTTGCTTTCCATGCGTTTACGATACGCGTCTTATGCTCGGGCTGAACACGCGCGTATACGGAGTATTTCGTAACCTCTTCAACGAGCTGTTCGTCCGTGAATTTATCAAGCTCCGCGCCCATAATAGCCTGCGAAGCGTCGGTGATTATTCCTAATTCCTTACCGATAGCAACTGCGGTGTCCTTATGGTCGCCGGTTATCATTATCGGTGTGATTCCCGCGCCGCGGCACTCGTCGATAGCCGCCTTAACCTCGGGACGGACGGGGTCTATCATGCCCGTAAGACCTACAAATACAAGGTCGTTTTCAAGCGTTTCGGGGTCGAAATCCGCGGGAGCGGAGTCGTATTTTTTAAGTCCGACGGCAAGAACTCTCAAAGCCTTGTCCGCCATTCTCTTGTTATCGGCGAGAATGTCGGCTTTTACCGCGTTGGTCATCGGAACCGTCTTTCCGCCGATCAGGGCGTATGAACATTTTTTAAGTATTTCGTCGGGCGCGCCCTTTGTATACTGAACGATTCCGTCGGCAGTATTGTGAACGGTCGACATCATCTTTCTGCCCGAGTCAAACGGAGCCTCGCCGATTCGGGGATTCGATTTTACAAGGTCGTTCTTGCTCATGCCGAGCGAATAAGCGTAGCCTACGAGAGCCGCCTCGGTGGGTTCGCCCGTGACCTTGCCGTTCTCGTCAATCTCCGCGTCGCAGCACAGAGCCATGGCTGTTGCTATAAGCTTCTCGTCCTCGCCGTAATGGTCGGTGACGGTCATCTTGTTCTGGGTAAGGGTACCCGTTTTATCCGAGCATATTATCTGCGTACAGCCGAGAGTTTCAACGGCGGTAAGCTTTCTGATAAGCGCCTGACGTTTGCTCATCGCGGTAACGCCGATTGAAAGAATGATTGTTACGACTGCGGGAAGTCCCTCGGGGATAGCCGCAACTGCGAGCGCGATAGCGGATATGAACGTATTAAGCGACGTTTCGCCTAAAAGCTCCCATGAGAAGTTCGCTCTGTTGATTACGAGCGACTCGACAACGCCTACAACGAATACGATAACGGATATTGCGATAACGAGCTTTGTAAGGAAGTGTGACAGCTCGCCCATCTTCTTCTGTAAGGGAGTCTGCTCCTTCTGCGCGTCGTTTAACGCGTCGGCAATCTTGCCCATCTCGGTGTCCATTCCGACTCCGACGACAACTGCGCGTCCGCGTCCGTAAACTACGGTCGAGCCCGAATAGAGCATATTCTTTCTGTCGCCGAGCGCAACGTCCGAATTAGAATTCTTTAATTTAAGAACGTCGATCATCTTCGTAACGGGAACGCTCTCACCGGTCAGAGCCGCTTCTTCAACCTTCATGCTGTACGACTCGATAATTCGGCAGTCCGCGGGAACGGCGTCGCCCGCTTCGAGAACGATGACGTCTCCCCTTACAAGATCCTCGCTCTTGACGGTTACGATTTCGCCGTCTCTTAAAACTTTACTCGTCGCGGCGGTCATCTGCATGAGTGCGTCCATCGCCGCCTCCGCCTTGCTCTCCTGAACAAGACTCATTATAGTGTTAATGATAACGACAACGAGAATAACTATAACGTCCGCAAAGTCGGATAATTTAGCCTGTCCGCCCGCAGATTCAACGACGGTTACGACCGCCTGTATGACGGCGGCAACGATGAGCATAATTATCATCGGGTCGGCAAGAGAAGAGATGAATTTTTTGAAAAGGCTTTCCTTTTCAGCTTCTTTGAGCTTGTTTTTTCCGTCGCGCTCAAGTCGTCATTGGGCTTCATTTGACGTAAGTCCCTTGGGAGAGCTTTGAACTTCGGAAAAAACCTTCTCGGTTTCTTCGAGGCAGAACTTCATTGCAGTTCAGTTCTTTCTGTCATATAAGAGACATCATTTGATGTGATGTACAGAGTTTCGCCGGGCGAAAAAAAAGACCTCAGACAGAGAGGAACCCCTGTCAAAGGTCTTGTATACGAATATTTCGCCCCAGCGCCGGGCACAAAATTAACTGCGTTTAAACAATTAAAGGGTTATTTTCTTTTATGCGCGGGAACGCTGTATTTTTTTAATTATTTCGACTATCGGAATTATTGAAAACGCAAGAGCGAGCGATACCGCATATTCCGCAAGTCCTATGGGAGTAAATCCGAATGCGGATGCGAGGAACGGAATTTCGATAACGGAAGTCGTAAGCACGAGCGACGCAATCATTGCCAAAAACAGCGGAATATTATGACTGCCCTTAATGCTCATCACAAACACCGAGCCTCTCTGTGAGCGCATATTGAACGAGTGGAATATTTCGCACATCGACATGGTTAAGAATGCCATCGTCATGCCCTGCTCACAGTCGGCAATGTTCATAAACGCCCAGTGACCCGTTTCAAACCGTTCTCCGATAAAGAAGGCGGAAAGAGTAATCAGTGTTACGAGAACGCCCTGATACGCAACGTCCATACCGAGTCCGCCCGAGAAAATCGAATCCGACGGATTGCGCGGTTTGCGTTTCATTATATTGCTTTCCGCCTTTTCAAGTCCGAGAGCAAGCGCGGGGAAGCAGTCCGTTACGAGATTTATAAAAAGAAGATGCGGAGCCTTCAGTATTGTAAATCCGAGTATAGTCGCGGTGAATATTGCAAGAACCTCGGCAAGATTCGAGCCAAGCAGGAACTGTATCGCCTTTCGGATATTATCGTAAATTCGTCTGCCCTCTCCGACCGCGCTCACTATCGTGGCGAAATTATCGTCGGCGAGAACCATATCCGCAACGTTTTTTGTAACGTCGGTACCCGTAATGCCCATGCCGATACCGATGTCTGCGCTCTTGATCGACGGGGCGTCGTTCACTCCGTCTCCGGTCATTGCGGTGATTTTGCCCTTTGCCTTCCACGCGTTGACGATACGCGTTTTATGCTCGGGCTGAACGCGGGCATATACGAATGTGCTTTCGACTTTTTTCGAAAACTCTTCGTCGCTCATTGCGGAAAGCATATCTCCGGTCATAACCTGGGAATCGTCCTTAATTATCCCCAGCTCCCCGGCGATTGCCGCCGCAGTGTCTCTATGGTCACCCGTAATCATTACGACTGTAATTCCCGCCTCCCGGCATTCCTCAACGGCAGACTTGACCTCGGGACGGACAGGGTCTATCATTCCGCACAGACCTATGAATACAAGCTCGTTTTCAAGCTTATCGGCGGAAAAATCGGACGGAACATCAGTATACCTTCTGTACGCTCCGGCAAGGACGCGCAGAGCGCCGTCCGCCATTCTCTTGTTTTCCTTTGAAATATCCGAAATAATTTCGTCGGTTATTTCTGTTTCTTTTCCGTCGATAAGAGCGTAACTGCATTTCTTTATAAGAACATCGGGCGCGCCCTTTGTGTACTGAATATATCCCGTCTCCGTTTTATGAACGGTGGACATCATTTTTCTGACGGAGTCAAACGGAGCCTCTCCGACTCTCGGCTCGGCGGCGCATAAAGTCTCTTTTTTCATTCCAAGCTTTGAAGCCCATGCGACCAGTGCCGCCTCCGTCGGCTCTCCCGTTACCGTTCCGTCGTCGTTTTCCTCGGCGTCGGTGCAGAGAGACATAGCCTTTGCAAGGATTTTTTCATTTGCGGAAAAGTCGACGACCGTCATTTTATTCTGAGTGAGAGTACCCGTTTTATCCGAACAGATTATCTGCGCACAGCCGAGAGTTTCAACTGCCGTCAGTTTTCTTATAACCGCATTTTTCTTCGACATATTCGTAACGCCTATCGAAAGAACTATCGTTACGACTGCCGCAAGTCCCTCCGGAACGGCGGCAACGGCAAGACTTACCGCAACCATAAATACGTTTATAACGCTTTTAAATATAATTGCGCCGTCGCCGGACATAAGCACGTCTCTTTGCATAAGAAGCGAGAATGCGAAAATAAAAACGCAGATTCCGAGTACGAGATATGTAAGGATTTTTGACAGCTGTGACAGCTTTTTCTGAAGCGGGGTCTGCTCCTCGGAAACAGAAGCTATCGCGTCCGCGATTTTGCCCATTTCCGTGTCCATACCCGTCGCGGTTACAATCGCTTTGCCTCTGCCGTATACAACGGTGCTGCCCATGTAAGCCATGTTTTTTCTGTCGCCGAGTCCGACGTCTCCGCTTTCGGGAATTCTGAGAGCCGACGTTATTTTGTCGACGGGAACGCTTTCACCCGTCAGCGCGGCCTCCTCGATTTTAAGGCTGACGCTCTCTATTATACGGCAGTCTGCGGGAACCGCGTCGCCTGCTTCGAGAACGACGATATCGCCGACGACGATATCCTCGCTTTTAACTACGGTTATTTTGCCCGAACGTATAACCTTTGACGTCGCCGCGCTCATCTCCTGCAAAGCTTCTATCGCTTTTTCGGCTTTGCTCTCCTGAAAAACGCCGAGTATTGCGTTTATGAGAACAACGATCAGAATTATTACCGTATCCGTCGGAAACGCCGAGGTGCCTGACGATATTCCCTCATATACCGTCGTGACCGCGGATATTACGGCGGCGACAATCAGTATTATTATCATGGGGTCGGCAATCTGTGAGAAAAAACGGCTTATAAGCGATTTTTTCTTTGCCTCTTTAAGCTTGTTTTTTCCGTTTGATTCCAGTCTTTTCTCCGCCGTCGCTTCGTCAAGTCCGAATTCGGCGGAATCCGTTTCTCTGAAAACGGTCGAAATGTCTTCAAAATAACGCTGCATAATTTACCTCCGAAAAAATAATTATATAAAAAAATATATAAAAAAGACCCTCGACAGACTGAAGTCTGCCAAAGGTCTTGCCTCAAATACATAAGTATCTGTCTGCTGCCGGCCGTGAGCGGTCGAACGCAGAGGCGGTTGACGACAACAGATGGGATATCCCCATAGCTACTCCCCAATGGGTAATTCGACTCGAATAAAGTGTATAATATTTGTGCGGATTTGTCAATATATTTTTTTCAAAAACATGAATTTCGGAAATCTTGACAACATTATTGTTTATATGATATTATAACATAAATAAATAATCATGTTCATAAAATAAAACGAAGGTTTTTCGTTCTCATTATTGAAAGAAGGTCGCATTTTTAATGATAAATGTTATCGGACTCGGTTATATCGGACTCCCCACTGCGCTGATGTTCGCCTCCCACGGCGTTGAGGTCGTCGGAACAGACTACAATAAGGAGCTTGTCTCCACGTTATGTCACGGTCATACGACTTTTAAGGAAAAGGGGCTCGATGAGCTTTACGCTTCGGCGGTCAAAAGCGGAATCGAATTCTCAACCGAGTACAAAAAGACCGATATGTATATTATCGCCGTCGCAACGCCTTATGACAAGGATAATAAAAAGGTCGACGCAAGCTACGTTACCGGCGCGGTAAGGGACGTTATGAAGGTTTGCCCCAAGGGCGCAACCGTCGTTATCGAGTCGACGGTATCGCCCGGAACGATAGACAAATACGTCCGTCCGATTATAGAGTCCGACGGATTTAAAATCGGCGAGGACATCAACCTCGTTCACGCGCCCGAGCGAATCATTCCCGGCAACATGGTTTATGAGCTTGAACACAATTCAAGAACGATAGGCGCGGACGACAGAGCGATAGGAGAAAAGGTAAAGAAGTGCTACGAATCGTTCTGCAAGGGCGAGATCGTCGTCACCGACATCAGAACCGCCGAAATGACAAAGGTCGTTGAAAACACATTCAGGGATATAAATATCGCGTTTGCAAACGAGCTTGTAAAGATTTGCCGTTCTGACAACATGGACGCGCTCGAAATTATAAGCATCGCAAACCGCCATCCGAGAGTTAATATATTAAATCCCGGCCCCGGAGTCGGAGGTCACTGCATTTCCGTCGACCCGTGGTTCCTCGTCGGCGACTACCCGATGTTTGCCAATTTAATAAGAAAAGCAAGGGAAATCAACGACTCCATGCCCGAGTTCGTTTTAGGCAGAATCAGCGATATCATGGACGAAAACGGCATTAAGGACGTTTCAAGAGTCGGACTGTACGGACTTACTTATAAAGAAAACGTCGACGACTACCGCGAGAGTCCGACATTGCAGATGCTCGAATGTATGAAACGTCACCTTTCGCGCGGAGTCAAGGTTTACGACCCGTTTATCACTAAGGATATGGTCGAAAATCAGTACCACGATTTCGATAAATTCTTAAACGATATAGATATGATCGTAATTCTCGTCGGTCATGACGAAATTAAGAACAATATGGATAAAATCAAGGATAAAGTAATTCTCGATACGAGAAACATCTGTCGGATAGACGGAACATACAGACTTTAAGCCTTTTCGGAGGAAAAAAAGTGAAAACAGTCATGCTCGTTTTCGGTACAAGACCCGAAGCGATTAAAATGTGTCCGCTCGTAAACGAGCTGAAGAAAAGAGAGAGTATCAAAACCGTCGTATGCGTTACCGGTCAGCACCGCCAGATGCTCGACAGCGTGCTCGAAACGTTCGGAGTCATACCCGATTATGATTTGTCGATAATGAAAGATAAGCAGACGCTTTTCGACGTCACGGTAAATATTCTCGAAAGAATAAAATCCGTTCTCGACGAGGTAAAGCCCGATATCGTTCTCGTCCACGGCGACACGTCGACTACGTTCGTAACCGCGCTCGCGTGCTATTATACGCAGACGGATGTCGGACACGTCGAGGCGGGACTTCGGACGTACGATATTTATTCGCCGTTTCCCGAGGAATTCAACCGGCAGGCGGTCAGCATTATTTCAAAATATAATTTTGCGCCGACCGAGAGAGCGAAAAATAATCTGTTAAAAGAGGGCAGAGATCCGAACACGATTTTCGTTACGGGCAACACGGCGATAGACGCGCTGAAAACGACAGTCAGAGAGGATTACACGCACCCCGAGCTCGAATGGGCAAAGGGCTCACGGCTTATAACGCTGACGGCGCACCGCAGGGAAAACCTCGGCGAGCCTATGCGCCATATGTTCCGCGCGATAAAAAGGATTATCGACGAAACGCCCGATATTAAAGTAATTTACCCGATACATATGAACCCCGTCGTCAGAAGCGCGGCTAATGAGATATTCGGCGGCTGTGACAGGATTCATCTGATAGACCCTTTGGACGTGCTTGATTTTCATAATTTCCTCGCGCGTTCGTATCTGATTCTGACGGATTCGGGCGGAATTCAGGAGGAGGCTCCGTCGCTGGGCAAGCCCGTACTTGTCATGCGCAGCACGACAGAACGCCCCGAGGGCGTCGAAGCCGGCACGCTCAAGCTTGTCGGAACGAACGAGGAGACGATATACTCTGCGTTCAAAACACTGCTCGAGAATAAAGAAGAGTATGAAAAAATGAGCAAAACGTCAAATCCGTACGGCGACGGCTGTACATCTCAGCGAATTGCAGATATACTGACAAAAAGTCCGCGGTGAATAACCGCGGACTTTTTTGGTAAAACACAAATAAACAATATTTGCCTCGGTAAGTTATTATTTACCTTTCCGTCTGCACGTCCCATCCGTCCGACATATAGAAATCGTACTTCACTGTTTCCCCGTTTATGCTCCAGATTCTCGGGTGTTTATTGAATTCGAAGTCGACGGGGAACGTTTCGTCCTCCTGCTTCGAAGCGGTTTTAAACGCGTTTTTCAAATCCTCTCTGATTTCGGCGGTCATGACCTCGGGCTGAGCCGAAACGAACAGGGGCGTACCGCTTTTTGCGAGCAGATCGAGCCACTGCCTGTTTAAACTCCACGGAATATTTTTATCGAGAATACCTACGCAGTCCGCGTCGCACATATAGAAGGTCTTATTCTGACACATGCGGAACGCCAACGAATTTACACCGTATTTCCGCGTTCTTGCCCAACGCTCACCGCTTGTATCGTCGCCCGTTCTGTTGAGTTCGAATATTCCCGCGCACAGATGACCTATTGTATTGCATCCGATTATGACGGCGTTTTCCGCATTATCACGAATGACTTTATAAAGTTCCTTGACGACCTGCGCCGAGGTCTTGTGCCTATCGTTAAACGCCCACGAATCCTCCTTCGTTACAAGGGAATTCATTTCGAATCCGAACCGTCCGAATAAATCGAATGTGCTGAAATCGTGCTTTATAAGCTCGTATCCCCAGTTATAAATTCGGCTTACATCCTCGGCAATTTTTCGTTTAACCTCGGGGACTGTCGGGTCGAGAAAACGGCAGTCCGCGCGGTTTATAAGCCACTCGGGAT
Source organism: Oscillospiraceae bacterium (assembly GCA_022763825.1). Taxonomy (GTDB): domain Bacteria; phylum Bacillota; class Clostridia; order Oscillospirales; family Acutalibacteraceae; genus CALACW01. The sequence goes on along the minus strand of JALEQX010000040.1, from coordinate 27,929 downwards.
GCTCCTTTTCAGCCTGAATGTCGTGCAGAGGTCTCATCCATATACCGGGACGAACGCCGAGAGCTTTGAATTCGCCGGCAATCTTTTTCATATCGCCGTATTTATCGTTAGGAAGCCAAGGTCCCGCGCACGAATTTATCGTCCAGCCGTCGTCGATTACCATAAACGGGCGGTTTTCGAGTCCCTCGGTAAGAGAAGCAAGCAGACGCGCGTCGTTCATTATCTCGTTATATGAGCTTTTGCCGTACGCGTAGTACCAGTTGTTGCTTCCGTAAACGGGCTTTTCGGGCAGAACGGGATTCGGACTCATCAGAGCGCAGAACTCCCTGCACGCCTCGTACGCGCCGATATCGGTATAATTTCTGCACAGGATTTCGGCGGCCTGAAGCTCCCCGTCAATTTTAACGCCCATACCTCCGCACCGCACGTCGAGTCTGCACGTTACGCCCGACGCATCATATGAAAAACACACGAAGCTATTGGGCAGAACCCTGACTCCGCAGCAGGTGAAAATATTATCGCCGTCCTTTGCGATAAAATACCACGGCAGATGTCTCTCACTGTCGAGCGCTCCCCATTCGGCGTCGTTATAAAGGCGTTCCCATGAGTCGCTCATAACCGAAACGGGAGTCTCAGTATCGAATTTCCATCGTAAATCAACGTATTTAACGCCCGAATCGGAACACGATACAAAAACTTTAATTCCCTCGCCGATAACGAATCGGACGGACGCGTCGTTTTTATCAGAATCGCACGTTATTTTAACAAAATCAGGTATTCTTAATATATCAATCATTTTTACGCTCCGATGTTTTTTTCTTGATTGTATCATAACGAAATACGATAATCAACGAATAAATACACATGAATAAAAAAATAAAATTTTTTGTAAGAAACTATTGATTTTTTTTCTTACGTGTGATAATATATACAAGCTGATTGAATGTTATCAGTGATTATCCGGGTGTGGCGCAGTTGGGAGCGCGCTTGACTGGGGGTCAAGAGGCCGTGAGTTCAAGTCTCGCCACTCGGACCAGTTAATTGAAAAAAGCCTGTAGCCCTTGTGGCTGCGGGCTTTTTTATGCTTAAAAAACGACAAAACCGCAATTCATTTTCAGAACTGCGGTTTGTTTTTTACGTATTTACAATAAACGATTCGTCGTTCCAAATTACTTTTACGGTAAGTTTTTTATCGCTCTTTACGTTTACAACGGGCTTTTCGTTTTTCGAATTCCTCTTTTCGCATACGAGCGAAACATACGAATCCCTGCCGACGGGGAGATTATTGAATCCGTGTCTGTCAAGCTCGTTTATACGCCATACAATTTCGTTTTTATCGGCGGAAATCTGAATTCCGAATATGTATTCTATAAGCATGGTAATCGGCAGAATTCCCGTCCAGCCTACAAAGTCACCTTTCGCGGGCTTGCCGGGCGCGGTCTTGTCGGGAGCGTAATTTTCCCACAAAGTACCCGTGGAGCGGAAAACCTCAATCATATTTTTATAATTGCACACGGCGATATCGTGAGCCGATTCGTGTTTTAAATTCGCGGTAAGTCCGGTCAGAACCATGTAAACGACGGGCGGCCATACTCCGCCGTTCCAGTAGTGACCGTCGGAGCTGAAATCGGGGTGATCCGCGCTCAGTGCGGGCACGCGGTTTTTGCGGTTGAACTCGTCTTTGTTTTCAAGATGAGCGCATATACGCTCGACCCTGCCCGCGGGCGCGGTTTTCGAAATGAGCGACCAGAATGCGGCGGCGGATTTGACCTTTAACAATTCGCCGTTAGAACGTCTGTCGTAGTAGAAACCGTCCTTTTCGTCCCACATTTTATCATTGATATAGGAGATGAGTTTTTCACGTTCGTCCTCAAGTTCTTCAACGCCGTCGGTTATGCCCAGCTCGTCAGCCATGAGTATCAGATGTTCGCACGCCATTGCAGCCTGCATTGTCGCGTCGACCCACGACATGAAGCTGTGATGAAATGTTTCGAGGTGCCAATCCTCGGCTCCGGGGACAGCCTCCATATCCGCGCGCGGGAGGTTGTCCATTCCGCATCCCCAGCCCGACGACCAGTAGCTTCCGTCGGGCCAGCGGTGATACGCCTTAAGCCAGCGGTGATAACTTAACAGAGGATAATATACCTTTTTAAGCCTGTCCTTGTCGCCGTAATTCTTATAATACTGCCACTCGCACCAGGTCATAATTTCGGGTCCGGTGCTGACGGGGTCGTGTCTGTAAAACTTGCCCCTGCCGTTTTCCTCGCTTATCTCACGGCTTATATATCCGTCCTTTTCCTGCTTGCAGTAGAAGTTGTCGAGCGTTTTCTGAAACGAAAAAACATTGTCGGCGTACTTGCCGAACATCAGCATAAAGCACGAGTCCCACATGAAAATGCAGCCGTTGAACGCCGCGTCAATGTACGGCGAGACAAAGCCGTTCTCCTTTGTAGGTTTGCCGAGATTCGAAAACGCAATTTCCCACGCTTTATAATAAGCTTTTATCTCGTCCGAATGTCCGTCCCACACGGGTTCGGGAAGAGAATCTTTTATATCCTCGTATTTCGGAAGATCGGAAAAATCCGCCTTCATGTTTATAAATTCGTTCTTTGAATAAAATTTATCGTCTACGTATATATCGGCATACCCGCCCATAAAAAATCCTCCGCCGTGCTTATTATTGTGAATTTTAATATACCATACAAAAAAACGACTGTCAACAACGACAAATCCCAAACAAAAAAAATCCGCAGAGCAGACGGTAAGAGAAAACCCCGTCCTGTACTCTGCGGTTCGTTATATTACATTTTTATAAATTAAATTTATAAATCAAACTTCCCGGACTGTTTGAGACGGATGCCCAAAGCGTTTTCTTCATCCCCGAAGCCGTACATAAAGTACCGCGAGAGGGTGAAAAAACGTTTTGTGCGCCGTAGAAGAAGAGACCTCCCGAACCGCGCAGGGCGGATGCCCAAAGCGTTTTCTTCATCCCCGAAGCCGTACATAAGTACTGCGAGAGGGTGAAAAAACGCTTAGAAAAGCAAAACATCAAATACTAAATTATAAGAAACCGCAAAGCTGACGGTAACATTAAATCCCGTATAATACTCTGCGGTTCGTTATATTATATTGTTCCGTTTTGCTTTTCGGTCTGCGCCGTCATGCACGGTTGGGCATCACTGAAGCATGTTCATGATCGAGGATGCCTTGTTAAGCCCGTTGAGTGTGAGCATATCGGACGGAATCGAATAGGAGAACTCGTTTATCATGGTCTGAGAAATAGGCGCGCCGTCGGAATCTGTCTGGTCAAGCTCTACTAAATCCTTGCCGACAAAATAGAATTTGGTCATGGTGGACTTATCGGAACTTACGTACTCATAGCAGGTCGCGTCCTTGCCGTTGACGGTAGTCGAATACTGGGCGTCGGGCTCGGAACTGCGAGAAGAAAACATCTTGCTCAAATCGTCAAACTTAAGGTCTTCGGTATTAATACCGAACATATCGCCGAGCTCTTTTGTAAACTCGATATACTCTTTTTTATCGGTATTTACGATATACGTCTTGCCGTCCAACTGCATAACGCCCATGTTTACGCCCATACCCGAGTCATACATTATAGCCTCGAGGTCATTTCCGCTGACGGCGATTTTCATTCTCGTCGTCTCGCCGGACCGGTCGTACATAACGCCGTCGTAATAGAATTTACCGCTGAAAAACGCAGTCAGAGAATTCTGAACCTTGCTCTCAACTTTAACCTTATCCTCCTTGACCTCGTTGCCGATTTTATTGGGATTCTCGGCAGGAACGGTGGTCGTCGGTTTTTTGGTTACGGGCGTGTTTACATTGTCGTTATTGCCGATATTCTGATTGTTTTCGTTGTCAATTTTACCTTCCTCGGCGGGAACCTTCTCGGTAACAATAACCTGTTTTTCGTTTCCGCTCTCGTCGGTGTAAAAACTTACGTATTCTCTTATACTGCTCGGCTCGTTGCCTGAATCGTTTTTATTTGAAAATACAATTATGAGGGTGACGACGGCGATTACGACAACGGCGCATACCGCGATTATAATGCCTATCGCCTTTTTGCTCAGTCCCTTTTTTCCGTCGGGGACGTTGTTCTGAGCGCCCGCCGCCATATCCGCAAGAGCAATTTCTCTTTCGCAGTCGGCGCAGTACTCTCTGCCCTCGGGAATTTCCTTACCGCATTTTTTACAGTTCATTTGATGTTCCTCCTTAGTTCATCAGATTTGTTATGAAATTCATCATGCCTGCTGTCTGTTTTCCCGTGAGCGTCAGCTGATCCGCGGGAATACTGCCCGTAAGAGTCGAAACTTTAATACTGCTTACGGCGTTTCCGGAAGAGTCGCAGGAATCTATGTCGACAATTTTCGAGTCGACTATATAAATTTTCGTCAGAACGCCGTCGGAATCCGTATATGTACAGCAGACTGCGTCCTTTGAATCATATTGAGAGTCCTCGAATGTAAATTTCGTATTTTTATCCGGCCACATCATATCAAAACTTAAATCATCGTCACTGATTCCCATCATGGAAAGCATCGTTTTCGAAGCGTTGACATACGTATTGTTTTTAGGATTTACAAGGTACGTTTCGCCGTTTAAATTCATAAGCGCGATTTTCATAGAATCCATATCGTACGAAATTTCGCTGTCCGAACCCGACACGGCAATCGAGAAATTCGTCTCGGCTCCCGAAGAATCCGGAACGGTGCATACCATGTAAAAAGAATTCGAAATAAGAGCGACAAAACCTTCGCACGAATACGCCTTATACTCGGGCGTGTTTGCGTTATTTTGCTGTAAATGCTCGTCGGCTATCGCCTGCTGATTGTTCTGAACATTCGACGTTGTTACCCCGGTCTGTGCGGGAACCGTTGTCCGGGCGTCGTTTGAAGCCGAGGGCTTTTTCTGCAAAACTATAAGCACAACGGCGCACACTGCGATAACGCAGACAAGACATATTATAATCGGTTTAAGTATTTTTAACGGGTCGACCTGACTGCTCGTTTTCGAAACGGACTGTACGGCGGAGTTGTTGATTTTATCGGTTATGGAAAAATCGTCCTCCTGCTTATGACCGCCGTCCGAATCCGAATACGGGTCGGGCGCAAACGCCCCGCAGTTCATGCAACGGTAAACTCCGTCGATCATCTCGTGACCGCAGTTTTTACATTTCATTAGTTATATCATTCCTCATACGGAACATGACGTTCCGATTAATTATTATTGTAAAGACCTGCATTTTATGAGGCAAGCGCACTGAAAAACGAGAAAATTGACGTGCTCTTAGCAAATCCCGATGCGGTAATACGGTCTGAGGGTACGGCGGGGGATATGCTGTTAACGATAACCTCATAAAGCGGGGTGTAGTCCTCGGCAAATATTACGAACTGTTTGAGAACTCCGTTCACCGTGTAGATATCTGCGTGACCGCCGTTATAGTCGACTCCGTAACAAACCGCGCTGTCGTTGTTTAACAGAACGTCTGCACGCTTGAATTCACACGACGAAATATCGCCCGGAAGGTCTACGTCATAGGGAATTTTATCGACGCCGAGTTTTTCATACGCTTCCTCGGTGAAGTCTATATACGTTTTACTCTCGTTGTCAAGCAGATATTTCTGTCCGTTCTTTTTCATAACGCCGAGCCACATGCCCGAGCACAGACCCGAAATTTCCGTATACGTCCGAGAGCTTGCGATGCTGACGGCGTAACCGCCCGAACCGCCCGAAACATAAACCGTGCCGTCGAGCGTATATGTGCCCGAGGCGAACGTTTCGGCGTCGGAATCAAGCACTACCTTCGGTTCTGTAACCTCGGGAACGGTTGTCAGCGGAGCGGTCGCCTGAGCGGGAGTGTCGAGCAAATTACCGCTCTGCACGGTATTAACGGTCGTTTCGACGGCTGTTTCGCTCGGCATTTCGGGTTTATTTTCAATAAAATATGTAATGGCTCCTACAGTCGCAGCGATGAGAATAACAAGCACAATCCCCATAATAACGGGCTTTGCCGAAGGACCTTTTTTATTTACGATAACAACACCGTTGATTTCTTTTTCTTTTTTATTTTTTTTATGCTTTTTTTCATCAATATCCGTCGAATCCGACGGGACGGAATTCTTTTTTTCGTCGGAAGCCATCATGCACCTCTCATACCATATCGGAGAAAAACGCCATCATTCCTACTTTTTTAAGTGAATCGAAATTTATATAATCACTGCCGGCATGCGGGATAAATTCATCTGTTTTAAGCGCGCTGACAAGTTCGCCGGAGACGTCGTAATTCATCATCAGTTTAAATTCTCCCTCGGTCGAAACGTAGAGTTTCAGCACTCTTTCGTCCGTTTTGAATTCATAGCAGTCGCATGTTAAGCCGTCGACGGACGCAGGGAATTTCAAGCACGCGGAATTTCTCATATTTTCCGAAACTCCTACGGAATTAAAATCAAAATCATCCTCGCCCTTGCCGAGCATTTTCATCAGCTTTTTGGACATTTCCATGTACTTTTTATTTACGGGATTTACGAGATAAACGTTCGAATCCTTTATGATGACCTCAATTTCCCTTGAGTCGATATTCGTGCTGAGTCTTACGTCATTTCCCTCTATGGCGATAAACGTATTCTTTATCTGCTTTTCGGAAAACGACCTGCCCTTTAGATAATAGCTGTTTTCAAGGTACGCCTTTACGCACTCGGGCAGAGAACCGCACTCGGTTTTTTCGTCTTCTTTATCCACGACGGAAACAAGCGAGGTAATCTCGTCGTGACCCTCGGTTTTCTCGGCTCTGAGGGCGGAATCGGAATCCGACGACGTAAGTTCCGTAAGAAACTCGGGATCAATATCGTTTAACAGCTCCGGGTCGATATCGTTTAAAAGTATGTCGTCCATCGGCGGTACAGCCTCGTCGGAAATCGCCTTCAGAGATTCCTCCCTTTCTTTTTTCACCTCGTCGTAAACGTCGTTAACGAGGTTTAACGTATCTTTCGACACCTCGGGCATGGGCGCGAGGGACTTATTCTCACTCTGAGCCTTCTTCTTTTTCGACTTAACAGCCGATACTGCGATAATTACGACGGCGAGAATCACAATTAATATAATTATTATAAATTTATAATCCATATATATATTACTCCTCATAATATTTATACAGTACATATCTTAACATAACCTTGAAACCTTTGCAATAAAAAGTTAGTAACAGGCAAACACATTATATCTATTTTGTTTAAAAATACAATAATTAATGAACAGTTTATGAATATTTGTTACATAATTTAAAAATATTATTAAATAATTGTTGCAATTTTATTTCAATGCATATAAAATAGAAAATCATATTGCATTTTTTTCAATGCTGACGCAGAGAGGTATGAAAGTAACGTTTTAAGGAGAGGAAACATGGCAGTTAAAAGAATCGACGACAAGGTTATATCCGACAGTGTTAAATATTCTGTGGATAAAATTACCGAAATCGTAAAAAAAGTAGGCCCGAGAGAATCGGGAAGCAAAGAGGCAAAGGAAGCGCAGAAAATTCTCGAAAAAGAACTCGAAAAGTTTGCCGACGAGATTCATTACGAATCCTATGAGATGGCACCTAAGGCGTTTCTCCACTTTACAAAGGGAGTAAGCACGGCTGTCGGAGCTTCGATTCTCGGCGCAGGCGCGATAAAATACGGACTTAAACCCAAATCAAAGGCGGGAAAAACTCTTCCCCACGCTCTTATCGCGGGCGTAGACCTTGTTTCGCTCGGAATCACGGCGGGCGAATTCCTGTTTTACAGAGAGCTTCTCGATAAATTCTATCCCAAGGCAGACGGAAGCAACATGATTGCAGTCCGCAAGGCAAAGGGCGAGACCAAAAAGCGCATTATCATAAGCGGACACATCGACACCGCTTACGAGTGGAGACATATTTACTACGGCAAGGGCAAACTCATGGGACCGTTCATGGGTACGTCGATTGTCACCGCAATAATCTCAGCGGTTCTCTCGTCGACTTCAGCGGTTCTCTCGGCTTCCGGCAAAAAGAGCAAAATTGCAGACTTCATCACCGACGCTGCGTTCCCCGTTCACGCTCTTACGCTCATAGGCATGTTTCTGCTCAACAGATTCATTAACTTCTCCATTCTTTCCCCCGGCGCGAACGACAACCTGACGGGTACCCTCGCGGCTGTCTGCGCACTTAAAATGCTCGATGAAATGGATCTCAAATTCGAAAACACAGAGGTTGTCTGCATGATAACCGACGGAGAGGAAGCGGGACTCAGAGGCGCAAAGGCTTATGCAAAGGCGCATCACGACGAACTTACCGATCCGAACGTAGAGACCGTCGTTCTCTGCGTAGACACGCTCACCGACCTTAAGGATCTCAATGTTTACAATAAGGACATGACCGGCACCGTCAAGCTTGACCAGGAGCTTTGCTCTATAGTCAGAGAGGCGGCGGCTGAAATGGGTCACGATAATCTCAAGTACGCAAATGTATTCTTCGGCTCGTCCGACGCGGCGGCTTACGCTCAGGCGGGTATCAGAGCGGCAACTCTCGCGGCAATGGATCCCGCGCCCGCGGACTACTACCACAACAGACGCGACAGCTATGACAGACTCGTTCCCGAGACTATCAAGACGGGCTACGAAATTATCCTCAACACGATAATCAAGTTTGCCGGCGAGGATAACGATTAATTACATAATACGTAATATATAACGCATAGTACAAAAAACCGTTCCGTATTTTTTTCGGGACGGTTTTATTGTTGACGAATACCGCGAATTATTATAAAATGAATTCATAAAACAAAAGGAGAGCTCGATATGCGCTATCATCAGCAGTGGGAAGCCCGCGCGGTAAAACCCGATAATTCAAAAACGGAATGGTTTCATGCAGACGTGCCGGGAAACGTACAGAGAGATTATCTTAAATACATAAACGCCGGGGACATAATGTACTCGGACAATTCGGAGATTTTAAGAAAGACGGAAAATTTCACATGGGAATACCGCTGTTTTGCCGAATTTAACAAAAAGGAAAACGAACGCGCGTTTTTCACCGCAGAGGGCATTGACTATTCGTACGCCGTTTATATAAACGAGGAAAAAATCTACGAAAACGAAGGCATGTACACACCCGTCTCATTAGAACTAATGAGTCAAATTGATGACGGTAGGAAAACGGAAATAAAGGTCGTAATTTATCCCCATCCCAAGAACGGACCGGGCGAAAAGGACACCCGCGACGAGGCTTCGCACAGCTGCAAACCGCCGTTCTGCTACGGCTGGGACTGGAACCCGAGACTGCTCATATCGGGCATGTGGCTCGATTCGTACATTGAAACGCGGGACGAGTATTTCATAGAGTCGTGCGAGCCGTTTTATACGCTCGACGTCAATACCCGTACGGCGAAAGTGCGTTTTAAAACGGAATGTAAAGACGAAGTTTTATATACGCTGAAAGACGCGGACGGAAAAACCGTTTACGAGTCAAAAAACAACGAATTTACATTAAACGACGTAAATCTGTGGTGGTGCGCGGGTCAGGGCGAGCCGTATCTCTACACCTGGACGGCAAAAAGCCGGACGGACGAAAAAACAGGAAAAATAGGATTCAAAACGCTGAGACTTGTAAAAAACGAAGGCGCGCAGATACTCACCGAGTTTCCCAAAAGCCGTTACCCCGCGCCGATTACGATTGAGTTAAACGGCAGGAGAATATTCGCAAAGGGCTCGAACTACGTAAATTCAGAGCTGTTTGTCGGAAATACTACGGACGAAACGCTCATTGAAACGGTTAAATCGGCATACGAAGCGAATATGAATATCATAAGAGTATGGGGCGGTTCGGGCATTACGAAGGACGCGTTTTATTCTTCGTGCGACGAGTACGGAATTCTCGTCTGGCAGGAGTTCATGCTCGCGTGCAACAACTACCCCGACGATGAGCATTACCTCGAAATTTTAAACAGAGAGGCGCGCTCGATAATAAAGAAGCTCCGCTCACACGCATGCCTTGCGTTCTGGTGCGGAGGCAACGAGCTTTTCAACGACTGGAGCGGAATGGACGACCAGTCGAAGCCGCTGAGATTATTAAACTCAATATGCTATGAACTCGACGAATCGAGACCGTTTATGATGACCTCGCCGATTGCCGGAATGGGTCACGGCGGTTATCTTTTCAGATACGACGACGGAAAAGACGTGTTCGAGGTATTTAATAATTCGAAATGCACCGCGTACAGCGAGTTTGGTGTTCCGTCGATTTCGAGCGTCGAAAACCTTAAAAAAATAATTCCGCCCGAGGAGATTCAATCGCTCTCCCCGACGAAATCGTGGGTTCATCATCACGCGTTCGGAGCGTGGGGAGAATCGCGCTGGAGCAGTCCCGAAACGCTCGAATATTATTTCGGCGAGGTCGGAGACGTCGAAACAGCCGTCGAGCGCACGCAGAAAATGCAGGCGGTCGGCTATAAGGGCGCGTTCGAGGAAGCCCGCAGGCAATGGCCGTATTGTTCAATGGCGATAAACTGGTGCTTTAACGAGCCGTGGATTACGGCGGCGAATAATTCGCTTATGGAATATCCGCTCAAAAAGAAGCCTGCATATTATGCGGTGAGGGATTCGCTTAGAAGCGTGCTTGCAAGCGCGAGAATTCCGAAATTCGACTTTAAAGAGGGCGAAATATTCTCGTCGGAAATATGGCTTTTAAACGATTCGAACGAATGCGTTCACAGAAAAATCACGGCGTATCTCACGATAGGAAACGAAACGTACGAACTGCTTACGTGGGAAGCGGGCGAAGTCAAAGAGCGCACGAATAAAATCGGTCCGACCCTCAGAATGATACTGCCGGAATCGGACTCGGACGAAATCACGCTCACACTGAAAACCGACAAGGGCGAGGAAAATTCGTATACGCTTTTATTAAAACACGAAAAACACGAACAGACAAAGAAAATATTAAATATGTAAACAATATTATAAAGCTCAAACAAAATCGGTGATAATGTTATGCTGAAAATTATCTACGGCAAAGCCGGGAGCGGAAAAACCTACAAAATTAAAAATATAATCGCCGAGATGATTCTCTCGGGTTCGGGCGATATTTTATTTATAACCCCGGAGCAGGATTCATTCAGAAGCGAGAGCGACATTCTCTCGCTCGTCGGCGCGGACAAAACCGACAGAGCCGACGTGCTCAGCTTCAAAAGGCTTGCAAAAAAAATCACGGACGTATTTTACCCCGACCGTAAGCCTGCCGCCGACGAAAACAGCCGGAGGGTTATTATGAGCACGGCTGTCGAGAGCGTCAGCGATTCGCTCGATATTTTCTCTCGGTGCACAACGGGAAACGCCGTGGGCGGACTGCTCGGCGCCGCCGACGAATTCTCCCAGTGCGGAGTGAAACAGGATGAACTCAAAAATGCATGCATTAAGACGGGAAACGAAATTCTCGAAAAAAAAGCGGAAGAATTAAACCTGATTTTTTCCGCCTATAACGCTATACTCTCAGAACGTTTTTCTGACGCTTCGGACGAACTTACGCTGTGCGCAGAGGCGGTGCTGAATACAGATATTTTAAATAATAAGACGGTATTCATCGACGGATTCAGCGGTTTCACCGCGCAGGAGTACGCGCTCATTTCCGCGCTCATACAGAAGTGCCGTGACGTTTACATTGCAGTGTGCTGCGACGCCGTTTCGGGCAAAAAGAACGTAACGGACGTTTTTTACTACACGTTCGGCACCGTCAGCAGATTAAAATCGACGGCAAAAAGGCTTAACGTTAAAATCTCTGCCGAAAAATGCGAATATGAAACGGAAAAATCGGACGAATTAAAAATTCTGTCGGATAATATATACTCTCCCGTCCCCGAAACATTCAACGGAAATACGAACCGCGTTACTCTGTGCAGGGCAAATGATCCCGCTGACGAGGCCTCGTTCATTTCGTGCACAATCCGCAGGCTCGTCAGGGAAAAGGGATACCGGTATTCCGACTTCGCCGTAATCGGCAGGGGCGAAAAATTCTCAAAATACTTCCCCGCCCAGTTTAAAAAATACGGAGTCAGGTTTTTCGAGGATGAAACCTCGCTTATGAAAAACGAACCGCTCGTGCGCCTTGCCGACGGCGCGCTGTACTGCGCTGTCAAAAATTTCGACACGGAACATATATTAAAATGTTTAAAAACATCGCTTTATACCGATTTGACCGAGAGCGAAACTGCCGACATCGAGAACTACACCGTCGTTTGGGACATTTCGCCCGCGCAGTGGCTTTCCGACTGGACGAGACACCCGGACGGATACGGATTCGAAATAAACGACAGGGTAAAAAAACGCCTTGATAAATTAAACGAATCGCGCAGAAAAATCGTCGCCCCGATTATTAAATTAAAAAACGATATAGAATCGTCGGAATCAGCAAGCGATTACATAAAGGCGCTTTACGATTTTCTTATTTACTCGTCGGCGGATAAAAATATGCTGAAAACCGCAAAGAAGCTATGTCAGAATCGGCGCGAGGATTTGGCGCTGAGGAGCGAGCGCGTATGGGACGATTTTATGGCTCTGCTCGATTCGTTCAATAACGCCCTTTCGGACAGAAAAGTAAGCCCGAAAAGGTTTTACGAGCTTTTTAAAGTTTTTACCGACAAAGCCGAAACCGGCGACATCCCGCGCGAAAAGGACAGGGTCACCGTCGGCGACGCGCTGAGAATAAGAATCGAAAATATAAAAGTCGCGTTCATAGCCGGCGCGAACGAGGGCGTTTTCCCTCAAAACAACTCGGCGAGCTTCGTTCTCACAGGCTCCGAGAGGCGCGAGCTTAAAAAGAACAGCATAGAACTTTACGAGGACGGCGAGGTATTTGCCTCAAAGGAAAGATACCTCGTTTACCGCTGTGTTTCGACGCCGGCGGACATGCTTTTCGTCTCGTGTACGAGCTCTGATATGACGGGAACCGACACGTGCGAATCGGAAATTTTAAGAGAAGTCAAACGAATCGTTCCCGAATGTACAGAAATTCAAACCGTTGAACTTTCCCCGCTCGAGAGAACGGAAACATACACTTCGGCGTTCGAAACTGCGGCGGCTAACTTTACCGTCGAAACGAGTGAGGCGGAGTCAGTAAGAGAATTCATAAGGAAAAACGGGGATTTCAAAGGAAACGTTCTCGCGCTCGAACGCGCTTCGCACAGACAGACAGCTAAAATAGAGAAAAGAGAGAACGCGGAAAACCTGTTCGGAAAAGACATGTACCTCTCGCCCAGCGCAATCGAGGACTATCACAAGTGTCCGTTCAGATACTTCTGCAAATTCGGACTGCGCGTTAAGGCGCTGAAAAAAGCGGAGCTCAACTCCGCGGTTCACGGTCTCGTCGTGCATTACGTGCTCGAAAACATGTTCAGATTCCATACGAACAAAGAGCTTATAAAAATGGACGAAAACGAGCGCCGGTCGGAAATAAAAAAATACGCCGAAGAATACGTTTTAACTCAGATGAGCGGTGAATCCGACACGAGACTTGATTACAGATTAAGACGAATCGAGGAGACAATCGACGTTATTTTAAGACGACTTATCGCGGAGTTTTCCATGTGCGAATTCGAAACGGCGGACGTCGAATTGAATATAGGGAAAGACGGCGAGGTAAGGGAGTACACGCTTGCACTGCCCGGAGGCGGAACCATTTCGCTTCACGGAATTGTCGACAGAGTTGACGTTATGAAGACGGACAATGAATCATTCGTGCGCGTAATCGACTACAAAACCGGCGGAAAGGATTTCAAGCTCTCCGACGTGCCGTACGGACTCAATTTACAGATGCTCATATACTTAATGTGCCTGTGGCAGAACGGAGGCGACAGATACGGAAACGTCGTTCCCGCGGGCGTGCTGTACCTGCCGGCAAAACTGGGCGATATCTCGCTGGGACGAAACGCCGGACAGGAAAAAATCGACGAAACGAGAATCAACAACGGCAGAATGAACGGCGTAATTCTCTGCGACGAACGCGTTATATCGGGCATGGATTCGTCGGGCACGGGCGTTTTTCTTTCAAATAAAATAATTAAAAACGGCAAACTCGGAAATTACGCACTGACGTATGACAAATTTATAAAACTAAAAGAAGCCGTCGACGAAGCCGTTATAAAAACAGCCGAGGAGCTTCATTCGGGCGAAATAGAGATAAAACCCACGCTCTCGCACCCGTACGAACGCACATGCGAATTCTGCGACTACCGCGCGGTTTGCTGCCGTGAGGACGGCGGGGACGAAAACATCATAGGAACGGACGAAAGCTGGCTTTTTGGGGAGGATGAAAAAAATGGCGGCAGATAAAAAATGGACAAAGGAACAGTCCGACGCTATAACCGCCCGCAGCGGAACGCTTTTGCTCTCAGCGGCGGCGGGGTCGGGCAAAACTGCCGTCCTCGTCGAGAGAATCATAGGACTTTTAACCGACGAAAACGACCCCGTTCATCCGAGCGAACTGCTCGCGGTAACGTTTACTAACGCGGCGGCGGCGGAAATGCGCGAACGTATTTCGTCAGCCGTAAACGACCTTATCTGCGCTCACCCCGACAACGCGTTTTATTCCGAAATCAGAATGAAACTCCCCGAGGCGACAATATGCACCATGGACTCGTTCTGCATTAAACTCGTCAGAGAAAACTACCACGAACTGGGGGTTGAGCCTGACTTCACCGTTTTAGACGATTCGGACAAAAAAAACATGAGCGCCGAAGCCATGAACCGCGTTATGGACGAGGAAAGCGAAAAGGAAATTTATCATTCGCTCATATACACGACAGGCTCTGCAAACAGCGACTCCGAACTGTGCTCGAGAATTCTCGAGCTTTATGAAAATTCACTCTCCTACCCGTTTCCCGAAAAATACATAGAATCGGTCAAAAATATGTATTCGGGCACGGACGGAACGAAAAAATGGCAGGGCATAATAAAAGAATATGCGCGCGACGGATTCACCGCGTGTAAAAACGTGTTAAAATCCGCTTATGATTCGATAGCAAACGACGAAATGTTTTCAAAAGCGTACGGCGCCGGGCTGATAAATATTCTGGACGTATTCGACTCTCTTATCGAGATAACCGACTCAGACTGCTGGGACGAAACCGCCGGAGAAATAAACAAAGCCTCTCTGCCGAGAGTCGGCACGGCTCCGAGGGGACACGCCGATGACAAACAGGCACTGAGGGTAAAGGGCGCGGTAAAGTATGCAAAGGAGTCGCTTAAAAAAATCGCGTCGATGTTCTGCGCGTCGGACGAGGAAAACGAAAACGACATAAAAACGCTCGCCCCGATAGTCGGCGAGATCTGCCTGTGCGCAAACAAATACGCCGAATATCTGTCGGAATTAAAAGAAATGAAAAATGCGTACGATTTTTCCGACTTTATGCACATGGCGCTTAAAATATTAATAGGAAAAGACGGTCAGCCGACCGAACTTGCAAAAACAATTTCGAAAACATACAGAGAGATTTTAATAGACGAATACCAGGACACGAACGACGCTCAGGACATGCTGTTCTCCGCAGTATCAAGAGACGGAAAAAATCTGTTCACCGTCGGCGACGTAAAGCAGAGCATATATTCATTCAGAATGGCACGACCCGACATCTTTACGGCAAAATTCGACTCATATCCGCCGTATGACGCAACGTCGAACCCGTCGAAAATCATTCTGTCTAAAAACTTCCGCTCGAGAAAAGGCGTGCTCGAGGCTGTCAATTATTTATTCGAATATACGATGACAAAAACATTTGCCGGTATCGACTATAATTCGGACGAAAAACTTTACTACGGCGGACTTTATAACGACGATAAGGAAATACCGCTGGAGATGCATTTTATTTCCGAGTCGTCGTCCGACCACGAACGCGACGCAAAGTATATAGGAAAAATTATAAAATCAATGCTCGCCGAAGGCGTCACGGTAAAGGACGGCGGGGCGTACAGGAAATGTTCCCCGCGCGACTTCTGCATTCTGCTGCGAAGCACTAAAACAAAAGCCGAAATATACGCAAAAGCGCTCAACGACATGGGCATAGGCGCGTACGCGGAAAAACGCAGAAGCCTTTTCGACACGCCGGAAATCAACATGTTTATGTCGCTTATAAAGGCGGTTGACAACCCGTCCGATGACGTGTCGGTTCTGTCGCTCATGTACTCGCCGGCATACGGTTTCACACCCGACGAACTGGCGGAAATAAGAAGCTCGCACACACGCGAAACGCTTTATAACGCCGTCAGAATCGGCGCGGACAACGGACTTAAAAAATGTGCGCATTTCATAAACGACATGCAGAAATTCCGCGAACTGTCAAGCGTTATGGGAGTCGGAGAATATATCTCTGCCCTGCTCGAGGAAACGTCGTTTGCCTCGATAGTTTCGGCAATGGAACACGGCGGCGGAAGGCGCACGAATTTATACATGCTCTCATCTCTTGCCTCGCAGTACGAGGAAAATACGGCAGGCGGAGTCGGCGGATTCATTTCATATATTAATAAGAGCATAAAAAACGGCGCACAGATTCCCGCGGGAGGCGACGTTTCAGCGTCTGCGGACGTTGTCAGAATTATGAGCATTCACAAGTCAAAGGGACTCGAATTTCCGTTCGTAATTCTCGCCGACTGCTCGTCGAGATTCAACGATACCGACCTTAACAAAAGCATGATTCTCGACTCGAAAACCGGTATCGGAATGAAGATATACGACCCTGATAATTTCATAAAATACGACACCTTAAGTTATTCCGCGGCGCGCATCGGCGCTAAGAAAAGCATGCGCGCCGAGGAACTGAGGATTCTGTACGTCGCGCTGACTCGAGCGCGTGAAAAAATCATAACCGTCGCCCGCGTAAACGACATTACGGACAGAATCAACTCCGCACTGCTGACGGCGGGCGCGGACAGTCTCGGATATTTCGAGGCAATGAACTCGTCAAGTTTTCTCGACTGGCTGCTTAGCGCGTACGTCAGGCATCCCGATTCGATATTAATAAGAAAAGACTGCGCATTCGACGACATCGCAGGCAGGGACGGCGATTTTTCAATTAAATTCGTAACTGACGACGGCTCGGATGATTCCGATTCCGACGGGGAATCGTCTGATGTAAAGCCCGACGAAAATGTTATTAAAGAACTTGAAAACCGCTGTTCTTTCGTCTATCCTCAGCCCGCGTTCGGCTCGATTCCGCTCAAACGCACGGCTTCCGAATTCGAAAAAAATAAATTCACACCCGAATTTTTCGCAAAAAGCCGTCCCGCATTTCTCTCCGGCAAGAGCATGACCCCCGGCGAACGGGGCACGGCAAATCACCTGTTTTTGCAGTCGTGCGATTTTGACAATGCGTTAAACGACTTTGAAAAAGAAAAACGCCGTCTTATCGATTCGGGAATTCTCAACGAAAAACAGGGCGGCGCGCTGCTCGAAAATAAGATAAAGGATTTCTTAAAAAGTGAGCTTTGCACGAGAATGAAAAACGCCGAAAAGCTGTATAGGGAAAAGCAGTTCGCCGTTTTTCTGCCCGCGTATATGTTTGACGAAACTCTGCCCGATTACGCAAGAAACGAGCCCGTTTTCGTTCAGGGAATGGCAGACGCGGTGTTTGTCGAAAACGGCAGAGCATACGTCGTCGACTACAAAACGGACAAGGTGAACGACCCTGCGGAGCTTGTCGAAAGATATAATAAACAGATGGAAATTTATATACTTGCGATGAGACAGACGCTGAGACTCGACGCCGACACGGCGTATATATATTCGCTGGAAAAGGGAGAAACAATAATTTACCGGGGGTAAATTATTGTTTCTGTGATTAGCGGGCAGTTGTCAGCAGTCAGTATTACGTAATTTCCAAACACTGCCCGCTGCCTGCCGTCCGCTGCAATATTTTATTGCGTGCAACGCGGTAAATTATTGTTTTATCATCGGCTGAATCTGTTTTCCGTCAAGCGCATCAATCAGCGTATCGTACGTCATTGAAAAATCCGCAACGAGCGAGTTTGGTTTTTTTACGGGATCGTCCTGTCTGTACGGGACGAAATATATATTCTTCGCGTTCTGGAGTGCGCCTATGTTTTTTGCCGCGTTCCCGAGCGCGTCGTTTGTTGAAACGGCGATTATTACGGGGTTTGAATTTCTTAAATTCGATTTTGCCGAGAGTGTTACGGGCGTGTCGGCAATTCCCGAGGCAAGCTTTGCGAGCGTGTTGCCCGTGCATGGCTCTATTATCAGCGCATCGATTATTTTTTTAGGGCCTATCGGTTCCGCGCCGGTTAATGTGCAGATTATTTTCCTCGAACATAAATTTTCGATTTTCTCAATATGCTCTTTTGCCCTCCCGAAACGGGTGTCCGTCGAATATGCGTTATAGGACATAATCGGTACGATTTCAACGCCTTTATTTATTAAATTTTCAATACTTTCAATCGCTTTTGAAAATGTGCAGAACGAACCGCACATTGCGAATCCGACTCTTATCGAGTCCATGCTATCCCTCCTTTATCATCTGAATTATCGCGTCGGCGATTATTTTTCCCGCAGTCGCGGGAGCGGTTTTGCCGGGGAGAGAACTTGCCTTTATAACTTTGATATCCATTTCGCGCGCGGATTCGAAATCAACACCGAACGGTGCGGAAGCAACCTCGATTATCAGCGCTTCGCGTTTTACGCGGTTGAGAACGTCTCTGCCGATAACGGGCGCGGGAACAGTGTTTATTATGATGTCGAATTCGTCCGCATGAGAGCTTAAATCCTTTAAAAAACATACCCTGTGACCGTCGGCTTTCGCCTTTGCGCACTGCGCGGGGCTTCTTACCGCGACGGTGACAGAACAGTTCATGACTTTTAATAAATTTGCGATTGCCTCCCCGCATTTTCCGTAGCCGGTTACCGCCGCGCTCGACGAATGAATTGTAAACGGAACGTTGTCTTTTATAACGGAAACAACGCCCTCCGCGGTCGGGACGGCGTTTGCAAACGCCAGGTCTTCGCGTTTAAAATAATCATGAACGCCCGCGCCCTTCATTTCGAGCGCTGTTCTGAACTTGTCGTCTATCATTCCCGCAAAAATAATGTCCCCGTTTTCGACACAATCGGTGAATGATGAAAACGTCAGCTCCTTCTCGCTCATGGACGTGTTAACGCTCTGACGGTCACGGCTGACAGGCAGCGGGAGAATTATATATCTGCTTCTTCTGATAAAATTTTTTAAATTCTCTTTTGTGTTGGCTTCGCACGGCGTAAGGAATACGGAACGCACCCTGTAACCGAGACCTTTAAGATATTTTTCCATATATATTTGCCGCAGGTCTCCGCCTGCGATGAGAAATTCGTAATCTTTATTCATATACATTCCTCCTGTTTCAGTTTATGACAAAGGAAGAGATGTTGACACAAACAATAATTTGCCGAGACAAATTATTGTTTTTCATTCCGATTTTCTGCATTTCGTTCCCATTTTATTGACATTTGAATTTATGTTCTTATAATAATATTTATATTCTGCTAAGGTATGGTGTGTTTATGAGGAATGCAAAGAAAATTATCGCCGTTATTATTTTGACAGTTGTTGTTTTGACCTCGCCGCTGTCTGTCGGCGCATCCGCAGCCGGTACGCGTTCGCTGTCGGAATACTACGGATTTTCGTACGAGAGCTACATGGATTATCTGTACAGCCACGAAAACGACAATTATTATCTCACAACTCCGTATTACGGAGGCGACTGGCGTTCACCGAACGGCGATATTTCGTATAACGGCGTTCCGGGAATGAACTGTTCGGGATTTGTATGGCATATATTAAAATCGTGCGTTGTCCGTTCGGGCGGTAATCCGTCGAATTATCAAATCTTTTCGATTGCAAATCCGCGCGGATGGTACGGCATTCTAAGTGAAAATTCGATAAGATACTATATGTTTGAAAATAAAGACGAAGCGCTGAAAAGCGGAGTCATGAGCAAGGGCGACATTATCATAATGTTTTGCAATGCAGCTCTCCGCCCCCACGGTCAGAATCACATCGGCGTGTACTGGGGCGACGGAAAATCGGACTGGTTCTGGCACTGTTCGGGCGACTACAACATAATGTCGGAAATATGTTCGGGCGGAGCGGTCGTTAAGTTCGTCGTTGTCAAGGCGTGTCCCGGTATGGGTACGCTCAGCGTCGACTTGACAGATGAAAATTCAAAACGCGTTGACGCACAGTTTGATATTTATATGAAGTCGGGGAACCATCTTTATACCACAATGAAAGCCGGCGAAAGTCTCAACCTTCCGTACGGAACATATGACATTGTCGAAAAGTCGATTCCCGACGGTTATAAAGCCGACGTTACGAGAAAAACGGCGACGATTTCGTATTCCAATCAGAAACAGAGTGTTATGTTTAAAAATACTAAGAAGCTCGGTTCTGCATTTGTCGAAGCAAAGAGCGTTCGATATATTCCGTCGCTTTTAAAAGAAACCGAATTCGGCTGTGCGGGCGTCGTGTTTGACGTTTACTCCGACAGTTACTGTCAGAATAAAGTTACGAGCATAACGACGTCGTCCGACGGTAAAGCGTATTTCGGCATTTCGGACGGAAAGTACACGCTATTCGACGGTCAGACCTATTATTTCAAACTCTCGCAGGTTAATAAGGAAAACTTTACGAATATCGATTTTAATTATAAAACAGTATACAGCGCAAAGATTGCGGACGCAAAAATGACCCGCGCGGTTTCATCGTCGGGTCAGGAATATGCTTCGGGCAAAATGACGGGAGCTGTTAAGACGGTCATTGCGCCTAATGAAAATATAAGAATTTTTATGGACGAGCAGTGCCTCGAGGCGTGCGGAACGACCAACTCGGGATATGAGGGCAAGCCGGAATATAATTCGAATATGGCGTTCGCCGACGAGAACGGAAACTCGTTTTTCGGTATCGATATCAGATATCCCGGGTGCTCCGGCTACAGACTCGCGCCCGGCAGTTACACGCTTAAATTTAAGGACGACAGCACGTCGACTGTGACAGTGTACCCCGGATGCGTTACCGACGGCAGGACGGGCAAGTGCCGAATCGAAGCTCAGCGAGGCGATTTCGATATGAACGGAACCGTCACCGTGTCCGACGCCAGGGACATGCTCAGAACGGCGGGCAAACTGTATTCGCCGATAATAGAACAAATCGAATTCGGCGACTTGAATTCCGACGGTAAGATTACCGCGACGGAGGCAAGACGCATGCTGAGATTCTGCGCGAAACTGGAAAAAGAACTGTAAACAATAATTTACTATAAGGCATAAACAAAATATGTAGGGGAAGCCATTGTCTTCCCCTACATAAAGAATGTTTATGTTTGGAACAATAAATTATTGTTTAATAAACAGCTCGCTGTCGGGACAAAGCAGTCTGACAGCGTGTTTTTTTATCCTGATGTCCGCTTTGCGAATCTTTCCGCCGAACTCGCCGTCGGTTATCCAGTTTACGGGCGAATCGAATTCAAATTTAACTTCGGAAGCGGTCAAAAACAACAGCGAATCGCAGTCGAGGTCTCCGCGCAGAAGTTTGAACACGGTATCTATAAGTCCGGCTACGCCGTGAATTTTTCTTACGAGCATAATTTCATATTTTCCGTCGTTGAGACGGACTTTATTTTTATCGAAATTGAACATCCTCGCGACGCTCAGTGCGTTTGAAACCGCGCCGAAATAAAAATAATCGTCGAGCGTTTTGCCGTCGTATTCTATTTTGATATGCTTGGGCTTTGCTTCAAGCACGGTCGGGATGACATTGAATAAAAATCCGTTCAACGTATATGCACTGTATCCGAGAGCGTTTTTCATCCGCTGGGGAGTCGAGTACGATATGTGAGTTCCGGGACCGAAGCATGCGATATATGAAAATCCGCCGGAATTAAACGAAGCCGAATCATAAGTGTTGACATTGCCCGAGGCTATAAGCTCGACGGCTTTGTTTACGTCGGTCGGAATGCCTACGGTCGCGGCGAGGTCGTTTGTCGAGCCTGTCGGAATGTAGCCCACCGGCACATCGGAGCCGGAACGGACAACGCCCTTTATCGCCTCGCTCAAGGTTCCGTCGCCGCCGCAGACGGTCAGAACGTCGTATTTCTTTGCATAAATATACGCAAGTTCCTCTGCGTCGCCCCTGCATACCGTCAGTTTTACGTCGACGTCAAAATCATGACTTTCAAGAGTTTTTCTTATATAATTTACGTCGGGGCGGTTCTCGTTTCTGCCCGCCCGCGGGTTAAATATTATCAGAAGTTTTTTCTTTGTCACAAAAAGTCACTTCCCGAATTATTGTGCCGAATTTTCCGATTTGTCCGGCGTGACGGCAGTTTCCTCATTTACCGGAGCGTTTTCCGCAGTCTGTTCTTCATTTTCTTCGGTATGATTTTCATTTAATTCTCCGTCCGCGTCAAGCGGTACGGGAGTCTCGAGTTCGCAAACGTCGGAAAACATCACGAGCGCGTTCCGCCTCTTGTTTTTCGCCGTTTTTGCAATCTTTGCTCCGGCGTAAAGAGCCGCCGAATCGGAGTCGGAAATATGAAGATGTTCCGTCTTGTCAAGTGAATTTTTCGCCTTGTTCATTTCGTCATCTGTAACCGTGATGACCGAATCGACCGCGTTTAAGTCGAGAACGCCGTTTACATCCTCGCCCTCGCAGACGGCGAAATGAATTTTTATATTCTTATTAAACGTCTTTAAAAATTTGCCTATTATATTTACTCTTTCGAAATTTTTTCCCGAAATTATAAAATAATGAACGATTCCGTACATATCGCTGAGAATTTTTCTCGCCGTCATCATGTCGTTTTCTTCGAGCGAATTTTTAATAACCGTTTTGCCGTCGTCCGTTTTCATTGAAGTCAGTACGGCAAAAAGGCGGGTTTCGATATGATTAGCCGATTCGAAATCCGAAAGACGGGCTATATATTTTTCGTTGTCCGCCGATAAAACGTCCGGCGATATGCGTTTATCTCTTTTTATATTAAATCCGTATGTAAATTCAGCCATTTTTACACCTCGACGCCGAAATATTTTTTCGCATTGTAAAACGATACGTTGTTGACGATTGATTTAAGAATTTCCGGTTCGTACGGGTACTCGCCCCTCTCGACCATGGAGCCTAAGAACGAGCAGAATATACGTCTGAAATATTCGTGTCTCGGGTATGACAAAAACGATCTCGAATCCGTTACCATGCCTATGAATCCGCCGATAACGCCGAGGTTTGCGAACGCCTTTATCTGCTCGCGCATGCCGTCGATATTGTCGTTGAACCACCACGCGGAGCCGAACTGAATTTTCGAAACAGCCTCGTCTGTCTGGAAGTTGCCCGTCATGGAGCCTAAAACGTAGTTGTCCTTGGGGTTGAGCGTGAAAAGAATCGTTTTCGGCAGCGAATTTTCACTTGCGAGCATGTCGAGGAATTTAGACAACGATTCCGCCTGACGTGCGTCGTTCATGGAATCAAAGCCGGTATCGGCGCCGATTTTGTTGAACATGAGCGTGTTGTTGTTCCTCATTGCGCCGAGATGTAATTCCATTGCCCAGCCCTTTTTGTAATATTCCCTTGCAAGGAAAAGCATAAGCTCCGTTTTGTATTTGTCGGCTTCTTCGTTTGTTACGTTTTCGCCGTTTATGCCTTTTTTAAGAATCGAGTCAAGCTCTTTTTCGTCGGCTCTTAAAGTCGGCATATATGTAAGCGCATGGTCGGTCGCCCTGCATCCGAGCGAATCGAAAAGCTCGATTCGTGAGAGTAAAACGTCCCTTAAATCGTTAAAGGTTTCAATGGATTTGTCAGCCGACGAGGATAACTTTTCAATGTAATTTTTAAAAGTCGGCTGATCGATATATAACGCCTTATCGGGTCTGAACGCGGGGAGGACCTTGCATTTAAACGACGTATCTTCTCTTAATTTTTTATGATATTCGAGACTGTCCGCCGGGTCGTCGGTCGTGCATACGCATACGACGTTTGAACGGGTGATAAGCTCGCGGGGTTTGAATCCGCCGGAGGCTATCTGCGAGTTCGTCTCCTCCCAGATTTCGTCCGCCGTGCGGGGAGACAGCGTCTTTTTTATGTTGAAATAACGCTGTAATTCGAGGTGGGTCCAGTGGTAAAGCGGATTGCCCGGACACATGTCCATGACGGACGACCACGCTTTGAACTTATCGTAATCGCCGGCGTTTCCGGTGATAAGTTCCTCGTTTATACCCGCGCATCTCATCGCGCGCCACTTGTAATGGTCGCCGCCGAGCCAAAGCTCCGTTATGTTTTTCGGCGTTTCGTTTCTATATATTTCCTCGGGTGAAAGATGACAGTGCCAGTCAAAAATCGGTGCGTCCTTACAAAAAGCAAAAAGTTCTTTTTCCGTATTCGAATCAAGGAGAAAATCCTCGCCCATAAATTCTTTCATATCCGTCAGCTCCGATACATTATTGAATTCTGTTAATAATATAATATCACACCGCGCGCGAAGTTACAAGCAAATACTTGATAAATGCGTTTCGTTGTTGTAAAATAAGGACGGAAAAGAGGAAAAATTATGAAGTATTCGCTTGCGATATTCGATATGGACGGAACAATTTTAAATACGCTTGAGGATTTAAAGGATTCTCTCAATTTCGCGCTCAAAGAAAACGGTCTGCCGATAAGAACGCTTGAAGAAACGAGGCGGTTTGTCGGAAACGGAATAAGAAGGCTCGTCGAACTGGGCGTCCCCGAAAATTCGTCAAAAGGAACGACAGAAAAAGTGTTTGAATGTTTTAATGAGCATTACGCGGTTCACTGCAACGACAAAACGAGGGCGTACGACGGGATTATTGAACTTATCAAACGCCTTGATTCTCTCGGAATTAAGACCGCCGTTGTGTCGAACAAATCAGACTACGCGGTGCAGACTTTATGTAAAGATTACTTCGACGGGCTGTTCGGCTTCGCTCTCGGGCTTAAAGATTCCATACGCAAAAAGCCGTACCCCGACTCCGTCAACCTTGTACTTGAAAAGTTTAATATAAAAAAAGAAAACGCCGTGTACATAGGCGACAGCGAGGTTGATATCATGACGGCGGGGAACGCGGGTATTGACTGTATTTCGGTCGACTGGGGCTTCAGAACGGACGAGGAGCTTGTAAACGCCGGCGCGCGGAAGATAGTTAAAAATATGAAAGAACTTGAAAAAGAAATAACAAAACAATAAATTGCTGCGTTACACGCAATAATTTATTGCTCACGGAGGAAATATGTTATACATCGGTTGTCATTTATCGTCGTCGAAGGGCTTTCTTGCTATGGGAAAGCAGGCGTACGACATAGGAGCAAATACATTTCAGTTTTTTACGAGGAATCCGAGAGGGGGCGCGGCGAAGAGCGTCGACCCGGATGATATTTCGGCGTTTCTCGATTTCTCCAAGGAGCATAATTTCGGCAAAATAGTCGCTCACGCGCCGTATACGTTAAACGCGTGCGCCGCGGACGAGAATATCCGCCGTTTTGCACGCGAGACGTTCGCGGATGATCTTAAACGGATGGATATGCTTCCCGGAAATTATTATAATTTTCATCCCGGCTCGCACGTAAAGCAGGGCGTGGAAAAGGGTATAGAACTCATTGTCGACACGCTTGACTCTGTTTTGAGAGAGGATCTGAAAACAACTGTTTTACTCGAAACCATGGCGGGCAAGGGAAGCGAAATCGGCAGGACATTCGAGGAAATACGCGAGATTATCGACCGCGTTAAAATGCCCGAAAAACTCGGCGTTTGTCTTGACACGTGCCATATATTCGACGGCGGTTACGACATTGTAAATTCGCTCGACGGCGTTGTTGAGGAATTCGACAGGGTGATAGGTCTTGACAGACTCAAAGCCGTTCATTTAAACGACAGCATGAACGTCCTCGGTTCGCATAAGGACAGACATCAGAAGCTGGGCGAGGGCAATATCGGCGCGGACGCGCTCATGGCGGTTGTCAATCACCCCGCGTTCGACTCCCTGCCGTTTAACCTCGAAACGCCTAATGATATCGAGGGATACAAGGCGGAAATTGCATTTGTAAAGGAACATTATAAACAATAATCAGTGTTCAGCGGTCAGAAAAAAATTTGTTCAATTTTCGATGATAATTAAATTATAATTATCGTAAAAATTTTAATTGTGACGTAGGGGAAGACATTGTCTTCCCGCGGTAAAGGCGGAAATTAAAAAAATGATTTTGCCGACTCAAAACCGCAGATTTCATATTGCCGACGCAAATTTATTATTGATAAAACCGCAAGTCTCATTCGGGAAGATGATATCTTCCCCTACATAAAGAATGTTTGCGTAAAAAAACGTGCCGTAAATCGGATTTTGTTCCGAAACTTACGGCTCTGTTTTTATTTTAAAATAACTGTGAATTCAATTTTATCTTCGCTCGGTGCCGTCGCTTTTATCAAACCCGAGTACGCGAGCGCGACGGATTTTAATTTTTTTCTTAAATTCGAAATGTGAACCCACACGACGTTGATCTCCGCTTCGCTGTCCCGGCCCCATACGCGTTCCGTTATCGTATCGGCTGAAAAAACGACGTTAGGCGAACGCAGAAAAAGCTCGATTACCTTATATTCCGTCGCGATTAAACGAACGCTTCCGTTTTTTGATGACATAACGGAGCTTGACTCCGTCATTTAAGGTTCGAATCCTTATACCTCTGCCACAAAAAAGAGCTGAAAATTCAGCTCTTTTTTCTTTTGCCCTGCCCTGATTTTCAGGGCGTTTTTTTATTTTAGCCTTTTATATTGTTTATCCATCAAAAATGCAAAGGTAGAAAAAATTAAATCACTAAATAAAACATAAAAGATTATTATGTGATATTTTTTGGACTGTAGATAAAAAATATTGGCAATTGCAAAGTTATCTTATTGAAAAATCATTCTTCCAGTGATATAATCATTTCAAATAATAAGGAGAATGAAAAATGAAAGTAATCGTACGGTTAAGCATGCATCGTCTAAAAAACTAATAAGCAGTATACTCGAAAAATATCCTCATACTTCAAACAAAGAAAATCGACCATATGCACCTCCTGGTGAATACAGTGAAAGTTCTGCACCACCTGTTAGCGTTGCAATTTTGAACGCCGTTAAGCAAGAACTTGATAAACATGAAACAGAACTCAAAACTCAAAGTACATTTGCCCATTTGCGAGATGCGATTGTTAGTGAAAATAGAGACACAACTTAAAAAGAGGTTTGCCCTAACATTTTGGGCAAACCTCTTTATTAATAATATTCAATTTTGTACTTTTATTCTAATTAGTTTTGTGATATAGTACTAATATAGGGGGGTATTATGCTTGAAAAAGAGTAAAAAATTCATTTTAGCGATAATAATTATAGTAATTGCATTAGTTTTTGTGTATTTAGCAATATTGCAAATACCCAAATCATATTTATCTGAAAAATACAATTTAGAAAGAAATGAAATTAAATCAGTTTATTTTGTACCACCGTATTTTCGTGACGAAAGTAATCACTCTTCCAACATTTTTGATTTTGAGAAGGTTAATCCAAAATGGAAAATCAAGTATAAAGATGACACATTTTATGTCGATTATATTGACGGTAAATATTATGATGATTTTCAATTAACACAAATATATAATTGGTCGATTGAGTACTTGCAAAAAAATATTGACAGTCATATTTCCAAAATAGAAATTCATTCCGAAAGTATTTATTATTTTCAAATGGAAAATAACAGTTCATCTGAACTTATACAAGAAAGTCAAATACATAATTTTTTAGATTTTGTGTTAAAAGATTACAGTAATGATTTTGTTGTTTATTATTCAGTAAATGATATATCTCCTTATATTGACGATACAGAAACA
>JALEQX010000078.1 GCA_022763825.1 Oscillospiraceae bacterium | reverse complement strand
CGCCGGAGAGAACCAGACCGTACGGTTTTGACATATTTTTCACCTCGAAAAACAAAACTGTTTTTATTTATCTTTACAAATAATACATTTTATGCTAAAATAACATTGTTTGCAATATATTTTTGCAAACCTCGGAGCTATCTATAAACGGTAGGCGGTTTTCCCTTTAAAGAGGGCGTTCGCCCTCTTGATTAAGGGGGTGATACCGATGGCGGAAGCGATTGTTTACATAACTCTTGTTCTGTTTAATTTAATCGTTCTTTACATTTTGGTAAAAAAATAACCGCCCACCCAAATTGCGCGGTTATTTTTAACTAAGCATCCGGGTAAACCGTCTGTCGGATGGCTCCCCGCAATTTAATTATAAACGCACGGCGGACTTTTGTCAATCCCGCCGTGTATTTTTATTTATTATGAGACTTGCGATGTTGTTAATAACAATGCGTCAGCAAAATGAAATTCCCGGGTTTCCGTCGGCAAAATCAAAATAAAAAATCTCTGCCTTTACCCCGGGAAGACAATGTCTTCCCCTACAAAAAAATGTTTACGCTTCAAAATAACATTACTACACTGATCACTTATTATAATAAATAACTTCATGCTTTGCCGTCTCGACTGCCTTTTTCATCATTTCCCCGTCGTATGCCATTGCCTCGGCTTCTCTTGCCGACTCTACCGTAGGTCTTGTTTTCGGGTGCTTGGGCGTAAACACGGTACAGCAGTCCTCATACGGCTGAATCGAAATATCGAACGCGTCGATTTTACGCGATATGTCTATAATCTCGCTCTTATCCATGCCTATGCACGGACGGAAAACGGGAATTTCGGCGGCGTCGTCGGTGCATTGAAGCGCGTATATCGTCTGCGAAGCGACCTGACCGACGCTCTCGCCCGTTATCAGAGCCGAACACTTTGTCCTGCGCGCGATTTCATTCGAAATTTTCATCATAAGACGTCTCATTACGATTGTAAACATATCCTCGGGGGCTTTGTCTCGGATTAATTCCTGTATTTCCGTAAAATGAACGGTGTACAAATCGATTCGTCCGCAGTATTTCGCTACCTTTTTAAGAAGCTCGTGAACCTTTATCTCCGCACGCTCGGACGTATAAGGCGGTGATGCAAAATGAACCGCCGTAAGGGAAACTCCGCGCTTTGCCATCATCCACGCCGCAACGGGGCTGTCGATGCCGCCGGAAATAAGTATAGCCGCCCTGCCGGACGTGCCTGTGGGCATACCGCCCGCGCCCTTTATCTGACTGCCTCTGACGAAAGCGTACTTGTCGCGGACCTCGACGGTTACCGTAACCTCGGGATTGTGAACGTCGACCTTTATTCCGGGGTAATTTTCGAGAATAACGCCGCCGACCTCGTCGCAGATTTGAGGCGAATTGAACGGGAATTTCTTATCCGAACGCTTCGCCGCGACCTTGAACGTCTTAGCAAACGACAGCTCATCCCTTAAATATTCAACCGCCGTTTTCTTGATAACCTCGATATCCTTATCGCACGCGGCGGCTCTCGAAAGAGCCGCTACGCCGAAAACATGCTTTATAACCTCGACCGCCTCGTCGAGATCCTCGTTCTCATTATCGGGTTCAATCGTAATCGTCGACTGCGCTTTCGTGAAAGTGAAGCTTCCGACCTCCTCTTTCAGCCTGTTTTTGATATTTTTAACGAGAATATCCTCGAACGTAGAACGGTTGAGTCCCTTTAACGCGATTTCTCCGTCCTTTAACAAAATAACTTCCTTCATAATTTATAAATCCTTTATCTTCTTATTCTCGAAACTGCGGCGGCGATTGCGTCGACGGTTTCGTTCATTTCCTCGTCCGTAGTAAAGCGCGACATGCTGATTCTGATTGCCGAATGAGTTCTGTCGCTCGGCAGTCCTATCGCCTTTAAAACCTCGGAATCGTGTCCTCGCTTGCATGCCGAGCCCGCTGAGATGTAAATTCCCCTTTCGGAAAGTGAATTTACGACAGTCTGCGACGGAAGCCCCGTCACGGACATATTTATAATATAAGGGAGAGAATCCGACGGCGAATTTATATAAACGCCCGGAATTCTCGTCACCTTTTCGATAAAGCGGTCACGGACTCCCCTTACCTTTTCAAATGAAGCGTCTATGTCGCCGAGCTCGGCAGCCGCCGCTCCGAAGCCTGCGATATTCGGCATCGCCTCGGTGCCGGAGAAAACTCCGTTTTCCTGTCCGCCGCCGACGACGTATGGCTTGATTCGTACGCCCTTTTTTATATACAGCGCGCCCGCTCCCTTGGGACCGTGAATTTTATGACTGCTGACGGAGATTAAATCCGCTCCTATCTTCGACGGCTTTACGTGAATTTTTCCGAACGCCTGTACGGCGTCGACATGAATCAACGCAGGTGCGCCCGCTCGCATTACCGCCGTTTTAATATTCTGAACGGGGTTTATTGTACCAAGCTCGTTATTTACCATCATAATCGATACGAGAATCGTATTTTTATTTATGACGGAATATAAATCGTTTAATGAGAAACGTCCGAATTTATCCGGGCGGAGTCTTATTACTTCGAAGCCCTGCTCCTCAAGTCTTTTCATAGCCTCGTTAACGCTCGGATGTTCAAGCGACGTTGTGACTATTCTGTTTCCCCTGCGCCTGTTCGCGTAGACCGCGCCGAATATTGCGGTGTTATTTGCCGTAGTTCCCGACGAAGTGAAGTAAACCTCGTCCGGAGAGCATGAGAAAACGCGCGCAATCCTTGCTCTCGCATTTTCGAGTACGCGCGAAGCCTCAACGCCTTTTTTATGAAGAGACGACGGGTTGCCCCACGAGTGAGTAAGCGTTTCAACCATTTCGTTTACCGCCTCGGGACAGACCTTTGTCGTCGCGGAATTGTCAAGATATATTTCCAAAACTGAAGCTCATTCCTTTCGAATTAATATATCAGTATATAATATTCAGATACCGTGTATAATGTGAAGCATTATCATTTACACTGCGTTTTAGGAGAGTATAGAAAAAAGAGAGACTAAGCCCGGACTTAAAACGACGTAACCCGCCGTTACGGGCAGGGATGTCTTAAACGAGTATAAAATTGTTTTCCTTTTCATTTGTGAAAAGCCTTTGCTTCTTTTTTCTTTTCCTCTTCAATGACGAATTTACCGTCAAACAATTGTATTATAACAAATAATGTATTAAAATGATAGAGGAAAACAATAATTTATCGCACGGTAAGGCGATAATTATTGTTTTACACATTCATTTAATAAACCGCGAATATAATTATTACGCACTACAAATAACGGAGGAAAAACATGAACGTCGCATTTTTTATTAAACCCAAGCAGGACACAGCTTATCTTTACAGCGATTTCAGCATTCGTCAAGCGCTCGAAAAGATGAAAAACTGCGGATACACGGCGATTCCGGTTATCTCGCGCGAGGGTAAATACGTAGGAACGGTAAGCGAGGGCGATTTTCTCTGGCTTATATTAAAAGAGGGCGCGTCGCTCGAGGACGTATCGCTTATAAAGGAGCTTGAACATATCCCCGTGACGAAAATAATTAAATCTGAAAAATACAAGGCGGTAAATTTCAGTGAGAATATAGAAAAGCTTTTTAATATGGCTCTCGAACAGAACTTCGTACCCGTTGTCGACGACCTCGGCTCGTTCAGCGGAATCGTAACCAGAAAGTCGATACTGTCGTATTTGATGAATACAATGTAATACTGTCGAAAAGATTCTTCATTTTTATTACAGTATTAATTATAAAATTCAAGAATTAATCATTTCAAACCGAGAATTAATTATAAAATTCGAGAATTAATCATTTTAAATCGAGAATTAATCATAAAATTCAAGAATTAATCATTTTAATCATGAAATTAATTATATAATTAATTTGAATCGTTAATTCAAAAGAACCCCGGAGCATTTCCGAGGTTCGTTTTTTTATTATAAATCCCCTCTTATATATTTTTGATTCTGACTTTTCGGCTTATCGGGATTCAGCATCCTTATATCTCCGCTGTCGATAAGAGGTTTTAAAATATGAGACATAACGTGATTTTTTGATTTGCCGATAAAATCGACAATCTCCGTACGCGTTCTCGGAGTCGAGCAAAAATCAATAAGCGATTCGGTTATATTCGCAGAATCGAAATACAGCCCGTTTTTCATAACAACCTTAAATTCGCCGTGAAGCACGGAAAAAATCGGCGCGGGCAGTCCCGCTTTCGAAAACTCGTTTCGCATTGTCGGAATTCCCGAATACCTGTTCTCTGTAATTTTCAAAAGCTCGAGTATATTTGCAAGCTCGGCATTTCTCGTCTCCGGGCGGACTTTTCCGAGCGCGTCAATCGTAATTTTACCGTAAAGACCTCCGCTGTTCGTTATCTCCATCCTGTCCCGGTACATTTCGATTCGAACGGGTACGTTTTCTGTATAAATGCTGTAATCCCTGTGAACGAGCGCGTTGAGAATAGCTTCACGCACAGCTTTAATCGGATATTCGGGTCGGTCAATTCTGCGTCCGTTTTCATCTATTATCGTTTTCGTACGGCTGTTTTTTCTCACAAATTCGACAGCTTCGCCGAGCATATCGGGAATCGCTCCGGTAATTCTTTTATTGTCAATAAAACGCTCACCGTCGCCGCCGACTGTTCCGTGTTCGGTACCGGGGAGAGCTACCGCGGTAATGCACAGCTGGGGAAAGTACGTCTGCGGGTATAAAGAAAAAGTCATCAGCCCCGCAAGCGTGGGAACGCCCTTTACGGTTATACCCATTAAATCCATTATATCTTTTTCGCTCACATTTTCAGAAAGATTTTTTCGCTCGTCCTTTACGGCTTTAAAATAATCGTCAAGGCGATCTTTATTTATCATTATATTAAAATCCGCATTTTCAACCGTTCTGATATCGTCGCGTGTTCTCTTTCTGAACGCGTCATAGCTGTATATTTCGTATTCGCTCATCGGCTCGTCGGATTCGCCGACTCTGACATACGAACCCTTTACCCTGCCGACGCCCCTGTAAAAAACGGGACGTTCGGAAATATCAACGCCGGGAATTTCTGCGGAAACGATAATTTTTCCGTCCTCTTCACACACGGTAAACAAGGCTCTGACAACAGGCTCCATCTGCTTGCACTGCTGGTTTACTTTTTTTTGTAAATCCTGCGCGTCGTAAACGCCGTTTACTGAATAATTTTCGCTCTCGTCTATTCCGAATATTATAATACCGCCGCCGTCCTGATTCGAAAACGACGATAATGTGTCAAACAACCGCGTGGGACACCCTTTCGCCGCCGATTTAAGCTCGATTGTCTGCGTTTCGGTTTTCATACGCCTTATATCGGATATCAATTTTTTTAAATCCTCGCTCTGCATAATATGTCCCTCCTGTTTAACTCTTGAATTTATTATACAACATTAATTATATTTTATCAAGATTAATTATAAAATCCGAGAATTAATTATAGAATTCGAGAATTAATCATTTTAATCATAGAATTAATTATATAATTAATTTGAATCGTTAATTCAAAAGAACCCCGGAGCATTTCCGAGGTTCGTTTTTATTTGTTTTATAAATATTATTAATATTAAACTCCCGAGTAAGCCGAGAAGCCGCCGTCGACGGGGAGAATCACGCCGGTTATAAACGACGAATACCGGCTGTCGGCAAGGAAAAGCAGACTTCCAGTAAGATCGTCCGTCGTGCCGAAACGTCCGAGCGGGGTATGGCTTATTATCTTATGGCTTCTCTCGGTAAGAGAGCCGTCGGGGTTAAAGAGAAGAGTTTTATTCTGATTGGTCGAGAAAAATCCGGGAGCAATCGCGTTGACTCTGATGCCGACGGGCGCAAAGTGAACAGCCATAAACTGCGTGAAGTTTGAGACAGCCGCCTTTGCCGCAGAATAAGCGGGAATCTTCGTAAGGGGCTTAAACGCGTTCATTGATGAAATGTTTATAATGCACGCGCCGTCCCTGCCGACCATATCGAGCGCAAAAGTCTGTGTGGTCAGAAGAGTGCCGAGAAAATTAAGATTGAATACAAACTGAATTCCGTCCGGGTCGAGGTCGAAAAATGTCTTAACACCCTCCGCCTTGTGCGCTATATCGTCCATGGTCAGAGTCTCGTTCGAGGTCGTACCCTTGGGATTGTTTCCGCCTGCGCCGTTGATAAGTATATCGCACGCACCGAGGGCAGAGGTTACGGTATCTTTCGCCTTTTCGAGACTTGATTTTTCGAGTACGTTGCACTCGACGGCGAGAGCCGTTCCGCCCGAAGCGTTTATTTCGTCGGCGACTTTCCGAGCCGCGGAAAAATTAAGATCAAGAACAGCGACCTTTACCCCCTGCGAAGCGAGATCCTTTGCAAAGCCCGAGCAGAGAACTCCGCCCGCACCGGTGATAACGGCGGTTTTTCCTTTAAGATTTTCATGGTTAAACATAATAAAACCTTCTTTTTTTTATAAATATAAAATCAAATAATTTATTTTTTCTTAAAACACAGACATTCTTTTGTTAAATTCAAAAAATGAATTTGTGCTTACTTTCCGGGGATAGCAAGAAAACAATCAGCTTTCAAAGTTTTTTGCGGTTCGGGCGTTTTTAAAATCCCCCGTATTTTATCGAGTGGATTTTACGTCAAAAGCCTTAACCCTGTTCTCGTCGAGTATGATATTGGTATGACCGTAGAGCGCGTTCTGCACTTCCTGCGCGGCAAGCGGATAGTCTACAACCCAGATCCAGACGCTGTCGCCGTGAGTCGTGTACGGCTGTCTCGCGCCCTCGGCGGGCGCCTCCATAGAAACTATCTCGAAATCATACCACTTGTTTAATATCGCGGTAGTTCCAAGCGTTATTATTTTTGAAACGGAGCAGTCGGTTCTGACATACGAACAGAGAGTTTTAACAACGCCGTCAAGCTGGGAGAGCGTGAGATTTTTCGACTTATTAATAAGAGCGGTGATAACCTTGCGCTGATTTTCCGTACGCTGAATATCGCCCGAGGTATAAATCTTTCTCATTCTCGAGAAATAAAGAGCCTGCTCGCCGTTAAGAAGAACGTTTTCGCCGACGGGCACGCTTATATTCGCGTACTCGTAAATACCGTCCGCCTCGTTCTGCGTTACGTCGAGATTTACACCGCCGACTTCGTCGATAACCTGTTCAAAAGCCGTAAAGTCGACCGCCGCGTAGTAGTCTATTTTGATTTTATAGTTATTTTCAACTGCGTCGACGAGATATTTGGGGCCTCCGTTGCCGTAAGCCGCGTTTATCTTGGACGTTTTCGGTCCGTACGCCGTGTCGAAATACGTGTAACTGTCTCTGAAAAGAGAGCAGAGCGTTATTTTCTTCGTCTCATTGTTGATAGAAACGATCATCATAACGTCGGAGTTGCCCGAGCCTACGCCGTCGAACGTGTCGAGACCGATTAAAAGTACGTTCATGACGTGCTTGCTCGTCAGGTGTTCGCCGCCGTTTGTGTACCAGTCGGCAAGCAAATCGTTTAAGTTGTCGTTCTGCTGCATGGCTATCATATCCGCGGCGTTCTGACTGTTGTCCTCGTCTCTGAACAGAAAATCATCGCTGTACTGACCCGTTACGTCGTCGATTCCGTCGTCGATATCGAGATCCTTCGTATATCTTAACACGAAATGCGCCGCGATAACGCCTAAAAATACGAGTATAACGACAATGACCGCTATAACTACTGATGATTTTTTAACTTTCTTTTTACGTTTTTCTACGCCTTCCACGCCGGGAATAACGCCGGTTACTTCCTTTTTTTTCTTTTCCATAAAATTCTCCGCTGACAAAATAATCCGCACACCCCGGATTATTGATTATAATGAATAATGTCGGTAAACTCCGAACGCGGGTTTAAAATTAAAATCAAATCCGCGCCCGGTTATGTTTTTTAATCCTGAGATTCGTTATCTTGAGAAACGGTTTCGTTTGATTCGTCTGTATAATTTTCCGAATCCGTATCGCTTTCCGCGTTTTCGTCGCGTTCAAGGCACGTCATGGTTATAACTCTCTGGTCGTCTCCTACCTTCATAACGCGTACGCCCTTTGACGGACGGGAGAATACGCTTATCGAATCGGACGGAATTCTGATTATAATACCGTCTGACGAAATCAGAATAAGATCCTCGTCGCCCGATACTATTCTGACCGCAGCGACGTCGCCGTATTCCGCGGTACGGTAATTTATAAGACCGAGACCGCCTCTGTTCTGAATTCTGTAATCGGTTATCTCGCTTCGTCTGCCGTAGCCTGTTTCGCTGACGGTAAGAACATAGCAGTTTTCCTTAATAACGTCCGCGCCCGCGATTTCGTCGCCCTCTTTAAGAGTTATGGCTCTGACTCCGCGCGCTGTTCTGCCGATTACCCTTGCGTCGTTCTCGTTAAAGCGGATACACATTCCCTTCTTCGTAGCGAGGAATATATCGTCCTCTCCGGTCGTTGCGGAAACGTGGATAAGCTCGTCGTCATCATCAAGCGTTATTGCTATAACTCCGCTCTTTCTAATATTGTTATAAGCGGAAATTTCGCTTCTCTTTACGATGCCCTTCTTTGTGAACATGCACAGGTATTTAAGACTTTCGTCCTGTTCTCTGGGAACTCTGATGATAGCAGTTATCTTCTCCTCGCTTTCGAGCGGAAGAATGTTTACGATATTCATACCCTTGCTGATACGGCTGCCCTCGGCGATTTCGTACGCCTTAATGCGGTACGTCTTGCCCTTTGAAGTAAAGAACATAACGTAGTCGTGGGTCGAGCAGTTAATAATCGTGTCAACAATATCGTCCTCACGGCGGGTCATACCCTTGATTCCCTTACCGCCTCTGCGCTGGCTCTTGTATTCGTCGGCGGGCATACGTTTGATGTAGCCCATCTCGGTCATTGTAAGAACGCAGTCCTCGACGGGGATAAGATCTTCAATATCGACTTCGCCCGAGACATTCTGAATCTCCGTACGTCTGTCGTCGCCGAATTTTTCCTTAATAACTGCAAGCTCGCCCTTTATAATTTCAAGAACCTTTTCTCTCGAAGAAAGAATCGCACGGTACTCGTCTATTTTAGCCTTTAAATCAGCCATTTCATCGTCGAGCTTCTGTCTTTCAAGACCTGTCAGCTGTCCTAAACGCATCTGAACGATGTGCGTCGCCTGAATCTCGTCGAACGCGAAGTTCTCCATAAGGGCTGTCTTACCCTCTGCAACGCTCTTTGAAGCCTTTAATACGGCGATAACCTCGTCGATAATATCGAGAGCCTTGATTAAAGCCTCTACAATATGCGCCCTGGCTTCGGCCTTTTTAAGTCTGAAAGCGGTTCGTCTCGTTATTACGTTGCACTGATGGTCTATGTAATATTCGAGAATCTGTTTTAAATTCAATATTTTAGGCTCGCCGTTGACAAGAGCAAGAAGTATAACGCCGAACGTGTCCTGTAACTGGGTGTACGAATAAAGCTGATTTAATACGACCTGGGGATTTGCGTCCCTTTTAAGGTCGATAACCATATTCATGCCCTCGCGGTTTGAATAATCGTTGATGTCGGAAATACCCTCTATCTTCTTATCCTTAACAAGCTCCGCAATCTTTTCGATAAGGCGCGCCTTGTTGACCTGGTAGGGAAGCTCGGTTACGACAATCTGATACTTATCGTGCTTGCCCTCGACGATTTCGCATCTCGCCCTGACCGTTACCTTGCCTCTGCCCGTCGCATAGGCGGCTCTGATTCCCGAATAGCCCATAATAATGCCCGCAGTCGGGAAATCGGGTCCCTTGATATGCTCCATAATCTCGGGGAGAGTCGCGTCGGGGTTGTCCATAACGCAGTTTATTCCGTCGATAACCTCTCTTAAATTATGAGGGGGGATATTCGTCGCCATACCGACCGCGATACCCGACGAGCCGTTGACGAGCAGGTTCGGGAATTTCGAGGGAAGAACAACAGGCTCCTTGAGTCTGTCGTCATAGTTCGGTATAAAGTCAACCGTGTCCTCGTCTATATTCGAAAGCATTTCGAGAGTCATTTTGCTCATTCTCGACTCCGTATAACGGTAAGCAGCCGGGGGGTCTCCGTCGACAGAACCGAAGTTACCGTGACCGTCGACGAGCATGTATCTCATAGAGAAATCCTGCGCGAGTCTGACCATTGCGTCATATACCGACGCGTCGCCGTGGGGATGGTAGCGGCCGAGAACCGCACCGACCGTGTCCGCGCACTTACGGTAAGCCTTGTCGGGCATGAGTCCGTTTTCGTACATTGTATAGAGAATACGTCTGTGTACGGGTTTGAGTCCGTCCCTTACGTCGGGAAGAGCACGCGACGTTATAACGGACATCGAGTAGTCGAGGAATGACTTTCTCATTTCCTTATTGATATCGACGTTTATAATCTTGCCCGCGTCATCGCTGTCCACAACGGGTATGTCGTCGTCGTGAACCGTAAGATTATCATTGTCGAATACGTTAAAATTATCGTCCATTTATTTCACCGTCATTCCGTTTAAATATCGAGATTCTGAACGTATTTTGCGTTCTTTTCTATAAATTCGCGTCTGGGTTCGACTCTGTCGCCCATTAATATCGAGAAAGTCTCGTCGGCTTCTATTGCGTCCTCCAATGTAACACGGAGCATTGTCCTCGTCTCGGGATTCATTGTCGTCTCCCAAAGCTGTTCGGAGTCCATTTCACCAAGACCTTTGTAACGCTGAGTGTCGCATCCCTGACCGAGTTCGGCGATTTTTGCGTCGCGCTCCTCGTCGGAGAAAGCGTAAAAATGCTTTTTATTCTTCGTAATTCTGTAAAGCGGGGGCTGGGCTATATAAACGTAGCCGTTGTCTATGAGCGGGCGCATATATCTGAAGAAGAACGTAAGAAGAAGCGTTCTGATATGTGCGCCGTCGACGTCCGCATCCGCCATTATAACTATCTTATGATATCTTAATTTATTAATATCGAAATCCTCGTCGATTCCGGCGCCGAGAGCCAATACGACGGGTTCGAGCTTATCGTTGCCGAGAACCTTGTCTATTCTGACCTTTTCAACGTTGAGCATTTTGCCCCACAGGGGGAGAATCGCCTGAATGTTTCTGTCGCGTCCGCCCTTAGCGGAGCCTCCTGCCGAATCACCCTCGACGATAAATATTTCCGTATTCTCGGGGTTCTTATCCGTACAGTCGGCAAGTTTTCCGGGAAGCGAATTTCCGCTTAACGCGGTCTTTCTTCTTGCGACCTCTCGGGCTTTTCTGGCTGCCTCTCTGGCTCTTGAAGCCTCGAGCGTTTTATTGAATATAAGTCTTGCGACGGACGGATTTTCCTCAAAGTACGTCATCATTTTATCATAAAGCATTTTTGAAACTATCTGCTTTACGTCGGTGTTGCCGAGCTTCGCTTTTGTCTGTCCCTCAAACTGCGCCTCGGTAAGTTTAACGCTTATGACGGCTACGAGTCCCTCGCGCACGTCGTCGCCGCTTAATTTCTTATCGGCGTCTTTTAAAAGATTGTATTTTTTGCCGTAGTCGTTGAATACCTTTGTAAGCGCAATTTTAAAACCGTCCTCATGCGTACCGCCGTCGGTGGTTCTTACGTTATTTGCAAAACTTAAAATCGACTCGTTGTAGCCGTCGTTATACTGCATTGCGACCTCTGCGCTTCTGTCGCCGACAACGGTCGAGAAGTGCATGGGCTTATCCTGAATCGGAGTAAGTCCGGCGCTGTTCGTATTAAATTCAACGAAACTCGAGATACCGCCCTCGTAGCAGTAGACCTCTTCGACGGGGTTTTCGTCGTCTCTCAAATCGCTTAACGTTATTTTAAGTCCCGCGTTTAAAAACGCCTGCTCGCGGAGTCTTCTCTGAAGTACGCTGAATTCGTAAACGGTAGTCTCCGTAAATATTTCGGGGTCTGCCTTAAATCTTACAAGAGTTCCCGTCTCGTCGGTATCGCCGATTATTTCGAGTTCGGAAGCTATGTTACCGCGGGTGAATCTCTGCTTATGAACGTGACCGTCGCGCGAAACCTCAACCTCGAACCACTCCGAAAGAGCGTTAACGACAGACGAACCTACGCCGTGCAGACCGCCCGATACTTTATATCCGCTGCCGCCGAACTTACCGCCCGCGTGCAGAACGGTCAGAACGACCGTAACCGCGGGAAGTCCCTGCTGTTCATTGATATCAACGGGAATTCCTCGTCCGTTATCCCTGACCTCTATAATGTCGCCGGGGAGAATATTAACCTCGATATGCGTACAGTAACCCGCCAAAGCCTCGTCTATTGAGTTGTCGACAATCTCGTATACAAGATGATGAAGACCCTTGGGTCCGGTGGAACCGATATACATGCCGGGTCTCTTTCTTACAGCCTCGAGACCCTCGAGAACCTGAATCTGATCCGCGCCGTATTTGTCGTGAACAACCGTGTCCATGACCTCGGTGCCGTCGGGCTCGGTTATAATGTCGATTTTGTTTTCAAGCTCGTCCAAAAAAAACAACGTCCTTTCCTGAAAGGGAGCATTTCCCCGCGGGATGAATCTCAGTCCCGCGTTTATGATGATTGAATATATAATATATAAATTTAAATGATAAATCTTTAAAAGTCTTTATTCGCCAGCCGCTTAATAAGCGTTGATACGGCAGGCTGAGCTATATATACTTTTCTGCCGTTTTTTTTATCCTCGGTTACGGTGAACGACTTGGGCAGTTCGTCGGAGACGTTTATAACATCGCCGTCTTTCTGCGCTTTATTGAGATATTCGCGCGTACTTTTCATGACGGTAGTATTATCAAGATCGAATATTCCGATAATCGTATTCGTTTTAATAACGGTCGACTGACCGAGATGAAGATACATTTTTTACTTTAAAACCTTTCCGGATTGAATATGAAACGTCTTTCCCGAGCATAATCTCATTACGCTCGACGGCTCGCAGCACGTGATCAGAACCTGCCTGTCCTTTATGTTATTAAGAATATAATCCTGCCTTTTTACGTCAAGTTCACTCATAACGTCGTCGAGAAGTATTACGGGCTGTTCGCCTGTTTCCAGTGATAAAATCTCAGCCTCGCCCAGTTTCATCGCAAGCGCCGCGCTCCTCTGCTGACCCTGTGAGCCGAAGTTTCTCGCCGGAACGGAATTAATAAGAATCTCGACGTCGTCCCTGTGCGCTCCGACAGAAGCACAGCAGAATCGTCTGTCCTCGTTTTCGCATTTTTTTAAAAGCCCGAGATAATAATCCTTTGACATTTCTGCGTTTTTCGTATATCCCGACGACGTTTTTACTTTATATACAAGGCTCATTTCCTCTCTGTTCGACGAAAGCCCAGAATATATAAGCGACGTTTTTTCATTTAAAGACTCGATATACTTTTTACGCTCCGACGCTATTATACACGAAAACTCGGAGAGCCGGTCGTTCCATATATCGAGCATTTCATAAAGTTCCGGATGATATTTCAAATCCTTTAAAAACGAATTGCGCTGTAACAATGTCTTATTATATTCGCTTAAAAGAGATGAATATCCGCTTTTTAACTGGCACAGCGCGATATCGCAGAATTTTCGTCTCTCCGACGGAGAACCGCTGACCAAAGATAAATACGACGGTGAAAATACGACGCATCCGAGCGTGCCGATAAGCTCCGAATTCGACTTTTTTATAACGGAATTGAGCTTTATGCGCTTGTTTTGCGAGTAAATTAAAGATATATCCTGCTCTCTTTTCTGCGCGTAAAAATCAACGTAGATTTCAGCAAAATCGCAGCCGAATTTTATAAATTCCTTTTCCCTCGATTTTCTGAAACTCTTAAATCCTCCGCACAGCCACACAGCCTCGAGAATATTCGTTTTGCCCTGTCCGTTCTCGCCGAATATTACGTTAACTCCGTCGTCGAAATTAAGCTGTGCGTTTTCTATATTTCTGAAATTTCGTAAAGACAAAGATGTAACTTTCATCTTTTTTTAATTATAAAACATAAGTTTTCGTATTCGATTCTGTCGCCGTCTCTTAATTTCTTACCCCTTTGCAGACATTCCTCGCCGTTTACGAATATTTCACCCTCGGTAATGAGAATCTTCGCGTGGCCGCCCGTTTGGGCTATATCGCACAGTTTAAGCGCCGAATCGAGTTTTATAAAATCGGTGTCTATATATATTTCCTTTTCCTGTCTTTTTACGGCTTTTACTTTAATAACTTTCATATTTTTATCATCCGTTCAGCCTTACGGGCAGTATGAGATAAGTGTATGCGTCGCCGACGGTCGGTACTATGCACACGGGCGAAAGCGGATTAACTATCGTCATCAGAACCTCGTCGTCCTCGCTTGCTCTCAGCGCGTCGAGAACGTAGCGTGCCTGAATTCCTATACACGTTTCGTCTCCGTCTATGGAAACATCAACTCTGTCGTTAGCCGCGCCCAGAGCAGTGGCAGTCGAAATTCTTGCCTCGCCGTTTCGAAATTCCATTTTTAAAGGGGCTTTGAATCTGTCGGTAATAATAAGCGAAACGCGTTCGACGGATTCAATCATATCCTTTGATTTTATTCTGATAACGGTATTTCTCTCGTTTGTTAAAATTGCGGCATAGTTCATGAACTCGCCGTCAAGAAGTCTCGAAACAACGGTATAGCCTTCGATATTAAATATAATATGTTGTCTGCCGAGTCCGATTGTAACGAAATTATCGGTATCGGGAATAAGTTTTATAACTTCTGCAAGCGTTTTTGCCGGTACGACGAAATTAAGATTTTCGCCGTTATACTCGATAAATTCTTTTCTTATTGCAAGACGGTGAGCGTCTATTGCGACTAATTTGAGTTCTCCGGGGCTTACCTCGAATTTAATACCCCTCATAATCATTCTGATATCGTTAAGCGAGACGGAGAAAATAGTCTTTCTGACCATATCCTTAAGCACTGACTGCGAAACGGTCAGTTCCTTGCCGTTTATAATCGAGGGCAGTTCGGGATAATCCTTAGGATTAATGCCCGTCATGAAATATTCGATATCTCCGCAGTATATTTTACACTGTAATTTATCGTCGACTTCCAGTATTACGTCCTCGTAGGGTATATGTTTTATAATGTCGCAGAATGTGCGCGCGTTTATTATAACCGTGCCCTCCTCGACTACGTTTGCCTCGATTGCTGTGCTTATGCCTATCTCGAGATCATATCCGGTCATCTTAAGAGAATTTTCCTGCGTCTTCATAAGTATG
The DNA here is from genome assembly GCA_022763825.1 of Oscillospiraceae bacterium. Taxonomy (GTDB): domain Bacteria; phylum Bacillota; class Clostridia; order Oscillospirales; family Acutalibacteraceae; genus CALACW01. Next base: position 6,405 of record JALEQX010000078.1, on the reverse strand, counting down.
CCCTCGAGTACAGGCATGCTCGTTTTTGTGACAACCGCTTTTTGAACATTCAGTGCGGCTTCGCAGAGCACAGATGTTTTGCAAATTACTTTCATTTCGTCTCACCCGTTTATATATAATATCATAGAGTATACTTTTAGGTAGTAGAAGTTGCAGTAGGGACTATTCAAACTGTTCAAATCTCATTAATTCCCTTATTTTCAGGTGTTTCGCAGCCTCTGTTTTTAAACCTTTCGGACGAACAAAACACGTTCAAAAATATGAGTTTTGATTTCCCTGATTTTTCCCTGTTTTTCACGGTTCAAAAAACGATGTTCAAAATCAAAACTTGTTCAAAACTTTTTGCGAAAAAAATTAAGAAAAACAGCTTATTTTTATTAATATACTTATATATTTATATCCCTTCTGCGTGCCGTTATCTTTCGTTTCTGAAATTGTTAATCAGAGAGTGAACGCTCGACTTGTAAGTCGGGTCTTTTTTAATTCTCTCCTCAACCATATCAATTGAATGCTTTATAGTCGAATGTTTTTTACCTCCGAAATAGCTTCCTATATTCTCAAGCGAAACGCCCGTGACTTCTCTTATAATATAGATTGCCTCGTTTCTTGCGTTCTTTATGTTCGCGTCTCTCTTTTCCGAGGTTATATCCTCTTTCGTCGTGTCGTACTTGTCGGCTATTTCCTCGATTATCTCCTCGACTACCGCCGAAACAGGGCGCGTGTCGGTAGCTATATCCTTTATAATATCCTGTATAATCGCCATCGTCGGTTCTATTCCGTGAAGAGACTGCATTGCCGCTATCTTTTTGACAGTGCCCTCAATCTGTCTTATGTTATCCTTTATCTTCTCGGCTATGTAGTTAATTATCGGCTGTGAGAGCTTGAGTCCCAAATCCTCCGCTTTCTTTATAACAATAGCCGTTCTCGTCTCGACGTCGGGGGAATGTATGTCGGCTGTCAGTCCGCTTTCAAATCTCGTTTTAATTCGCTCGTCGAGATTTTCTATTTCTTTCGGCGGACGGTCGGACGTCAGGACAATCTGTTTTCCGTTGTTTACTAAGTCGTTGAACGTGTGGAAAAACTCCTCCTGAGTCGAAACTTTCTTTTTGATAAACTGAATATCGTCTATAAAAAGAGCGTCGACGTTCCTGTATTTTCCCCTGAACGCCGCCATATCTTTATTCGTAATACAGGCGATAAATTCGTTCATGAACTTTTCACTCGTCGTATATAATATATTGATTCCGGGATTTCTCTTTTTAAACTGGTCGCGTATTGCGAGCATCAGATGCGTTTTTCCGAGTCCGCTTCTTCCGTATATAAATAAAGGATTGTATACGGCGCCCGGATGCGATGTAGCGACTCTCCACGACGCGGCATGAGCGTATTTGTTTGACTCGCCGACTATGAAGTTGTCAAACGTGTAGCTTGTCATGTACGGAGTAAAAGAGCTCTCCTCCTTGTTGAACGTATTTATATCCGAGGATGTTTCTTTTACGGGCTCGGACTTTGCCGTTTCTTCTTTTACGGGCTCCGGAGCGCTCTGCGTTTTATTCTTCTTATTCTCTATGTCCGGGTCTATTTCGAAATTTATATCTATTTCAAATCCCAGTATTTCCTCAAACGCTTTTTTAAATGTATCTGCGAATTTGCTTTTAAGTATCGAGTTTCTGAAGTCGTTGCATGAAATTATAGTAACCGTTCCGTCTTCGTATCTTGCGTCGGAAATGGTCTTTATCCACGACTTATATGAAGTTTCGGACATTGTAGACCTGCAATAACTGCACACACTGTTCCATACTTCTTCAAAAGAATCCATTAACCGTTGTCCTTTCCCTTTCACGTCTGAGATATCGAAAAGATGTTTTTTATCGTTAATGAGCGAAAAATCGTCTCGGACGTGTAAAAATCATGTTTTATCATTCAGTTATGATTTATTACTTTGACTGTAAAAACGTCTCATACCGCGTTTAAAACGCATTTTCACACATACTACATTTTAACACGAAAATTATAATTAATCAATACGCATACGGATAAAATATTAAAATATAACTGATTATTACATTATAATATATATTTCTGCCGAGTGTAAGCCCCGCAAAACAATAATTCACCTCGGTAGATTATTGTTTCCTTGACACATTTATTTTGTTATGTTATTATTCATTAGAACCTTATTATTTTATAATATTACCATAAAATACCATACAACAGAGGTCTTTCAATGTTTATTTCACGTGAATTAATGCTTTCCTCCGCTTCTTATTTCGGAGTTAATTTAACTGATAATCAGGTCGATATGTTTGATTCGTATGCTAAAATGCTTCATGATTATAATGAAAAGGTTAATCTTACCGCCATTACTGACCCGGACGGCATTGTTATAAAGCATTTTGTCGATTCTCTTGCGCTTTTTAAATATGTTGATATAAAAAACGGTATGAAGATTGCCGATGTCGGCACCGGTGCCGGCTTCCCCGGTTCGGCTCTGCTTATCGCCGATAATTCGCTCAAGGTCACCATGTTTGACGCTGTTAATAAAAAGCTTGATTTTATAAGATTTGCGCTTTCCGAACTCGGTATTTCTGCCGATGTTGTTCATATCAGAGCCGAGGACGCCGGCAGAAAAAAAGAATATCGCGAGACCTTTGATATTGTTACTGCGCGCGCCGTAGCTCAGCTTCGCATTCTGTCTGAGTACTGCGTTCCGCTTGTTAAGGTTTCAGGCGTTTTTGCACCGATGAAGGGTGAGATTTCCGACGAGGAAAAACAGGCCGGTTTGTCCGCTCTTAATAATATCGGAATGAAATTATATGACACAGTCAGCTACAATATTCCTACGGGAGAAGCGAGAAATATATTTTTATCAAAAAAGTTATCGCATACTTCGTCTAAATACCCGCGGAATTTCGCCCAAATATCAAAAAAACCTCTTTAATCTTTTTTTTCTTTATTATTGTCAATACAAAATTCCCTAAATTTTACAAGTTCGATATGCTATTATTTTTTCACAGAAAAGAAAGCACATCGGACTTTTTCTTTCTTCGGAGGTGTTCAGAACTTTGGTCTTTAAAAAGCGTAATTCCGAGTGCGTAGTTTATATTTCGCCGTACAATATAGAGCCTAACCCGTATCAGCCGCGAAAATCGTTTGACTATGATTCGCTTTATTCTCTCTCGGAGTCAATAAAAAACAACGGAGTTTTACAGCCTTTGATTGTTCGTGATACCGGTAACGGTTCCTACGAGCTTATCTCCGGCGAAAGGCGGCTTCGCGCGTCGAAAATAGCCGGGCTTACGCTTGTCCCGTGCCTTATTAAGAATGTTGAGATTAAGGACAGCGCCTTATTCGCGATTCTTGAAAACTTACAGCGGCAGAATTTAAATTTCTTCGAAGAAGCGGAAAGTCTATGCCGTCTTATCTCAGATTTCGGTTTTACACAGTCTCAGATAGGCAAAAAACTCGGAAAAAGTCAGTCTTCCCTGTCGAATAAGATGCGTCTTTTAAAAATACCCTCTGTTTTAAGAAAACGTATTATTGATAATTCGCTGACTGAGAGACACGCCAGAGCCTTGATTAAGATTGACGATATTGATACTATGGATAAAACGCTCGATTATATTATTAATAATAATTTGAATGTTTCTCAGACGGAGAAATATATTGACTCTGTTTTGAATTCGTATACTCATGTTTCGAATAAACCTAAGCTCAGAATGCTTACGGATGTCCGTCTTTTTATAAACTCAATCACCCAAGCTGTTAATACAATGACTGATGCGGGGATTAATGCTGATTTAAACCGAAAAGAAGACGAGAATTCTATTATATTTACTGTTACTATTGAAAAATCGAAAAAAGTTTATAATTCTGTTTCATAAGTGATTTTTTCACTTTTGAATAAATGCCCATATCTTTCTCTTTCACACCCACATCCGACAGAAAGCGACGAGTCATCCGATTCGCCGCTTTTTGTCGTTATGTTTCACGTGAAACATTTTTTATTTAAGTATTTCTTTTACAGTTTTAGATGTGTAATCGTTTAATGCGTCAAAATCCATTGCCTCGATATAATAAGATTCGAGTTTATCGTGAAGCTCCTTTGCTTTCTTTAAATGTTCGGATGCGGTTTCGATTGCTTTTTTCTTTGCGTTCAGCGCAGAATTAAGCGTTGCATTCTCATTTAAAATCGTTTTTTTATAAAAACGCGATACATGAATTAAATTCTTTTCTGTGCTGAAATTAAAGTTATAATTATCTGTTAAAAATGCTTTTCTCTTTTCGGGCAGAATTATATGGTCGGTTAATTTATTAGGATTCAGAAATGATTTACACTTTATTATATCCTTATGTTCGCTTTTATAAAATGAGGAAAGTTCCTCAATAATTATCTGCGACAAAACAGAGTAATCATCTTTAAAAACTGTAATGTCATCGCACTGACTGTATACCGATTCCTTAAAAAATACCATTCCGTCAGGGGTCAGCGCGTTAATAATTCTGTTTTTTATTTTCGGAGTTTTATTAATACTTGTTTCATCTGCGTTTCGTCTTATTTCCCTTAATATAAACCTTTTCAGTTTATCTGTGTCGGTATTTAAGAGTACTTCTCTGTTTATCTCACTCTGAATTATGTCGGCTGCCTTTAAATACCTGATGCATTTTGCATGTTCGGCGGATATCAGAGTCGAATATTTAATTATGTCTTTTCTGTTTTTCTTTAACATATCCCGATTCCAAAAATTATTCAACGTAACTAAATTTTCAACCGCACCCGGAAATTTCGGTTCAAGTACATGAGGAGGTGTGCCGTCGGCTATTGATATTTTTAACTCGCTGAATATAACTCCGTCAAGACTGTTTGGATCTGATGAACAATAGATTTTTTCATATTTAATATTTTTGCTGTCTGCATATTTACATAAGTTTTTCATTAATGTAGACTTCCCTGTTCCGGGACCTCCTTTTATTATATATATCGTCCATCCGTCGTACGCGTCGTATAATTCATTAAAAAGTGAAACAAAACCGTCTGCACTGTTACAGCCTAAAAAATAACTCTGTGACATTTGAATAACCCCTCCCGAATTTATATTACATAAATATATTATTCAACACCGTAAAATGTGTTACATGTTTCACGTGAAACATTGCTATAAATTAGTATAAAAGGAAAATTAAAACAGGCGTTTCCTTGTAATCGAAAACGCCTATAATTATATACAATTATATATATACCGCGGTGAATAAAAATTGTCTGTCAAATGCAGAATCTGTGACTGCCGATTACTGCAATAACTTTGCGCGAGAGCATCCACTTATTGGAAGTCTTTGCGGGATTATAATAATATATGGCTCCCCCGCTCGGATCCCAACCGTTGATTGCGTCCTGCGCAGCTTTCTTTGCCGTAGAAGAGGGCTCGACTCTCCAGTTGCTGTCCGTAACGCAGTCAAACGCTCCTTTTTGATAAATCACACCCGAAATCGTGTTCGGAAACGACGGGTGTTTAACCCTGTTGAGAATAACCGCGCCGACGGCGACCTGACCGGTATACGACTCCCCTCTTGCCTCGCCCGCGATAACTTTCGCAAGCAGGTAAACATCGTTGGAACTGTATGCCGAATTAGATGAAGCCGACGACGAACCCAAACCTAAATATAATAAAGTTTTAGGTCCCGCAATTCCGTCTGCGGTAAGTCCGCAGTTCTTCTGAAATTTAATAACTGCGCTGCGTGTACCGCTTCCGTAAATTCCATCGACCGTTCCGGTGTAATATCCGAGCTTTTTTAATTTATTCTGAATGTTTCTGACTTCGGTTCCCCTGCTGCCAAGCTGTGAAAGAACGTCTGTTGATTTATTTTCGTTGATATGTCCGGCGTACTGAAAAATAAAAGTCATTGTTACAGCCAGCAAAATTATAATGAAAATCTGCCAGGATTTTTTTAATCCGGCTTTGATTTTTGAATTCATTTATAATCCGACTCCTTTTGTCAATAATTATTTTAATACTATTTTACCCTTTAAATTTAATACTACTTATATGAAAATAGTGGTTAAAATGTATGGTTTATACTATATGTTGTATAGGTAAAAAAATGTTATTGAATGTTGAAACTTTTTTGAAAAAAGGTGTTGACAACTAAAAAAAAGTGTGGTAATATATGCAAGCCGTTTGAGGAGAGGATAACCTCGCAGGACGCAGGAAACCTTAGATTGAGCGGAAAGAAAAAAAAGTTAAAAAAACACTTGACAAGCAGTTGCCGATATGATATAATAGCGGAGCACTTGAAAAGAGTGTAACGGACCTTGAAAATTAAACAACGACAAACAATAAAGTACCCTGAAATTTTTTTGTAGATTTTAGATAAAATTTGCAGCAGTAATTTCCGAGTAATATCGAG
>JALEQX010000099.1 GCA_022763825.1 Oscillospiraceae bacterium | reverse complement strand
AATTCGTAAATTCAAAATTAAATCAGCCGAGCTGCATGAATCCGACTTTCTTCATGACCTTGCGCATAGTTCTGTCCGCGATTCTCTGCGCCTTTTCGGCTCCCTTTTTCGCGGTTTCGAGAATGTACGCCTTGTCGGTTACGATTTTATTGAATTCCTCCTGTACGGGGCGGATTTCCTCTATGACTGCCTCGGCTGCCGCACTCTTGAATTCGCCGTAGCCCTTGCCGTCAAAGTCGCGGGTTATCTGCTCGATTGTAAGTCCCGTGCATGCCGAATAAATATCCATAAGATTGCTGACTCCGGGCTTGTCGGGCGAATAGTATACCTTTGCCTCGGAATCGGTGACTGCGCTCTTTATCTTCTTAACTATAACGTCTGGCGTATCTGTCATTAAAATAAACGACTTCGTGTTGGTGTCGGATTTGCTCATCTTTTTCTCCGGCTCCTGAAGCGACATAACGCGCGCGCCCGCCTTGCCGATAAACGGCTCGGGAATTTTAAACACGTTGCCGTAAATGCCGTTGAAGCGTTCCGCGATATCGCGGGTCAGCTCCATGTGCTGCTTCTGATCCTCTCCGATGGGAACGTAGTCAGCATTATAAAGGAGAATATCGGCCGCCATGAGCGTGGGATATGCGAACAGTCCGACGTTTATATTGTCGGCGTGCTTTGCCGATTTATCCTTGAACTGCGTCATTCTCGAAGCCTCGCCGAACTGTGTGTAGCAGTTGAGAATCCAGCCTAAAAGAGCATGGTCGGGAACGTGAGACTGCATAAAAATTATATTTTTATCCGGGTCGAGACCGAGAGCAAGAAGAAGCGCGAAAATCTCCGTCGAGCGTCTTCTCAAATCGGCGGGAGCCGTTCTGACGGTTATTGAGTGAAGATCCGCCGCGCCGAAAATGCAGTTATAATCCTTTGACATCTTATTCCAGTTCTTGAGCGCGCCGAGGTAGTTGCCGAGCGTCGGTATACCGGTGGGCTGAATTAAACTGAATACCGTTTTTTCGCTTTCGGGAACAACGGCGGGGGACTGATTTTGATTATCCATATAAATTTATCCTTTCAATAGGAGTCGGTGTAAGTTCTGATTACGGAATTTGCGGCTTCCTTTTTCGTTACGCGCATGTCCATAGCCTGTTTTTCGAGATACCTGTGCGCTTGCGGTTCCGTCATTTTAAGACACTCCATAAGCACGTTTTTGGCTCTCTCGACAAGCTTTACCTCGCTTAATTTCTCCTTAAGCTCCTCGTTCTGCGCTTCAAGCTTTTTATATCTCGAAATCATCGCGCACGCAAGGTCGAGACAGACGCCGAACGCGGAAACGTCAATAGGCTTTTTTGTTACGAGAACGCCGTATTTGCTGACCTTTGCGCTTAATTTGCGGACGATATTTTCATTTGCAACCATAATGACCGAGCATGTCTGCTCGGATGCTTTCTTTACCGCAAATTCCGCTCCGAAGTCGTCGGACAGCGGAGCGTTTACTATTATAAGGTCATAACAGCCCGCCTCGCAAAGCATCTGTGCTTTCGAGACGGAATCCGCCGTCACGACGGGGTAGTATTTTTCGTCGGAAATGAGCGAAGATATTGCGGCCGCACCTTTTTCGCTTGAGGAAACAAGAAGTACGTTACAGCGCATGAAAAAACCGCCTTTTTTAATTAATACATCCGAACGTAAGCGTCTCTCTCGGCGCCGACGGAAACGTACTTAACCTTGCATCCGACCTGTTTTTCAATGTATTCGATATATTTAAGAGCGTTTTCGGGCAGATCCTCTTTCTTTCTGCACTTTGAAATGTCACACTTGAATCCGTCGAGGTACTCGTAAACGGGCTTAGCTTTCATAAGAGCAACGCCTATGGGGAAGTCGTGAACGATCTCGCCGTCTACGTCGTAAGCGACGCATACCGGAATCTTGTCAAGATATGAGAGAACGTCGAGTTTTGTAAGCGCAATGCACGTAGCTCCCTGTACAAGCGTGCCGTATTTTGAAGCGACAACGTCAAATCCGCCGACTCTTCTGGGTCTGCCGGTTGCTGCGCCGTACTCTCCGCCCGCTTTCCTCAGCTCTTCGGCTTCGTCACCGAACATCTCAGCGGTGAACGGTCCCTCGCCTACGCAGGTCGAGTACGCTTTCATGATGCCGATAACCTCGTCAAGATGAAGATTCGGAACGCCCGCGCCTATGGGAGCGTAAGCCGCAATCGTCGAGGACGCGGAGGTGTAGGGATAGATGCCGAAATCTATATCTCTGAGCGCGCCGAGCTGAGCCTCGAACATAATGTTCCTGCCCTGTCTGTTCATCTCGTTTAAATAAACGGTCGTGTCGCATACGTAGGGGACAAACGGCTCCGCGTAAGTCATGAGCCAGTCATACATTTCGTCGGCGGAAACAGGCTCGTGACCGTAGCCGTTCGCAACGGTGAGATTCTTCCACTCGACAATGGGCTCAAGCTTCTTTTTAAGAGCCTCTTTATCGAAAAGGTCGCCCATTCTGATAGCTTTTTTCATGTATTTGTCGGAGTAAACGGGGGAAATGCCTCTTCTCGTCGAGCCGAATTTCGCGTCGCCGAGTCTGTCCTCCTCGAGACAGTCGAGAAGTTTGTGATAAGGCATGCAGATAACCGCCTTGTCGCTTATCTTAAGATTGTCGGGGGTTACGGAAATACCCTTGTCCGTAATCGCCTTGATCTCCTTTGTCAGATGCTCAACGTCAATTACCATACCGTTGCCCATAACGTTAACGGCGGTGTCGCTGAGAATACCCGAGGGAAGAAGATTGAGGACGAATTTGCCCTTGTCGTTGATGACGGTGTGACCGGCATTGTTACCGCCCTGGTAGCGGGCTACTACGTCGTAATCGGATGCGAAAAGGTCGACCATACGTCCCTTGCCCTCGTCGCCCCAGTTGATACCTACTATGGAAGTTAACATAACATACATCTCCAGTTAAATTATTCGTATACATATTATATCATATATAAGAAAATTTAATTCTCAATCAGAATTATTGTGTTTATTATCGGTTATTTTTCTAATTATTAGCCCTAACGCCTTATTTTTATAAACGAAATTGACCCGTTTCCTTATTTTTTTAATTGCTTCATACAAGCAGAGCGAATATTATAAAAATAAGGGGGCGCTGATATGAATATTTTAAATATAAG
>JALEQX010000097.1 GCA_022763825.1 Oscillospiraceae bacterium | reverse complement strand
AATCTGCGTGACAGACACGGCGAATTACTTTAAGGAATGCTATAAAACATACGAATTAGGACATTACAGATATACATATTCGTCAAACAATCTGTTTATTTCTTTTTCGTGCGAATATTTTGAGACCGAGGAGATAAGTCTTAAAAGCTGACCGACGTATTTATTGATTAAGTTTTTCTACTCTTAATTCAATACGTTAATTCCTTTTCCAAGGCAGAAATATATACAATGTCAGGTATTAGAGCATATTTATCATTCCGGGCGGAAGATATAATCATATATCTCACGGTAATCAGTCCATTCAGTCATATTTCTAATTTTCATTCAGTCACATTTTCAATTTTTATTCAGTCATATTTTCAGTTTTCATTCAGTCACATTTCCGATTTTCATTCAGACACATTTTCGATTTTCATTCAGTCATATTTCTGATTTTCATTCAGTCATATTTCTGATTTTCATTCAGACACATTTTCAGTTTTTATTCAGTCACATTTTATTATAAACAGCAAACGCCCCCTGCCGTTAAACCGGCAAGGGGCGTTTTATTTATACCAAGGAAAAAGAATTATTCTTCGGTGCTGTAAAGTTTTACAAGCTTCATAAGGTGAGCGTATCTCTCCTTAGCAAGCTCCTCTGACTCGGAGAAGAGCTCTTCCGCACGTGCGGGGAAGCTTCTCGTAAGAGCGGAGTAACGAGCCTCGTTCATCAGGAACGCACGGTAACCCTCTGTTGCGGGAACCTTGCTGTCAACGGTGAACGGATTCTTGCCCTCTGCCTTAAGAGCGGGATTGTATCTGAACATATTCCAGTAACCGCAGTCAACGGCTTTCTTCATCTCAGCCTGGCAGTTAACCATACCGCCCTTAATAGAATGCATCTCGCAGGGAGCGTAGCCGATGATGAGCGAAGGACCGTGATATGCTTCAGCCTCGCGGATTGCCTTGAGAGTCTGATTCTGGTCTGCGCCCATAGCGATCTGTGCAACATATACGTAACCGTAGGACATTGCAATCTCTGCAAGGCTCTTCTTGGCGACAGACTTACCTGCGGCAGCGAACTGTGCAACCTGACCTACCTGTGAAGCCTTGGAAGCCTGTCCGCCGGTGTTGGAGTAAACCTCGGTATCAAATACCATGATATTGACATCCTGGTTCTGAGCGAGAACGTGATCTACGCCGCCGAATCCGATATCGTAAGCCCATCCGTCGCCGCCGAAGATCCATACGGACTTCTTTGCAAGATATTCCTTATGAGCAAGAATCTCACTGCATGTCTCGCAGTCTGTATGCTTTTCAAGCTCTGCAACGAGAGCCTTTGTCGCTTCTGCGTTTGCCTCGCCGTCGTTAACGGTCTCAAGGTATTTAGCCGCTGCGGCTTTAAGCTCTGCGGGAGCGCACTCTGCCGAGTCGATACCCTGAACCTTCTCGATAAGACGGTTTCTGATAGCCTGCTGACCGAGGAACATACCGTAGCCGTGCTCTGCGTTATCCTCAAAGAGCGAGTTAGCCCAAGCGGGACCGTGACCCTCTTTGTTAACGGTGTAGGGCGAAGTTGCTGCGGGACCGCCCCAAATCGAGGAGCATCCGGTAGCGTTTGAAATATACATTCTGTCGCCGAACAGCTGGGTAATAAGACGAGCGTAAGAGGTCTCGGCGCATCCTGCGCAGGAACCTGAGAACTCGAGCATGGGCTGTTTGTACTGGCTTGCGATAACGTTCATGTTAGCCGTAGTCTCGGGCTTCTCGGTAACATTTGCAACACAGTAATCGAATACAGCCTGCTGATCCTCCTGGCTCTCTCTGGAAACCATCTTAATGGAGTTCGTCGGGCATACGCCTACGCAGACTCCGCATCCCATACAATCCATGGGCGAAACTGCGAGCGTGTATTTATAATCGGTCTTAACAACCGGCTTGGGAGCAAATCTGGTGTTTGCGGGAGCTTTCTCTGCTTCTTCTGCGGAGAGAGCGAACGGACGGATAGTAGCGTGGGGACATACGAACGCGCACTTGTTGCACTTAGCGCATGTAGCCTCGTTCCATTCGGGAACCATAACCGCAACTCCGCGCTTCTCATAAGCCGACGCGCCCTGCTCGAACGTACCGTCGACATGCTCTTCGAATGCGGAAACGGGAAGCGAATCGCCGTTCATCTTACCTACGGGAATCATGATGTCGTTAACCATCTTGACAAGAGCGGGAGCACCATCTGTAACGGGAGTCTCGGGCTTGTCCTCTGCGTTTGCCCAGTCTGCGGGTACGGCAATCTCCTTGAATGCGCCGAAGCCTGCGTCGATTGCCTTCCAGTTCATGTCAACGATTTCCTGACCCTTCTTAAGGAACTTCTCTGCCGCTTTCTTCATATAAGCGATAGCGTCATCCTTGGGAAGAACCTCTGCAAGAGCGAAGAACGAAGCCTGAAGAATGGTATTCGTTCTCTTGCCCAGACCGATTTCCTTAGCAAGGTCGATAGCGTTAACGGTGTAAAGCTTAATATTATTCTTTGCAATGTAGCGTTTTGCTTCGCCGCTTAATTTATCGGCAAGCTCAGCCTCGTCCCACTGGCAGTTGATAAGGAACTTACCGCCGGGCTTAACGTCGTTGACGATCTTGAATCCTTTTTCAATGTAAGAGGGGTTGTGGCAAGCTACGAAATCCGCTTTATTGATATAGTACGGGCTCTTGATGGGCTTGTCGCCGAAACGAAGATGGGAGATAGTGATACCGCCGGTCTTCTTCGAGTCGTACTGGAAATATGCCTGAACGAACTTGTCGGTATGATCGCCGATGATCTTGATAGAGTCCTTGTTTGCGCCAACGGTTCCGTCGCCGCCGAGACCCCAGAACTTGCACTCGATAGTACCCTCTGCCGCGGTGTTGGGAGCTTCCTTCTCCTCAAGAGAAAGGAATGTAACGTCGTCGTTGATTCCGATGGTGAAATGCTTTTTGGGCTCGTCCTTTTTAAGCTCGTCGTAAACGGCGAATACGCTTGCGGGAGGAGTATCCTTTGAACCGAGACCGTATCTGCCTCCGATAACCTCAGCCTGTCTGCCGTGAGTCGCAAGAGCGGTAACGACATCCATGTAAAGAGGCTCGCCGAGAGAACCGGGCTCCTTCGTTCTGTCAAGAACGGCAATCTTCTTAGCGGTCTCGGGAATAGCTTCAAGAAGCTTCTCTGCCGAGAACGGTCTGTAAAGACGAACCTTGATAAGTCCGACTTTCTCGCCCTTAGCGGTGAGATAATCAATAACTTCCTCTGCAACGTCGCAGATAGAACCCATAGCTACTATAACTCTGTCAGCGTCGGGAGCGCCGTAGTAGTTGAAGAGTTTGTAATTAGTACCGAGCTTTGCATTAATCTTATCCATGTACTTCTCTACGACTGCGGGAAGCGCGTCATAGTACTTGTTGCATGCCTCACGGTGCTGGAAGAAGATATCTCCGTTCTCGTGAGAACCGCGCATGGCGGGATGCTCGGGGTTAAGAGCGTGCTTTCTGAATGCCTCAACGGCGTCCATGTTGCACATCTCCTTGAGATCTTCATAATCCCAAAGCTGTATTTTCTGAATCTCATGAGAGGTTCTGAATCCGTCGAAGAAGTTGATGAACGGAACTCTGCCCTCGATAGCGGCAAGATGAGCAACGGGACCGAGATCCATAACCTCCTGCGGGTTAGTCTCGGCAAGCATTGCAAAACCGGTCTGACGGCATGCGTAAACATCCGAGTGATCGCCGAAGATGTTGAGCGCGTGCGAAGCTACGCAGCGTGCGGAAACGTGGAATACGCAGGGAAGCAGCTCGCCTGCAATCTTATACATATTGGGAATCATAAGAAGAAGTCCCTGAGATGCGGTGTAGGTCGTGGTAAGAGCACCGGCCGCAAGAGAACCGTGTACCGTACCCGAAGCTCCTGCCTCGGACTGCATTTCGGCAACCTTTACGGTTGTACCGAAGATGTTCTTCTGACCCTTTGCTGCCCACTGGTCAACATAGTCTGCCATGGGGCTGGACGGTGTGATGGGGTAAATACCCGCAACCTCGGTAAACGCGTACGACACGTATGCGGCAGCGTTGTTACCGTCCATGGTCTTCATTTTTCTGGCCATTTATTTTTTCCTCCTTGGTAATGTTCGAAGCCGAAAAAGAACCGGCTTCAAAGGTTAAAAATATACCAACAGATATTTTACCACTTAATTCGCCGAATGTAAACAAAAATTTTTATTAAAAGAGATAAAAAATCTACCGAATTTACATATCTGCTCATTATTGTTTTTCGGTTATATTTAACGATATTATTTTTCATCAAGACCGAGAACCTTGTCCGCACTTACGCCGTAGAATCTGCAAAGCGTTACAAGATGCCTTACCGGCATTTCGTTTATTCCGTTTTCATATCTTGAATACACCTGCTGGGTAGTTCCGAGCAAATGTGCGATATCGCTCTGTTTTAAATCATTATCTTCTCTCAACTCTCTAAGCTTTTCATAATATCTTTTCATATAAGTATTATCACCGAAAATAATGATAATACATCACATCAGGCGTATTGACTTATACATCACATCTGGTGTATAATATAAGCAATCTATAAAAAAGGAGTCAAAAAAAATGATTTGTCCGTCATGCAAAAAGGAAATTTCCGATTCTCTTAAATTCTGTCCCGAATGCGGGTATAGCCTTGCCGCCGCACAGCCGCCGCAGTATGATGTTCAGTCAAAATCCGAGAAGAAAAAGAAAATATACAAACGCTGGTGGTTCTGGGTTCTGATCGTTATTCTTCTTTTCATTATTATCTCCGCAATATCATCGGAAAAAAATAATAACAAAACAAATAACGATTCCCCGGCTGTCACACAAAATGAACAAGCCGTCGTAACAACAACAAAGAAGAATGAAAATGAAAGATTGAAAGTCGGCGACAGCTTTACCGACGGATATCTTGAAATATCAATCAAATCAGCCGAGGTCTGGACCGGTTATTCGGAATTCAGCAAGCCCGACAGCGGATATAAGTATATTAGACTGTTTGCGGAAGCTAAAAACACGGGGACATCCGACGCATTTGTTTATTCGGATGATTTTAAATGCTACGCCGATAACAAGCCTGCCTCCGACCCATACTGCGGTGATGAGAGATTTAACGGCGACGATCTTTCCGCCGGCAGAGAAACGGACGGATATCTGTACTATCAGATTCCTGCCGACGCACAGAAAATAGAAATAGAATATGAATTAAATTTTATAACATCCAAAAAAGTCTATTATGACATTGAATTGAGCTGAAAAAAAATCAACGCCCCGAAGCACGAAGCCTCGGGGCGTTTTTCAGTCAAGTTAAATCAGTTTTCGTAAACGCTGACCTTTTTGCGGTCCTTGCCTAAACGCTCGAACTTAACGGTACCGTTAACAAGAGCGAAAAGAGTATCGTCCGAACCCTTGCCTACGTTCTCGCCGGGATGGATGTGAGTTCCTCTCTGACGAACAAGAATGGTGCCGGCGTTAACAGCCTGACCGTCAGCACGCTTAACTCCGAGTCTCTTTGATTCGGAATCACGGCCGTTACGGGTTGAACCCATTCCCTTTTTATGAGCGAAGAGCTGAATGTTTACTTTAAGCATAACTTACACCTCCGTAGTAATTTTGATAAAGTCCGGATACTGCCCGCAGAGCTGTTCCATATGGAGCTTAAAGCCCTTGAGTATATCCGAAGCGACGGGTGAAGCCCCGTCCGACAGCGCAATCGACATAAAACCGTCCCTTACGTCCGCCGTCAGTTCCTCATTGAAAATTTCAGTGAGCATGTTGGCGGTCATATAAGCCGCCGAAGAAATCGCCGAGCATACGATATCATACCCCGCGTCCCCGGCTCCGGCGTGTCCGCTTAACGTGAATCCGTTCAGCGCGCCGTCACGGTTTTTAAATACGACATTTGTCATCAAGCGTTGATCGAAGCGATCTCAATCTTGGTGTAGGGCTGTCTGTGACCCATCTTGCGCTTCTCGTTCTTCTTAGCCTTGTAAGTGGCAACGGTAATCTTCTTGCCCTTGCCGTTCTTGAGAGCCTTAGCCGTTACGGTTGCGCCCGAAACATAGGGAGCGCCTACCTTGATGCCGTCATCGGCGCCAACGGCAATAACCTTGTCAAAAACTACTTCGCTGTCTGCCTCAACGTCAAGCTTTTCAATGAAAAGAACCGAACCGTTCTCAACCTTGTACTGCTTTCCGCCGGTCTCGATAATTGCGTACATTGATTTACCTTCCTTATAAAGTCTCGCTGCGGCGGGCGGGAAAATCCTCTTAAAACAATGCCCGATACATGCGGCAAACAGATTATAGCATGCAAAATAAGGAGAGTCAAGCATTTTTCGTATATTTTTAATAAATAACGCTCAGATTTTTTTACATTGAATTTATCAAAAAATATTGATACTTATAATTCTTTATGGTAAAATGATTAAAATTTTTCATTACGGAAAGTGATTTTTATGGAAAATAACAGCAATCATACGGTATCTCATTCGGGGCACCGTATGCGTATGAAAGAACGTTTTCTTAAAGACGGAAATTTCGACAGCTTTTCGAACGTTAATATCTTGGAAATGCTTTTATTTTATGCTATTCCCATGAAAGACACCAACCCAATAGCGCACGCGCTTTTAGACAAATTCGGTTCGCTCGACTGCGTTTTCAACGCTTCATACGACGCGCTCGTTTCGGTTCCCGGCGTTACGCCGAATGCGGCTTCTCTTATCGCAATGATTCCGTCGATTACAAAGGTGTATTTTGACTCCGCAACCTCGCAGACAGACGCGATTACTTCGTCCAAACAGGCGGCTGAATATCTTATTCCGAAATTCATAGGGCTTACGCATGAATCGCTTTATCTTATAGCGCTTAATAAAAGAGGGAAAATTCTGAAATTCGCGCTTGTCAGCAACGGCAATGCATCCTCAACAGATTCGGATATAAGGAAAATCGTCTCAATTCTGCTCGACTGCAAAGCGACGGCGGCTATAATTTCACACAATCATCCGAACGGTCTGTGCATTCCGTCTAAGGACGACCATAATGTGACATATGAAATTTCAAAAGTTCTGTCCTCTGTCGATATAAGACTCGTCGACCACATAATTATTTCGGGCAAGGAATATTTTTCACTCGCATCTAACAGACGTTTTGCGGACTGCTTCCTCGCGGGAAGCGAAGAAATCCGTTTCGCGCAAAACGGAGGCGAGTATACAACCGATAATCACGACAAATAATTTCATTTAATACATAATTGTATTTATATAAGGCGAATTCGGACACACTCCGTTTTCGCCTTGTTTTTTATGATATTACGAATAATGTTACAAATTATGCTGCAAAACGTCGATAAAATGTTACAAATAATGTTACATAACCTTGAAAAAATCAAAGAATTATGTTACATAATATATTTATTCAATTTCGTCAGTCTGTAATCCGCATTTTTCATTTAATTTCCACATCATAAATCGAGGTTAATGCACATAATAGTCTTGCACGGCGAAGTGAACTGCGAATGTTATCTTCGGCACCGAGGCGCATAGTTTTTGATTGAAGAATTATCGCTTAACTGCCATCGATAAAATTCCGTGTTCAATTAGTAAGCGCCCGGTGCAAATAGCATTGCATATAATGCATATCGGCATACAATGCATGTGAAAAGATAGGAGTGTAGATTACGATGGCTAAGAGCGGTAACTCAAGTCTTGTACCCGAGGCAAGAAACGCACTTGATAAGTTCAAGATGGAAGCGGCTTCGGAAGTAGGCGTTAACCTCAAGCAGGGCTATAACGGCGACCTTACGTCCCGTCAGGCCGGTTCTGTCGGCGGTCAGATGGTCAAGAAAATGATCAAGGCTTACGAAGACGGCATGAAATAAATCATAATCCACATGGAGAGGAGCGGAGCTTCGGCTCTGCCCCTCGTACTAAAGCATTGACTCAAATTAGATTTAATTAGATTTAATGCAAAGTTTTAATGCAAAATAAAAGGACCGCCGAAAACAGCGGTCTTTTATAATTCACAAACCGATTAGATTCTGTCGGTAATACCGTCCATAAGATGGCCGAGACCGAGAGCGCAGAGCACCTGATAAACCCAACCAAGGAAAGCCTTGATAATCTTCATGATATCAGCAGCCTCATCAACTGTGATGTTTTTAAGGAACATTGTCAACACACCTCGCTTAAAAAAATATAAAAACTAAATTTTTTACGTTGTCGAATCTTCAAGATGCCCGATAAGCTTTTTAATCATATTAAAAAGCTCATTGAGAAAGTCAAAGAAATTCTGAATTTTTTTCATTACTTCATCTGACATTTTCAACACCTCGTTTCAGAAAACAAGAACATAAATTATGCTTCGGTAGTATCATCCTTCTTGAGACCGAAGAGCTTAAGAATCATATTGATGATCTGTACAAGATAGTCAATCATCTGCTGAACAAGTTTAATGGTATCGTCAAACATTTTGTACACCTCGATTCGTAATTGGTTGGCAAAGCATTAATTAAATGCCGAAATTACTTTTTAGGAAATAAAGTCATACCGTCGGTCTTAATACCGAGAAGGTCAAGTACAAGCTTAATAAGCTCAACGAGGTATGCTACCAGCTGATTGATAGTCTCGAATGCGCTTGTATCCATTGCTGCCACCTCACTTTAAAAAACTTTATGATACGTCGAAAACCGGCGTTTTGTCACTGAAATTAGCTTACTGTGCGGAGTCGGATCCATTGCCGAAAAACTTCTTAACCAATGCAATAAGCTCCACAATAAACTGAATAATGTAAGTAAATTTCTCCATTTAGATCCCTCCGAATCATGCATATACTTTAAGTCACTGTTATGATAACACACATTTTTTTTATGTGCAAGTGAAAGCATACTTTTTTTTCACATAATTAATACTTAGAACACAATCGTAACAAAATTGCTTTTTTCAAGCAAAATCGGACGATATAAATTGCCGGCTTACTTTGCATAAACGATAATAAATGCAAAAGCCGCAACTGCTCGAAAAAGAAAAGCAGAGCCTTACGGCTCTGCCGATTCTGAAACCAAAATTACTTGGTAGCATCCTCTTTTAACTTGCCGAAAAGCTTAAGGATAAGATCAATAATCTGCTTAAGGTAATCGATGAACTGCTGGATGTAACCATAATCTTTGTTGAACATTTTAAAACACCTCAGATAAATATTCAAAGTTTTACTTTGTAACCGTATTGTAACACATGATTCATGAAAAATCAATATGTACTGGTAAAAAAATATAAAAACTTAAGCAACACTTGTTAGATATTTTGTAAAATAAACGATTTATCGATTTATTTTATCCAATTAAGTTTAAACATTGCGAACGCGCCGAGCACGCTTGTTACAATTGTTATAAATATAAGCGTTCCGACTCCCATCTCCGGACTGAACAGCAGAACAACGCATCCGACGACAACGGGAAGTATCGCAATTCTCCAGTGCTTTTTAAGATACGAAGCGCCAAGGGCGCCGAACAGAGCGGGAAGAACCTGGTCAAAAGCCGCCTTGAACACAGTCGAAGAATTGAGTTTTGGCAGGACGGGAGAGAGCAGAAGAACGCCCGCCGCAATAATAACGGTTGTAACGATTGACGAAACGCCTATAGCTATAGTCGAAATAACCTCGCCCTCCTCGGAATTCGCCTTGACTTTTGCATTCTCCATAGCCGTAAGGGAGCACGGAAGCTTAAGATTAGTTATATTGCCTGTTACGAATCCGAGATAAGTTCCGCCCGCGCCGAGCATCGGAGTGTACGTAATAACTTCAACTATCGACGAAGTCCAGTAAATAAGAATTATTGATTTAAGAGCGCTGAACACGACGGAAGCCGCCGGCCATGCATTGTTGTATGCGGATATGGATACGGGCAGCATAAGGAACACGGCAAGCGCCGTAAAGCTCCATATTTTGCCCCATATATGTACCTTATCCATATAAGATTTCTTAGGTTTGCTCATTTTCGTTTCCCCCTTAGCTCCACCATGTCCACTGTACGATATCCGCCGGCAGAGTCTTCGTCAGAAGCACCGCCACGCCCATTGCGCCGAACATTGATATAGGCATAACGAACGGTTCAAATTTAGACCAGTTGAATTTTTTTGCAAGCGTTTCAAGAACGAGAGTGAGTATAACGCTTGTAATAAGCGTTGCAATCGAGAGAAATCCGGCGTTGTCGACAATCTTGCTGTTTGCGGGAGATTTACCGTTAATTTCACGCGCAATAAACGCGGCGATAATACCTATGAATGCGGCCGCCGAGATTATATCGCCGAGACGCGAAGCCTTTTCGTTTTTATGTACGACCTTGCCGACCTTGTTAAGAATTTTCTTACAAAGAAACGGTACAAGAAATATACCGAAAGCAACGCCTATCGTCATAACCCACACAACAGCGGAGAACTGAACGGGATCGGTAATTTCCGTAGCAATACTTCCGCCCAAAGCGTCGAGAGCCGTCTGAGCCGCGACAGTCTCATACGCGAGATTTCCGACAACGGAAAGCCTTATCCACGGCAGAACGATGCCTAAAGACGAGGCGAGAATTATAACCGTCGCAAAAATTGCAATTGCGGGAGCGATTGTAAACAGCGCGCTCGAGGTTACGGTCTGGGTAAGGGTTTCTTTTTTTATCCCCAGTTCTTTTGCGCGCTTCCATGCCTTGACGATAAAAAATACAGATTCGGCAACGACGAATCCAATTACGACAAAGGCAAGGATATACATAAACGCATTTTCTTTAAAGTCCATATACATCTCTCCTATCAAGATATTAGTTCTATTTTACTTTGTAAACACTATTTTGTCAACATAAATCACACGCCGGCGCAAAAATCCGGAGGTGCGACACGGATAAATCAACGGCAGTCCGTTCCAATATTAAAAATCGGTTTGGTATAACATATTACTCCGCCCGAATCGGTTATGTCTATGATTCCGCATGAATTTTCCCTGACTGAACCCGGATTCATTATATACAATCCGTCGTCGTAGTCAACAAACGGGACGTGCGTGTGCCCGTAAAGCGCTATGTCCGCGCCGTACAGACGGGCGGTTGATTTTAATTCTTCGATTCCGTACTTGACATGTTCGGACTGACCGTGCGACATATATATTGTTTTACCGCCCAGCGTCTCCTGTGAAAAAAGCGGATACGGGCAAAACGCGCTGTCGCAGTTGCCCCTGACGGCGGAACAGTAAACGCCCGCTCTCTTATTCTTAATTTCCTCAAAATCTCTCAGCCCGTCGCCGAGGAACAAAACGGCTTCGGCCGACGGCTCATTGTCAACTGCGTATTTCAGCGACGAAACGTCGGAATGCGAATCGGACAGCACAAGAATTCTCATACATATTTAATCCTTTCAATTAATAAAAATAATACGAGGTGATAATCAATGATTAACAATAACGATGAAATAAAAAAGGCTGTAGAGTCCGCCGTAAATTCAGGCGGAGCGGACAATTTGGCGTCCGCGCTCATGGACTCGATGAACGAGGAACAGAGAAACGCACTCAATCAGATACTCGCAGATTCATCGTCGGCAAAAAAACTTCTCGAAACTCCCGAGGCCGCGGCAATCATGGAAATTCTCAAAAATATAGGGAAGGACTGATACCATGGACGTAACTCAGCTTCTCGGTTCGCTGTCAAATGAAGATATGCAAAAACTTCAGACCGCGGCGGCAGGACTATTGAAAAACATGAATGAAACAAAACAAACTCAAAACGCAGACAATCCGCCCGCGGAATCAGTTTCTTCCGCCTCCCCTGCCGAAAACACACCGCCTGCATCCGCCGGATTAAACCTGACGGCGCTTGCTTCAATCGGAAAAGTTATAAATGCCGAAGACGACAGAATTCGTTTTATTGAGGCGCTGAAGCCTCTTTTAAGTTCGGAAAGACAAAAAAAAGCCGACGAGGCGGAAAAAATGCTGAGACTGATGAGCGCACTTCCCGCATTAAAGGAGAGCGGGATCTTGAACGGACTTATCTGACGGGAGGAATATTATGCGCGACTACACATATCAGGAAATGGTGAAAATGCAGGAGGAGGCGGTGAGAAGGGTGCGGGAGATGAAAAAACGTTCCGCGTTCGCCGCCGAGGACGCACAAAGTACGCTTAATTCAGACAGATACGAAGAAGACAGACGGATTTTTACCGATTCTAACGGCGTAAAAAGGATATCGTTCCCCGTAGAGTACGACAAGCGCCACGGTGATTTTCCGTCAGACGAAAACAGACAGGAGATGGAAACTCCTGTCTGTAAAGGACTTGCGGATTATATACGGGACGACCCGGATGCACTTTTGATAATGTCCGTTATCGTCCTGCTCTCCGAAGAAAAAGCAGATCCGGCACTGTTGTCCGCGCTTGCCTATATGTTATTGTAATATATAGATTCGAACTGCGTATCAGTGTTTTTTCTTCTTGCTCTTTTCGGCTTTGATTTCCTCAAGCTCGACGGCGGTATCGCCCTCTTCGTCAACGATTATACCCTTTGTGCGGCGCTGAGCGTCAAGTTCTGTGAGCATCTGAGATTTATACTTGCCGGAAATTTTATAGAAGAACATCGGAATAGCGCACAACAGAAGACTTATTCCGGGAACTATCGAAACAAGCGAGAACATCGCAAAGTTCTGCGTTCTGGTAAGCTCCGTAGCGGCAACTACGGCAGTAGAGGAAAGCATCTGCGCGGGGTCGATGTCTATAAACATATACATTATGACGATTCCGCATGTTGCAAGAGCGTTGCCGAGTTTGTTTACGAAGCCCTGGCATGCGCTTCCGAGAGCGTTATCCCTGAATCCGGTATTAAGCTCCATATAGTCAAGACAGTCGCCTATCATAGCGTACGAAATGACATTGAGAACGCCGAGAGGGATGCATGAGATAAGAATGAAGGGGATGCAGATGTAAAGGTTTGCGGTAAACCAGCCGATAAGCGTGGTAAAAATGCTTGCGATAAATCCGAGGAAGCAGGTAACTATAACAATCTTTTTATAGTCAAACTTCTTCATAAGAACGGGCATGAAAAGCATGGCACCGAACATACCGACAATTGCGCAGACCTGGAATATTGTTTTAACGGACGAAACGCTCGCGTCTATGTATTTAAGCTTTAACGCGGGATCCATGCCGGGGGTGAGTTCGGGTCCTATGTAGAACGCGTATCTCGCAACGTGAACGGCGGCAGCCTGAACCATGTAACGTCCGCTCGAAAGAACACCCATGAGAATAACGAGCATAAGAGGCTTGCACTTAAATATACGGGTAAGTCTCGACGGCTCGCCCTTTACGGGTTTAGCATCCGGGATAACGACTCTCTCTTTGATATGGAAATAAGAATTCGCATAAAGAGCCGCGCCGATAACAACGGTTATAATTGTTATAATAAGATATTTTTTCTTATTGTATTCAAGTCCGTCGGAGGCTCCGAGAATCGAGGGAAGGACAAGTCCCGATACGAAAAACAGTATTTCGGGAACTGCGCTTCCGACGCCGTTGAGCGTTCTGCCGAACGAGATGACCGAACTTCTCTCCGATGCGGAGGGCGTTATAACGTTAGGTATGCTCCAAAACGGAACGTCCGCCATGGTATATGTCATGCCCCATGCGATGTAAACTATCGCAGAGTAAACCATAAGTCCCGTCTTGCTGAGATTCGGGCTTAAGTACATAAGAACCGAGAGAATCGCTATCGGAAATACGGCGTAGAGAATATACGGTTTCATTTTACCGCGCTTGAGCGTATGGCGGTCAACGATGATACCCATAAGAGGATCGTTAATAGCGTCCCATACTCTCGCAAGAAGCATAAGCAGTAAAACAAACATAAGCGGGAGCTGGAGCACATTTACGTAATAGTCGCTTATATAACTGGACATCATAGCATATATCATGCCCTGTCCCATGGCGCCTACGGCGTACATCCAGAATTCTTTTTTAGGTACATGTTTTTTTTCTTCCATGTCTTCGCCTCGTTTTTTGAAAAAAATAGTCAAATGCTATTATAGACGAATTGACGCGGTTTTACAATGTTTTTTATTGATACTTTTTAAATTTGGGCAATATTAACAAAATAAAGTCTTCGTTTTTTACACGTCAAAATATGACTTAAATATTAACGCAACTTTGCAGTTTTATTCGATTAATGAACTGTCTTTATAAAAAATACATAAAATAACAAATATTTTTTTGACACCGTAACAGAATGTTAACATTTGATTTTTATTTTATTAACATATATTACAATACCCTATGCTATTATTAAATCGATGTTAATAATAAACGTTGTCTCTCGGAGGTTATAAACATGGTTGAATCAATTTTAGGCGTATTCAGAAGTATAGCAGGCATCTTTAACGCTTTCTTAAACTTCTTTAAGGATTTATTCGGCAGCGGTAAAAATGATACGGAAAATGAAAAGCCTAATCAGTCCTTTCACGATATTCTCGGAAAAACGGATTTAGGCTGATACCGTAATCGGATTATCTGAACATAAATTCCCCTGCTTTTAAAATGCAGGGGTTTTTTATAGCAAAAGAGAGCCGAACCCCATAAGCCCAAAACGCACCGTCTCACGCCTTTGGTACTCTGTACGCCTAAAACCTTACAAGCATTGCGTCGTCTGACCGCGTTTAACTGCGTCTTCAAACTTGACAGGCGACAGCCTG
>JALEQX010000068.1 GCA_022763825.1 Oscillospiraceae bacterium | reverse complement strand
AATTATTGAAACGATGAATAAAGCAGGTTAATTTATGCTTATATATTTGGGAGGATAAAAAAATGACGAAGTATATTTTTGTTACCGGAGGCGTTGTCTCCGGTCTCGGAAAAGGAATTACCGCGGCGTCGCTTGGCAGACTGCTCAAGTCAAGGGGACTTAAAGTCGCGGCGCAGAAGCTCGACCCGTACATAAACGTCGACCCCGGCACCATGAGCCCGTATCAGCACGGCGAGGTTTACGTTACCGAGGACGGCGCGGAGACCGACCTCGATCTCGGTCACTATGAGAGATTTATAGACGAGAATCTGAACAGATTTTCGAATCTTACCACCGGTAAGGTCTACTGGAACGTCCTTAATAAGGAGAGACGCGGAGAATATCTCGGCTCTACGGTTCAGGTTATCCCCCATATTACAAATGAAATAAAGGAATTCGTTTACAGAGTCGGCAGACAGACCGACGCCGACGTCGTTATCACCGAAATCGGAGGAACGATAGGAGATATCGAATCCCAGCCGTTCCTCGAGGCAGTCAGACAGATATCTCTTGAAGTCGGCAGAGAGAACAGCCTGTTTATTCACGTTACGCTCGTTCCGTTTTTGAGCGGTTCGGACGAACACAAGTCAAAGCCCACCCAGCACTCGGTCAAGGAGCTTCAGGGAATGGGAATCAACCCGAATATAATAGTATTAAGATGCGACGAGCCCTTAGAGGATTCTATATTTAAGAAAATATCGCTTTTCTGCAACGTTAAGCCCGACTGCGTTATCGAGAATATAACGCTTCCGTTTTTGTACGAGGCTCCTCTCATGCTCGAAAAGGCGAATTTCTCGTCCGTCGTCTGCCGTGAGTTAGGCATTGACGCGCCCGCGCCCGATCTTGCGGAGTGGACGGATATGGTTGAGAGAATCAAAAACAGAGACGACCATGTTAAAATCGGACTTGTCGGCAAGTACGTTCAGCTTCACGACGCGTACCTGTCCGTTGCGGAGGCAATGCGCCACGCCGGCTACACGCTCAACACTCACATTGATATAGAGTGGATAGATTCGGAGACGATTACGAACGACAATTACACGTCCGTTCTCGGCGGACTTGACGGAATCATCGTCCCCGGCGGATTCGGAGGCAGAGGAATCGACGGAATGATTCTTGCCGCAAAATTCGCAAGAGAGACGGATATCCCCTACTTTGGAATTTGTCTCGGCATGCAGATTGCCGTTATCGAATATACAAGAAACGTCTGCGGTATCTCCGACGCGAATTCGGGCGAATTCGACGAGCTCGGCAAGCACAAGGTCATCGACTTCATGCCCGGACAGAGCAACGATATCGACAAGGGCGGTACATTGAGACTCGGCGCGTACCCCTGCGTTATCAAAGAGGGTACGACGATGGAGCGCTGTTATAATTCGAATAATATTTCCGAACGCCACCGTCACCGTTATGAATTCAATAACGATTACCGCGAAATGCTGACCTCGAACGGGCTGACTCTTTCGGGACTTTCGCCCGACGGCAGACTCGTAGAGACGGTCGAGATTACCGACAGAGATTTCTACGTCGGAGTTCAGTATCACCCCGAGTTTAAGTCTCGTCCCAATAAGGCGCACCCGCTGTTTAAGGGATTTATCGCAGCCGCGCTCAAGCACGCGAAAAAATAATTTACTTATATAAATTATTTTTACAGTGATTGTGTGCAGAAGTCAGTGAGAGGAAATGAGTTTGTTCGGATTCTGATGATAATTAAATTAAAATTATTGTAAAAATTATCTGTCTTTACCTGCATAAACAGCTTATGTTTTAAAATGATTTGAATTATTGTTCAAGAGGAGAAAACATGAAATTCACAAAAATGCACGGGCTCGGAAACGATTATCTTTACGTATATTCAACCGAGGAACCGAAAAACCCCGAAGAGCTTTCGATTAAACTTTCCGAACGCCATTTCGGCGCGGGAAGCGACGGTATGATATGGATTCTGCCGTCAAAAACCGCAGACTTTAAAATGCGTATTTTCAACGCCGACGGAAGCGAGGCAATGATGTGCGGAAACGGTATAAGATGCGTGGGCAAGTACGTCTACGACAAGGGCTATACCGATAAGACCGAAATCACGGTAGAGACGCTTTCGGGCATTAAAATTCTTAAATTAAACGTCGAAAACGGCAGGGTTTCGTCCGTCAGGGTCGACATGGGCAAAGCCGTCGTCGGTAAGAAAAATAAAATTGAAGTTCTCGGTGAAACGGTCGAATACGTACCCGTTTCAATGGGCAATCCTCACGCTGTCGTATTTGTCGAAAACGCAGAAAACGCTCCGCTTACAACGACGGGTTCGGCTATGGAGAGGCACGACGCCTTCCCCGGCGGAGTCAATGTCGAATTCGTAAGCGTTATAAATAAAAATAAAATCCGAATGAGAGTCTGGGAGCGCGGAAGCGGTATTACCATGGCGTGCGGAACAGGCGCGTGCGCGTCCGTTTCGGCGGCTGTCAGTCTCGGCTTCTGCCCGGCTGACGAGGATGTTGAGGTCGTGCTCGACGGCGGTTCGCTGTTTATAAGCGTTTCGTCAGATTATTCGGTAACAATGACAGGCCCCGCCGCTATGATTTACGAAGGAGAGACCATAGATGATTAAACCAAACAGGCATTATTCCGAGCTTAAAAGCTCATATCTTTTCTACAATATCGCGCAGAAAACAAAGGCGTATACGGATTCAAACCCCGGAACGCATTTATTAAGACTCGGTATAGGCGACGTTACGCTTCCGCTTTGCAATGAGGTTATCACCGCGCTTCACAAGGCTGTCGACGATCAGGCGGACAAATCGACTTTTCACGGCTATATGCCCGAATGCGGAGCCGATTTTTACAAGGACGCCGTTCAAAATTATTATAAATCAAGAGGAATCGACCTCGAAAACGACGAGGTATTCGTATCCTCCGGAGCAAGCGACGAACTGGGCGATATCCTCGATTTATTCGATTCGGATAACACTACACTCATAATGGAGCCCGCATACCCCGCGTATGTCGACGCAAATATTATAGCGGGTCATAAGATAATCCACTTCCCCTCCGACGCTTCGGTAGGCTTTGCTCCCGTTCCCGATAAGGACGTTAAGGCGGATTTGATTTATATCTGCTCGCCCAACACCCCGACGGGCGCGGTATTTACAAAAGAAAAACTCAAGCTTTGGGTCGACTACGCGAACGAAAACGGCTCGATTATCATTTTCGACGCGGCATACGAGGCGTTTATCGAGGAGGAGGGACTTCCTCACAGCATTTACGAAATCGAGGGAAGCCGTACCTGCGCTATCGAGATAAGCTCGCTTTCAAAGACTGCGGGATTTACCGGCACGAGATGCGGATATACCGTTATTCCGAAAACGCTCGAACGCGAGGGAATGAATTTCAACGCCATGTGGGTACGCAACCGCACGACTAAGACTAACGGCGTTTCGTACATTCTCCAGCGCGGCGGCGCGTCTGTATTTACAGAAAACGGACTTAAAGAAATTCACGAAAACATAGCCGTTTACAAGCGCAACGCGAAGGTGCTGATGGACGCTCTCGACGAGCTCGGAATATGGTACTGCGGCGGCAAAAACGCGCCGTATATCTGGTTCAGATGCCCCGACGGTATGTCAAGCTGGGAGATGTTCGATTTGCTTTTAAACAAGGCGCAGATCGTCGGCACTCCGGGCGAGGGCTTCGGCAAATGCGGAGAGGGCTACTTCAGACTCTCAATGTTCGGCGACCCCGACGATACGAAAGAAGCCGCAAAGAGAATGAAAGAATTGCTTAAAAAATAAACGCTTATGCCCTTTTTTTGATATAAGTTTTTTTGCAAACAGGATATTATAAAGAAAATCCCGTCGGAGCACAAACCGACAGGATTTTTTCTTACATAAAAATACCTCCGAAATAAAATTTGCAAATGTTTTTTGCTTGCTTTGTTATAATATATTTGATATAATCATTTCGAAAGATATTTTTATCATATAGTATGAAACTATATGATTGCCGCCGACGAAAATCGCCGACGGCATTCTTAAAGGCGGGTTTTATTATGAGCAGTTTAAAAAATTTAACGGCGAGAGTCAAGTCAATGAGCCTCAAGCGTATGAATATGTACATCTCCCAGATTCACGAAAATTACGGCGCTAACCGGGTTTCGACCGCCGCCGACATGTGTGCATGCGCGCTTAAATACGGTATCGGCTATCTCGACTACACGGTTTTCGGTTTCGCAAAGGTCAAGGGCAAAAAACGCGAAACGTTCCTGACTTACAACAAAAACGTCGCGCTTTCAAAGCAGGCGAACAATCCCGAGTTTACGTGCATGTTTAAAGATAAACTCAAGTTCGACGAGGCTTTCTCCGATTTTATCGGCAGAGAGTGGCTCAATCTCGAAAAAGCTGACGAAAAAGAGTTTAAAAATTTCTGCAAAAAACATAAAACGGTATTTGCAAAATATCCGCGTTCGTTCGGCGGTCAGATGATTAAAAAAGTTGACACGGACGATAATACGGATTTTAATTCGCTTTATAACGAGCTTAAATCAAACGGTCAGGTACTCATTGAGCAGAAGATTGAACAGCACGAAAAAATGAACGAGCTCTGCCCGAAGAGTGTAAATTCCGTCCGTATCGTAACATTAAGAGACAAAAACGGCGATGTTCACTATCTTTATTCGCTGCTGAGATTCGGTAACGGAACGAAGGACGTTGACAATATTACGAGCGGAGGAATGTACATCCTTCTCGATAAAAACGGAAAGTCCGCGTCCAAGGCTTTCTGCGATAAAACGGGACTTTTCTATGATAAACATCCGCTGACGGGCGTCGACGTTACATCGTTTGAGGTTCCCATGCACAAAGAGGCTGTCGAACTGTGCAAAAAGGGCGCCGACGTTGTACCCGAGGTCGGATATATCGGCTGGGACGTCGCGGTTACCGCAGACAAACCCGTGCTGATTGAGGGCAATGTCCTGCCGGGATACGATATGTTCCAGAATTACAGACTCTCGGGAAAGGATGTCGGAATTTTGCCCGAAATACACAAGATTCCGGGATACGAAACGCTGTAAACAATAATTTGCCGAGACAAATTATTGTTTGTTCAGGTATTACAGAGTGTCTGTTAATTATTTTTTACTTCCTGCTGTCAGTTCATAGCTTAATCCGACGAGGTTTTTCACCGTTTCGCTGTCCGTTTCTTTGTCTAAAATTATCGAAATCCACAGATTTTTATTCATGTGATACGCGGGGAAAATCGTTCTGCCGTCGCGGACGGAGCCTGTCAGTATCGGGTCGCATTTTACGTTTACGACGTCAATATTTCCGTCCTCGCCGGGCAGAAGTCTGTCACGCCGAATGTTCATCACCAGCGCAAACCATTTTCGGTTGCTCCTGTGCCTGAACACGGCGTTTTCGTCGTCAAACGGATAATCCGGTTCGACATTGTATTCGTTTTTTATAA
>JALEQX010000054.1 GCA_022763825.1 Oscillospiraceae bacterium | reverse complement strand
GTTTTTAAGTACGGAGATAAGCACCTCCCTGTCGTCTGTCAAGGGCAGAATAATCGGCGCGCCTCCCGCTTTTTCTATTCCTTTCATATAACCGGGAAGCATCCATACAGATTCCTTTTCATAATCATACAGCGCGCATATGCCTATAGCAAAAGAGAGCCGAACCCCATAAGCCCAAAACGCACCGTCTCACGCCTCTGAGAACGGTTTTTTCCTTAAAATACGGCAGTATTCCTGCGGAAAAGAACCGTCCCCATAGACGCAATCCGCTGTATTTTGGGTGCGAAGCAGTTTATATTCATCATATTTTTGTTTCGGCAAGGCAAAGGAACGCAGGAAGCCTAACGGCTTTCAAGTTTCTTTAACGCAGTCGAAGCGGAAAGAGGGTGGATATAAACCTTATGAGTTCGACTCCCTTTTGCTATAATCTTCTTCATAATTAAACACCTCATAAAAAACGCTTCCCCTCACAAGAGAAAGCGTCTTTGCTTTTAATTAATAAATACTAATTATTCGTAAAGAGGATATTTGTCCGTAAGAGCCTTGACCCTGTTTGCAATCTCCTCTTTTTTATTGTCAAAATCATATATGCAGTCGGCGATACAGTCGGCGATAACCTTCATATCGGACGTACCCATACCTCTCGTCGTAACTGCGGGTGTGCCGATGCGGATTCCGCTCGTGATAAACGGACTGCGCTTTTCGTTGGGAACGGTATTCTTATTAACGGTGATACATACCTCGTCAAGCTTGTTTTCAAGCTCCTTGCCCGTGCATTCCTCGTCGGAGAGGTCGATAAGAATTAGGTGATTGTCCGTTCCGCCCGAAACCATTTTAACTCCTCTTGCATCCAGAGCCTCGGCAAGAGCCTTTGCGTTGGCGACGACAGACGCCGCATAGCTTCTGAACGAATCCGTCAGAGCTTCGCCGAAGCAAACAGCCTTAGCCGCAATAATATGCTCAAGCGGTCCGCCCTGAATTCCGGGAAATATATTTTTATTTATCTTCTTTGCGTATTCCTCGTTATTTGTAAGAATAAGACCGCCTCTCGGTCCTCTTAACGTCTTATGCGTAGTAGAGGTAACAACGTCCGCGTACTCTACGGGATTCATGTGAACTCCGCCCGCGACAAGTCCGGCGATATGCGCCATATCTACCATTAAAAGCGCGCCGTTTTCGTGCGCTATATCGGCGAGCATGTCGAAACGAATTTCTCTCGGGTACGCGCTCGCGCCCGCTACTATCATTTTAGGTTTAATTTCGGCAACCTTATCGGCAAGAGCGTAATAATCTATATATCCGTCGTCGTTTACGCCGTACGAAACAAAGTTATAAAGACGTCCGCTGAAATTTACGGGGCTTCCGTGAGTGAGGTGTCCGCCCTGCGAGAGATCCATGCCCATTACGGTATCACCCGGTTCAAGAAGCGAGAAGTAAACCGCCATATTCGCCTGCGAGCCGCTGTGAGGCTGAACGTTGGCAAATTTCGCGCCGAAAAGCCTGCACGCTCTCTCTATCGCAAGATTCTCGACGATGTCGACATCCTGACAACCGCCGTAGTATCTCTTGCCGGGATAACCCTCTGCGTATTTATTTGTAAGCACGCTTCCCGCCGCCGCCATGACCGCGGGGGAAACGATGTTTTCGCTTGCTATAAGCTCTATATTTCTTCTCTGACGCTCAAGCTCTTTCTGCATAGCGTCGGCGACCTGCGCGTCAGTTTTTGCAATAAGACCTATATCGTCAAGCATATTTTTATACATCCGTAATCACACTCCCGACGATTATTTTATCATAATAATTTTAAGTATTCAATACCGTGCGTTATTTTCGGCTAAAACGATAAAATCACGTATTGTTTACATCATCTTTGTTGACAAACTTATTATATATTACTAAAATAATCCTTGAGGTGATTTTCTTGAAAACAGTGATAATAACGGGCGCGTCGTCCGGGATAGGACGCGTCAGTGCAGAATATTTTTCCGACAGAGGATATAAAGTCTACGGGGTCGCAAGACGTGAATTTCAAAGCGATAAATTTACATCCGTAAAGGGCGACGTAAACAATTACGAAGCCATGTCCGCTGTATTTGATGATATATATAAAAAAGAGGGACATATCGACATTCTCGTGAATAATGCGGGATTCGGCATTGCGGGAGCAATTGAGGATGCAAGCGTAGAGTCGATAGAGTCGATAGTCAGAACCGACTTTACAAGCGTTGCCGTTCTTTGCAAAATGATAATCCCGTATATGAAAAAATCGGGAGGCAGAATTATCAACATCTCGTCAGTCGGCGCGATAATGCCCCTGCCCTATCAGGCAATGTACTCGGCTGTAAAAAGCGCGGTCGAGGTATTTTCACGTGCGCTCGACACGGAGGTTCGTCCGTTCGGAATCAGAGTCACGGCGATTCTCCCGGGCGACACAAAGACGGATTTTACCTCCGCGAGAGTCATAGAGGACAGCGACGCAAACGGAAACAAATCTGCGAGCATGCGTTCAATCGGTAAAATGGCAAAGGACGAGCAGAACGGCAAAGACCCCGTAACCGTGGCAAGGGAAGTATTCACGGCGGCAACGAAAAACGATCCCCCTCTTCGCATAACCGTCGGAGCGGTTTCGAAAGCGGAGGTATTTTTAAGCCGTATGTTTCCTCTTAAAGCTATTAACTTTATAATAAGGAAAATGTACTCATGAGCGGTTATTCATCCGAAGAAATCAGACAGACGCTTTTTGATTTAAGCGACGAAAAGTACCGCGATTTTCATTCTAAATTAATACCGACCGTCGGCAAAGAAACGATAATCGGCGTGAGAACACCCGCACTCAGAGCGTACGCAAAGGAGATTTTTAAGTCGGGACTGCCCGAGGAGTTTTTATCGAACCTACCGCATAAGTATTACGACGAAAATAACCTCCACGCGTTTATTATCGCAATGATAAAGGATTATGACGAGTGTTTATCGCGCGTAAACGCGTTTCTGCCGTTCGTCGACAACTGGGCGACATGCGACGCCATGAAACCCAAAGTATTCTTAAAACACCCCGACAGCATTTTGGTTTCGGCTTTGGAATGGCTCAAATCGGACAAAACCTACACCGTAAGATACGGCATTATCACGCTGATGTCACTTTTATCAACGGACGTTTTCGACCCGTCGCAGTTAAACGCCGTTTCCGATATAAAAAGCGAAGAATACTATATTAAAACGGCTCAGGCGTGGTACTTTGCCGAAGCTCTGACAAAGAGATATGATTCGGCGATTGAAATTATAAAGGAACGAAAGCTTGACAGATGGACTCACAACAAGTCGATTCAGAAAGCGAGAGAAAGCTTCCGCATTTCGGATGAAACAAAACAATATCTCAACACATTAAAATGCTGATACAAAAAAGGTTTCGAAGAATTAACATCGAAACCTTTTTATTATATATTTCAAGGGAAAAACCGTTCTCAGAGGCGTGAGCCGGTGCGTTTTGGGCTTATGGGGTTCGACTCCCTTTTGCTATATCAGAATCCTCTGCCTCCGCCGGAGAAGCCGTCTGACGAGCTTCCGCCCGAGAATCCGGACGAATGTCCGCCGTCAGAATGACTATCCGGGGGCGGGTCTTTGGGAATATGTCTCGTAGTGACGACTCTGTTTATAACGTTGTCCGTTGAAGCGTTAAGATGTACGCTTGAAACCGCGTTTGCGTCGATTCCCTTTACCACGCCGAACTGCTTGTATCCGCGTGTAACAATCAGCACGGAGACAACCGCGCCCGCAATTCCGCCGATTAGGCCGAATAATATTATTTTACCGGCGTTTGCCTTTATGGAGGCAATTCTGTACGACGAGGAATCATAGTCATAATTATCATCCGAATTATTATAATCATTGTCATAATATCCGTAATCCTCTGTCGTCGGTTCTTTATTCATATAATAATCGACGCTGTTGAGAAAGTAAACAATGCATCCCTTTATGTCGTCGTCGACAATATAGTTTTGCAGTTCAAGCGTTATATCGTCGATATCGTATTCATTGATATGCTCGGAGCATATACCCGAAGCGAGTATGTAAACATATCTGTTACCCGCGCCGCCTAAATTATCTACAGCCAGTATAACGCCGTTTACCACGCTGTCACCGTATATATCTCGGTAATAGTCGAACGCGAAATCCTTGCCCGCATCGTCGTATGTACCGTCATAGAAATCATCCGTTACGATATGAATGTTGATATTGTATTTCGCCGAAACCTCTTTAATAATATCCATGCATTCGTTTTTTTCGGATTCAAATAAAAATCCGGACCTGTCGTCTATAACGGTATTTGCACCGAAAACAGTCAGCGAAGCTATACATATTAATACTAAAACGGAAAACGTTACGCATATTATCCTATTCATTCTTTTCATCAGAGTATACCTCCCATAAAAAGCATTGATAAGAACGATGCGATTATTCCCGCGCCCGCAAAACAGCCCGCCGCGAGCCCCGCCAGTTTCTGTTTGGAAACGGGAAGTTCTCCGCATATCTTGCCTGTTTCGCCGTTCATGGCGTATGTATATATCTTGCCCTCATGCTTATACGTGCTGACCCATATAGGCAGTAAAACGTATTTCCAGTCCTCGTTTTTAATATCGACGTCGAACGACTCGGTTATAGTAATAGAATGCGGTATCGTTGATGACAGCTGAGAGCGTACCAGCCCTTTTATTTTACCCTCTACCTCGGGCTTCATTTCTTCTTCGCTGATATCGTTTTTCTCGGCAAAAAAGCCCGACAGATACGACGTAGAGAACGGTATTATCGAATCCCTCGTATACGGGCAGACGTTAGACATCAGCTTCTTATCCTCGCCCTTCAGCGCAAACTGGGATATGCCCAGTGACTTTACCTCGCCCTGTCTGAAATGCCGGTAAGTTATCGTCTCAGTATACTCGGTCTCGCCGTCCGTCCAGACATTAACCTCTTTCGACTGGGCGGTCATCGTACCGTCCGACAGAGAATCAATAAGCCTGTACGGCATGTATATACCTTTAAGCGAACTGTTCTTTTTGTCGTCGCCGAACCCCTTAGGCAGAAACTTTTTCTTTTTTTTCATCTCGTCAAATTTCTGCTGTGCAAATTCCTTTGAAATTTTAAACGGAATTATTCCGTCCGGCTTAAACTCGCCCGTAAGTCTACTGTTCATCACAACGGGACTGTCGCAGAAATAACAGAATCCCGCGGCGTCCGTTGCGTCCATTACGACTTGCGCTCCGCAGTTGGGACAAACATACTCACTGAACTGAGAATAATCGACGTCCTTTTTATTTTCGTCGTTTTCAATCTGTTCAGCAGTATACACGTTATTACAAAATTCGCAAACAAATTTACCCGATTCCGGATCGAAGGATATACCCCGTCCGCATGCGGGACATTTATATGCCGATGCCTGCATTATCATCACCCTTTTTTAATTATACAGAAAATAAACGACAAAAACTATAATATATTGAAAAAAAATTTTATAAAAAATCGAAAAATATTATTTTTTTTGTTTTTTTCTTGTTTTATTTTTACTGTATAAATTCAATTTTTATGCACAAATAATCAACATTTTCCAAAAGTCTGTTCACAAAATGCGCCTTATAATTCACAAATCACACTAAAGATGCATAAAAAACGACACAGTGAACCACTTTTTTACAAATACAAATAATTATTGACAAGTAGCTTTTTTTATGCTAAAATACAAGGGCGTTAATATTTTTGTTGGAGGCGTTTAATTATGAAATCAACCGGTATTGTTAGAACGATCGACGCAGTCGGCCGTTTCGTTATCCCTATGGAACTTCGCCGCACCATGAATCTTATGGATTCTTCGGATGCACTTGAGGTCTTTGTAGACGACGACAAAATCATTCTTCGCAAGTACTCACCGTCTTGCATTTTCTGTAAGGGACTTGACAACATTGTTGAGTACAACGGACAGAAGATCTGCAAAGAGTGCATTGAGAAACTCTACGACAAAGCAGAGAAACTCGGAGAATAAAATAAATACCGAGCCGCAGTTTTAACGCCTGCGGCTTTTTTTTCTGTGCGTTCGGCACAGTCATTTTTTTATTTACTCTTACATAAAAATCATATATAATATACTGCGGTGATAGTGTTGTCAAGATATTTGGAATATATAATCCCCGACAGTTACGACGGCAAAAAGGTCGTGCATTTTTTACGGGGAGAAAAGAAATTTTCGTGTCGTCTCGTTTCCGTTCTGAAACAGATTCCCGACGGAATTCAGCTGAACGGCAGTCACATCAGAACAATCGACAGAATAAAAGCCGGCGACATACTGAGCGTAAACATTCCCGACGACAAAAACGAAATCGAACCGACGGATTTTCCGCTTGATATCGTATACGAGGACGACGACATTATGGTTGTCAACAAACCTGCTGGGCTTGCCGTTCACCCCACGCATAACCATCAGGGCGACACACTTGCAAACGCGGCGGCGGGATATCTTAAAAACAAAGGTAAAAACGTATCGTTCCGCGCGGTCGGCAGACTCGACAAACAGACATCCGGGCTCGTCCTGCTCGCTATGAACAAATACGCGGCCGCATTTCTGCCCGATAAGTATGAAAAAGAATATCTTGCCGTTGCCGGAGGGTATTTTGATTCGCCCGGGACTATAAACAAACGAATATACAGACCCGACCCCATGAAATCGCTCAGGGCGGTCTCTGACGGCAATATCGGCGACGAGGCTGTAACGCACTATACTCCCGTATCAAGCGACGGCAAACGCACCCTCGTATGCGTTACGCTCGAAACGGGCAGAACTCACCAGATACGCGTTCACTTTTCGTCAATAGGCGCGCCTCTCGCGGGAGACGAAATGTATTCGAGTACGGATTTTTCGATAAACAGAGCCGCGCTCCACTGCGGAAAACTGACGCTGATTCACCCGGTGACAAACGAGAAAATGACCTTTACGGCTCCCATGCCGGAGGATATG
>JALEQX010000049.1 GCA_022763825.1 Oscillospiraceae bacterium | reverse complement strand
GTATAGCAAAAGAGAGTCGAACTCATAAGGTTTATATCCACCCTCTTTCCGCTTCGATTGCGTTAAAGAAACTTGAAAGCCGTTAGGCTTCCGGCGTTCCTTTGCCTTGCCGAAACGAAAATATGATTGATATAAACTGCTTCGCACCCAAAATACAGCGGATTGCGACTATGGGGACGGTTCTTTTTCGCAGGAATACTGGCGTATTTCAAGGAAAAAACCGTTCTCAGAGGCGTGAGACGGTGCGTTTTGGGCTTATGGGGTTCGACTCTCTTTTGCTATATTCTGTTGATTAAATTTGAATAAATTCTTACGAAGCTTAAAGTTTACACAACGTTCACAAATAAAAAGACGGATTCGGTTTTACTCCGATTCCGTCCGTTACATCTGTTAAATACAGGCTTATTCTTTTTTCTCGTTCTGCGCTTTAAGCAAATCTCTTATCTCCTCGAGAAGTTCCTCCTGAGTCGGCTTTTTCTCTTCTTCCTCTTCTTTTTCCTCTTTCTCTTTCTTCATAAGCGTCTCAAACTTATTCTTAACGCTCATAAGTATTTTAAGTACAAGGAAAATTGACAGCGCGATTATAAAGAAGTCAATAACGCTCTGAATGAAATTACCGTAATTGAGGGCTATCTCCTGCTGAATAACGTTTCCCGCAGAGTCGAGCGCTTCGGGTTTAAAAACATATTTAAGTCCCGTGAGCGAAACCTCGCCCGTAAGCAGACTGATAAGCGGTGTGATAATATCGGAAACAAGAGAGGAAACGATTTTTCCGAATGCGGAACCGATAACAACGCCCAGCGCCATGTCGACAATGTTGCCCTTCATTGCAAATTCCTTAAATTCATTAAAAAATTTTTTCATATCTATACCTCCGTCATGTGCTTTTTACAGTATATAACAAAGTTCGGCATTATTCAACGCTTTTTAGGAAAATTGACGGTAAAAATCACAAAGGCGTACTTGATTTATATATTAATATACTTTATAATGCAATTGCAAAATACTGTTTAGGAGTTTTTATATGGATAAGTACGCAAGATTCAGATACCAGCCGTGCATTCCGCTCGGAAAGGACGGCAGAAAAGTCACCGGTTCAAAGGAGCATATCGCTCTTTCGAGAACAGCTGCGGGCGAAGGCATGGTTCTTTTAAAGAATGAAAACAACGCCCTGCCGTTAAAGAGAGGCACGCGCATCGCTCTCTTCGGCAAAGCGACTATCGAATACATCAAAGGAGGCGGAGGAAGCGGAGACGTTTTCACTTCGCACATAACAAATATATACGAGGGCTTCGCCGAAAAAGAAAAAGAGGGCAAGGTTAAAATATACATGCCCTGCGTCGATTATTATAAGGAATACGTAAAAGAAGAAAGCAAAAAAATTCCGACAAGAGCGCAGATAGAAAAGACATGGGACAAAGTCAACGCAATGTCATTCTGCAAGGAAAAGGACGATATAATTTACGACACGTTCGCAAGCATGCACGTAACGGAAGCCGACGCTCCCGATTCGCTCATTTCGGACGCGTCGAAAAACGCAGACACCGCCGTTATCACGTTAAGCCGTTTCTCCGCAGAGGGCGTAGACCGCAAGGCAACGCCGAACGACTACTATCTGTCCGACGTTGAAAAAAGCCTTATCGACAGGGTTTCCTCCTCGTTTAAAAAAACCGTCGTCGTTCTCAATTCCGGCGGAATCATGGACTGCGAGTATTTCGCCGACAATAAAAACGTTTCCGCTTTAATATACGGATTCCAGGGCGGACTTGAGGGCGGAGCCGTAATCGCCGACATTATATGCGGCGACGTCAACCCCTCGGGCAAAATGGGCGATACCATCCCCAAATCATACGACTTTTATCAGAATGCCGCCGAGTTTCCCGAGGGCTTCGAGCATCTCGATTATTTTGACGACATATATGTAGGCTACCGCTATTTCGAAACGATTCCCGGAGCGTACGACAAAGTTCGTTATGAATTCGGATTCGGACTTTCATATACTTCATTCGAATTCTCCGGCACGTTATGCGGTGAGTCCGACGGCAAAATAATCGCTGCCGTAACCGTTAAAAATACCGGCAAAGCTTCCGGCAAGGAAGTCGTACAGCTTTACTACTCCGCCCCGCAGGGCAAATTGTTAAAACCCGCAAAGGAGCTTGCCGCATTTAAGAAAACAAAGCTCCTCTCCCCCGGCGAGAGCGAAACCGTCACGCTGTGCTTTGAAGTAAACGATATGGCAAGCTATGACGACCTCGGCAAAATCAAAAAATCCGCGTATATTCTCGAAAAGGGAGAATATAAATTCTTTATCGGAAACAGCGTAAGAAACGTAAAGGAATTAGACTATAAATACATACTCGATTCCGACGTTACGGTTAAACAGCTGACAGAGCTTTTACGCCCGTTCAAACTCGAAAAACGTCTGCTGTCCGACGGCACGTTTGAAACTCTTCCTCAGGGCGAGGAAAAATACCACTCGGGCAAAAACATTCTTTCGCCGGCAAAGGCTCCCGAAACGACCGTCATGTTCGACGAAGTCGGCGAAAGCATTACTCTTGACGAATTTGTAAAGCAGTTCACCGACGACGAGCTTATTGAGTTCACCGGCGGACATCAGAACCAGTCCGGCGTATGCAACACGGGCGCGTTCGGCGGACTTAAGAGACTCAATGTTCCCGCCGTTCCGACAGCCGACGGTCCTGCGGGCATAAGACTCAACGAAAAGACCGGAGTACCGACTACCGCATGGCCGTGCGCAGCCCTGCTTGCATGTACATGGAATACCGACCTTATATACGAAGTCGGCAAAGCGGGCGGAGCGGAACTCAGAGAAAATAACCTCGGCGTATGGCTCGCCCCTGCAATGAACATACACAGAAACCCTCTGTGCGGACGCAACTTCGAATATTTTTCCGAGGATCCCGTTCTCGCAGGCAAGTGCTGTGCTGCGGAAGTACGCGGTATTCAGTCAAATAAAGCCGCGGCGGCGGTTAAGCATTTCGCGTGCAATAACAGAGAGTCAAACCGTTTTGAATCCGATTCGAGAGTTTCCGAAAGAGCGTTAAGAGAGATTTATTTAAAAGGCTTTGAAATAGTTGTCAGAGAAGCCGACCCGTGGTGCATCATGTCCTCGTACAACAGAATCAACGGTCAGCACACTTCACAAAGCTATGAGCTTCTCACCGAAATGCTCAGAAACGAATGGGGCTTTAACGGCATGGTAACGACCGACTGGGGCGCGGCAAGCTTACATTCCGACGACATTCTCGCAGGCGGAGACATGAAGATGGGCGAAGGCGACCCGAAAGAATTAAGACAGGCTCTCGACTCGGGCAAAATCACGAGAGCCGACCTCGAAGCATGCGTTAAACGCATACTTTCACTCACGCTCAAAACCGCAGAATATTAAATTAAATTCTAATACAAATAATATAATCCCGAAGCCGTGCGTCAAATACGGTTTCGGGATTTATTCAATATATATACGAATAATAAACGGTTTTTGTAAATTCAACGTTCGGATGCCCGAGCATTACGGATAATTCAGAAATATCAACACCGTTGCGAAGACAGTTAAATGCAAATGTATTCCTCAAAACGGCAATTCCGAATTTTGAATACTTAGAATACAGCATCGTATTTTTAAGCACCGCATCATACGTCACGCAGATACTTCTTTTAAATCTTGACGCCCCGTCGGAATTTTTCATTTCCTCGTATCTCGGCAGAGATGCAAACACTTCGCCGATAAGATTTTTCGCCGATTTCGTAAGCAGAATTCTGCGTTCGAACGGCAATTCAATATTGCCCGACAAATCGGAAAAATCTCCGCGGAAAGAAATACACGCAGAATTAACATTCAAAAAGCCGTCGTCTGAAGAGTTGGTTTTTAAGGCTGCCAGTTCTCCCGGAGTAAGACCCGTATACATCATAAACATGACCGAAGAACCGAGATTATAGTAAGGTTTTGACTCACCGTAAATTCTCAGCGCTTCTTTCATTACGCGGTTTCTCTCGTTTGTTTTTAAATAAGCGGGCTCAAAAGTATTTTTATCATGGATATAAACTCCGAAATTTCTCGACGGGACATCGGTAAACCCCAAAACGGCTTTACAGCGTTTTAAGCACGAATAAATAAACATGACAAACTGTTTAGTCTCAGACATATTTTTGCCCGAAAGCAGTAAACTGTTTGCGCAGAACAGAATGTCATCCTCCCCTGCCGCCACCGCGGGAATATCGGGAATAACAAAATCAAGCGTACCGAAATTATCACGTACAAATTCGCTGTCAATCAAATCTATGCACAGCCCGGCAAGCTCGGGGAGAGTCAGAAAAGGATCCCTCATAATTTTGTCATTAATTTTTACCTCGCGTCTGCGCCGTGATAAAACCGCTCGCACATCCGATTTCTTTCTGCCGGTATAAATCTCTACGCTCGACTGCCCGCGTATAGGAACATGGCGCAGTTCACCCGTCCAGTACGATTTGCCTTCCTCTCTGAATATTCGGCTTTCTGTCGTCACCCTGTCTGACAATTCTAATTACCCCTTTGAGGTCTCTTCATCATCGGTTATCGTAAACAATTCGTTCGGCGTGCATGAGAATATAACGCACAGCGCCTCGATATTATCATACTGTATCGATTTTGTCTGATTGTTAATCATACGGCTGAAATTCTGATAACTCATCCCCATTTGCTTATACAGCCAATACTTTGTTTTTCCCTTTTGTTCCAACAGATTCAGAACATTTAACTTTATCATAAGATATATCTCCGTAATATACTATTTAATGAGATAATATCTTATTTTTTCACGTTTTATATAGACTAATTCATTAAAGAATGAAAATATATATAATGTACTAATTATATAACTTATAGGTAACTTATCCATACATTAGGTTCTTATAAATCCGTCCGAACTCAAAAAAACAAAAAATCATAACATTAACACACCCCGAAAGTATCAGGAGCTTTCGGGGTGATGTCTTTATATATTATAAAGAATACCGTTAAAAAATTTTTAAAAAAGTTCAGGGCTGAGTCTCGCTGAAAATCTCAGTGCGTTTCTCGCTTCCGACGCGGATATCTTACCGTCCGAATTCAAATCACCCGCAGACAAGTCCATAGCGTTCGCATTATCGAGCTTTGAAGCAATTCTAAGCATTGCGCGCGCATCCGCAGCAGTTATTTTACCGTCGGAGTTTACGTCACCCATAACGATTATTACATATTTTTCATTGAAAAACGTAAGAACATTGCCGTTTTTTATCAGTGAGCTCTGTGCCGAATCCAAAATGGAGGAAACAAACTGCGAATCAAAATCCTGCTGTGTAATTCCGCCCGCTTTCGGAGGCTTAACCTTTATAATCTTATTCTCGTAATCTACCGTAATGTAACTTCCGCTGACAGTTTCAAGTCCCGTGTTTTCACTGTCCGCAGGCTTGTCTTTGTCCGTCGAAGGTTCGGTGTTATCGGGCTTTTCTGTTACCGAAGTATCGGGGTCTGTTACCGGCTCGGGCTTTGTTGACGGCTCCTCAGCCGAGCAGATCGTACAAATACCGTTTTCAAACGAATGCCCGAGCGCGGGAATTACTTTAGGCTGTGAAATAACCTCTCCGCACAATGAGCAGACGACAGTTCCGGTGCTTCCGTCCTGCGTACATGTCGGTGCTGTTTCACCGCGGATCTCAGTCTTTTCATGACTGCACTCTGTCGGAGTTTCGGAGTCGGAATCCGTATAATCAGCCAAAAGAAAAACATTTTCCTTTCCGTGTTCTTTCCATAGCGGCGTAATTGACGAATCGGAAACAAAGCTGTATTTATCAAAACGCGTATTGATATTAAAAACAATCTCTGCAAAAATATATTGATTTCCGCCGTTTTCGTCGGGCATAAATCTCAGCTGAAGATACTTTCCGCTCGAGCTGGCCTGTATACTTCCCGAACATGCGTCATCTGGCATATTAAGTTCGGAAAAAGACAAGCCGTTCGGAATCGTAAATCCGGTT
Source organism: Oscillospiraceae bacterium (assembly GCA_022763825.1). Taxonomy (GTDB): domain Bacteria; phylum Bacillota; class Clostridia; order Oscillospirales; family Acutalibacteraceae; genus CALACW01. Next base: position 24,941 of record JALEQX010000049.1, on the reverse strand, counting down.
ACGACAGACGATGCAAAATCAGCATTTTTTGCGCCTATGGTAAGCGTATACGTATTATTTTCCTCGTCAATCGATGATTTAAACCACGCGCACGGGCTCTGCATACCGCATCTTTTACATACTCCGTCCGAAAAATCATGACCGAGAGGCTCTGCATATTCGCCGTCGTCCAATACGGCATGACACTCTGAGCAGTATTTAATTCCCTTAATGCCGGATTTCGTACAGGTCGGCTCTATGTCATTCGTCACTGCCGACGAATGAGAATATACGCCGGTTTTTAATGATTTGAGAGCACAGGCGGGATTAATGTAATAATTCGTTAAACTGCTTCCGTCGCCTGCGTACCATACTACGTTCATCTGTGAATCAACCGTCGGCTGACAGTCGGAGAGAACGAGAAATTTACTGAGTTCGATATTTCCGATACGATTTCCGTTCGAATCAATAAAACAGTATGCGGTCTGAATCTCGTCGGAAACATTACTTTTTTGATTCCACATCAGGGCCAAAAGATTATCGTTTATTTTAACAAGTCTCGGTGTGTATCCGGCTGACGAAGAATCGTACGACGTTATTTTAATCGTATTGACCGCATTTAAATTTTTATCGGCAACAGCGAGATAAATATCTCCGTGATAGCTTGAATAAAATCCGTTTTCATCTCTGTCTGTTTTTGAATAGGATACAAGAACATTCGAATCTGAAATCTCCATGCCTCCGACGCTGATACCCGTTTCATTGTCCCCGATGTTGCCGTCAATGTCAACGAGTGTTAAGCCTGCGGTCTTACCCGAAACAGAACCGAGCGCGCCTTTTGTGAGAACCACAGCGCGGGGATTCGCGTCACCGTGGTCAACTCTGTAAACGCCGGAATTATCAACTTTTATAAACTGATTAAATGAATGGCTGACATATCCTGTTTCTAAATTCCAAACCCTGCTTGCAGAATCATTAAGATTCATTGATTCCTCATTAAGAATAAACGACATATTTGCCTGATGATTGTGTCCGTCATGGCTGCTCATATACATAAGATGCGACGTATGAATATACAGCATGCCGCCGTACTCGTCCATACGCAGACATCCCGAGTCAAACGGCTTATGCGTATTTATTCCTGAAATATCGCATATTCCGAGCCGGTTAAAATCCTTAGAATACTTTACGACTTTTACAACTGTTACTTCGTCGGACTCATCGGGGTTGTCCTGTCCGAAAACAGCAAAGTTATACTTCTCCCCTGCAAAAAATCCCCCGAAAAGAGGAAGCGGAGCGTCAAGCGCCTTTTCGGAAATAACACTGCCGTCCGAATCGGAAACAGAAACAGCGAGTTTTCCGTTTGAAAAGAATACTCTGACAAAATTACCGTCCGAAATGTAAACATATGAATTACTAACGCTCGACCACTTTGTGCTCGCCGCTCCGATTCCGGTATAATCTCCCGAATATTCGTTACTCAAAACCGGAATTTCGTCCTGTGCAAATATCGGCGTAAAAACAGCCGACGAAAGCATAAGGCATAATGTGAGCAGAAAAACTATCGCTTTTTTTGTAATATTATGCATATATACCACTCCCAAAATCAGTAAATGTAACTTAAAATCTGATACCTTTCAAAATATATTATATAAAAGATGTATAACATCCGTCAACAGATATAAGAACAGTTTGTAAATTTTATGTGAATATTTATTTAACACACAAAAAAACCGCAGAGCGTAACGAAAAATGCATTCCGTTCTCTCCGCGGTTATTTTCATTTTTTAAAGTTATGGTATTTTAATACACTTAAGTGCTTTATTATTTTGCTACGATATTAACAAGTTTACCGGGAACGTAAAGCTCCTTGACGATATTCTTGCCTGCGATTTCGGCTTTTATCGTCTCGTCCTCTTTTGCAAGAGCAATAACTTCTTCGGCTGAAAGCGAAATATCTATGTTCATTCTCGCTCTTATCTTACCGCAGATCTGAACAACGATTTCAACGCTGTCGGCTACGCACTTAGCCTCGTCGTAATCGGGCCACGACTGCTCGGTAACCGTACCGCCGAGATTGAGAACGCTCCACTCCTCCTCGGTAACATGGGGAGCGAACGGATTAAGAAGGATAAGCAATGTTTTAAGCTCGCCCTTGGTAATCGAACCCTTGTCGTATATCTCGTTGAGAACAGTCATGAATGCGGCAATAGCCGTATTGAACTTCATGTTCTCGATATCCTCGGAAACTTTCTTAATGAGTTTATGCATGGAGGCTTCAAGCTCTTTTGAATATTCGTCGGAATCGGTCACGATCTCCTGAAGGTTCCATATTCTGTCTATGAATCTCTTACAGCCCTTGACGCTGCTTTCAGACCACGGAGCGGCTTTTTCATAGTCGCCCATGAAGAGAACGTAGGTTCTCAGAACGTCCGCACCGTACTGGTCGACAACCTCGTTCGGGTCAACGACGTTGCCCTTTGACTTACTCATCTTGTCGCCGTCGGGTCCTAAAATAAGTCCCTGCGCGGTTCTCTTTGCATAGGGTTCATCATAAGGAACTACACCGATATCATAGAGGAATTTATGCCAGAATCTCGAATAAATAAGGTGTCTGGTTACATGCTCCATACCGCCGTTGTACCAATCTACCTGACCCCAGTATTTAAGTTTATCGGGGTCTGCGATGGCATTGGGATTATGCGGATCGATATATCTTAAGAAATACCACGACGAACCCGCCCACTGGGGCATGGTGTCCGTCTCGCGCTTGGCGTCGCCGCCGCACTTCGGGCATTTGCAGTTTACGAACGAATCAATTTTTGCAAGCGGGCTCTGACCGTCCTGTCCGGGTTCGAAATTCTCAATCTTGGGAAGTTTAAGAGGAAGTTCATCATAAGGCACGGGAACCATTCCGCACTTCGGGCAGTGAACGATGGGTATCGGCTCGCCCCAGTATCTCTGACGGTTGAACGCCCAGTCCTTCATCTTATACTGAACGCCTTTTCTGCCTATTCCCTGCTCCTCTAAGTAATCGAGAACTTTTGCAATTGAATCCTTTTTATTCGTATATCCGTTAAGGAATCCGGAGTTGACCATTTCGCCGTCGCCCGTGTAGGCTTCTTTCGAAATGTCTCCGCCTTTGATAACCTCGATTATGTCTACGCCGAATTTCTTCGCAAAGTCATAGTCTCTCTGGTCGTGCGCGGGAACCGCCATAATAGCGCCGGTACCGTAGCCCATCATTACGTAGTCGGAAATAAATATCGGAATCTCCTTGCCGTTGAGCGGGTTAATTGCAGAGAAGCCGTTAAGACGAACGCCCGTTTTATCCTTTACAAGCTGCGTTCTCTCGAACTCAGTCTTTTTAGCGCACTCGGCTCTGTACGACTCTACCTCGGAGAAATTCGAAATCATATCCTTATATTTATCAATGAGAGGATGTTCGGGAGCCATAACCATGAACGTTACGCCGAAAAGAGTGTCGGGACGGGTTGTGTATATTTCGAGTTTTTCATCGGTATCCTTGACTTTAAAATCAACGAACGCGCCGGTGGACTTGCCTATCCAGTTAATCTGCTGAAGTTTAATATTGGGCAGATAATCAACTCTGTTAAGACCCTCTAAAAGTTTGTCCGCATATTCTGTAATGCGAAGATACCAAACGTCCTTTGACTTCTGAACAATCTCCGAATGGCAGATATCACAGTGACCGCCCTGCGAATCCTCATTAGAAAGAACGACCTTGCACGACGGGCAGTAGTTTACGAGGGTCTTGTCTCTGAATACGAGACCTTTTTCGAACATTTTAAGAAAAATCCACTGCGTCCATTTGTAATAGTCCTCCTGAGTGGTGTCTATTACTCTCGTCCAGTCGAACGAGAATCCGACTCTCTTAAGCTGGTCGGAGAACTTTGCAATATTCATATCGGTAACTTTTCTCGGATGTATTCCCGTCTTTATAGCATAATTCTCCGTGGGAAGTCCGTACGCGTCGAAGCCTATCGGGAAAAGAACGTTATAGCCCTGAAGCCTTCTCTTTCTCGAAATAACCTCAAGTCCCGAGTACGCCTTTATATGTCCGACGTGCATACCAGCACCGGAGGGATAAGGGAACTCTACAAGACCGTAAAATTTCGGTTTTTCGGAATTATCGACAGCGTGAAACGCGCCCGACTCCTCCCATTTCTTTTGCCATTTGGGTTCGACGGTTTTAAAATCGTAGTACATTATCTATTCTCCTTACGAATTATATAACTAAAATCAGCTCTCGATATCGTCAAATTTGAGCTCCTCGGCATCCGACCACAGTCTTTCGAGGTCGTAATACGCTCTCTGTTCGGGCGTAAATACGTGAAGAACAACGTCGCCGTAGTCTATGAGAATCCAGCCCGTAGCCTTGCCCTCTATGTTTTTAGGCTCAATACCGAGTTCGGACGAAACAGCGTCCTCGACATCCTCGCACAGGGAACGCACATGAGTGTTCGACGTACCGGAGGCGATTATGAAATAATCGGCAAGAACAGTAAGTTCGTCAATTTTGATAGCCTTAATTTTTTCTGCTTTCTTTTTGTCAAGCACGTGAACTATTTTGTCAACAAGTGAATATGAGTCCATTTATTCAATTCCTTTCAATAATATATCGTTATATGCGTCAATCGTATCGGGGTGTATCGGCTTGAGAGCATTGCACAGCTCGTCTATCGTAAATCTTAACCCCTCAGTCATGGCTTCGTCGAGACTTATCTGCGCCTTTTCGCGCATCTCCTCGACTCCGTTATAGTTTCTGTCTGCGGAAATGAAGTCGGCCGTAAACAGCACCTTTTCAAGCTCCGTCATACCGGCGCGTCCCGTCGTATGGTAACGGATTGCGGAAATAACGTCCTCGTCGTCTATTTCGAGTTCGTATTTACAGTAAACGCTTCCCGCTATCGCATGCCAGAGTTTCGGGCTTTTCTTTTCAAGTTGGGTAAGCTCAACTCCGTATTTTTCGAACAGAGCGAACGTCTCCTCTTTATCCGCATTCTTCATGATATCGTGGAGAAGCCCCGCCTCGTACGCCTTCTTTTCATCAGCGCCGTATTTCCTCGCAAGTTCCGCCGACGTTTCCGATACGTTTATAGAATGAACGTATCTGTATTCGTCGAGCTTTTCACGAAGAATCGCTCTGTATGTTTCATACTTGTTTTTCACGGTACAACCCCCGCCTCTCAATATATTTTTTTACGCCCTCGGGTACAAAATCAGAAATATCCTGTCCGTTTTTTACGTATTGTCTGACCTGTGTCGAGCTTATCTCCAGCGGTAAAACAGGACAAATCATAATTTTTTCGGGACGTTTTATAACCGAACGCGCGAATTCTGTGAGTTTATCGGAATTTATATCGGCTTCCCGGCTCATAGCGCACAGCGTAACGTTATCAAGAATTATATTATAATCCTTCCATTTATCGAAACTTAAAAGCATATCGGAGCCTGTAAACAAAAACAGCTCGTCGTCCGGATATATTTTTTTTAATTCACGGACGGTATCGACGGTATAACTTTTGCCGTTTCTTTTAAGCTCGATATCGGAAACGCAATATTTATCGTATTTTTCGAAAGCGATACGGCACATATTAAGCCTGTCCGAATCCGAAATACCGCCGTTATCCTCCTTAAACGGAGAAACCCTAGCGGGAATTATGAACAGTCTGTCGAGTTTCATTATGTCGGACATGCGCTCGGTAAGATAGATATGACCGTTGTGCACGGGGTTGAAACTTCCTCCGAAAATACCGGTTCTCATATATGCCTCCGAATTAAAAAATCCCTCAGGAACAAAGTCCTAAGGGACGAATAAATATCCGCGGTACCACCCAAATTCAGCGGATAAAATCCGCTCTCCAGGATCTATAACGGGATCAGACGCCGTACCCTATGATTTCAGGCGCGGGGCTCGGGAATGAGTTATACGCATAAACATCGCTGTCGGCTCGCACCGTCCGCCGACTCTCTGAAAGACCCGAATATGCCTTGTTTCCGTCATTGCCTTTAAATATACCTATTTGAAAATGATTTTACCACAAATGAACGCGGTAGTCAAGGATTAATTATCTGCATTCCTTGCTCGCTTAGCCGCGGCGGCAAGCCGTCTCTGTTTCTCCATTTTTGAAGTCTTTTTCGACTTTACAACGGGCTTTTCCTCAAACCTCGAAACGCGTTTTTTCATTTCGGGCTTCTTCTCAGCCTTTTTGTGAAGCTCGGGATTATATCTGTACAGTACGATTACTCCGCCGATGACCTGAACAACGTCCGCGCCCGTAGCTTCCGACAGCTTATCCGCCGCCTGTCTCGGCGTATCGGGCGAAGTTTCGACGAGAACTTTAAGCTTGATAAGCTCACGTGTATTCAGCGCGCCGTCGGTCGCCTCTATAAGAGCGTCGGACAGTCCGCCCTTGCCGTACTGAAACAGCACCTCTAATTTATTTGCCTGCGCTCTGAGCGCGGCTCTTTCTTTACTTGTCATTTTATACCTCTTAAATATAATCTTTGATTTTCTCACTGAATAAACGCAGAGACTTGCCCCTGTGGCTTACCGCGTCCTTTTCCTCACCGGAAAGCTCGGCAAAGCTCTTATCGCCGACATAGAATATCGGGTCGAATCCGAATCCGCCCTTACCTTTCGGCTCATAGCCTATATATCCCTCGCACGTCTGCTCGACCTCAAGCACTCTGCCGTCGGGGAAAGCACAGCATACCGCACTTACGAATCTTGCAGTTCTTTCCTCTTTAGGCACATTTTCGAGTTCTTTTAAAAGCGTGTTGATTTTAACGTCATAAGGAACGTCGTGACCGCCCGCGTATCTTGCGGAATGAACGCCGGGACGTCCGCCGAGCGCGTCGACAACAAGCCCCGAATCGTCCGCAACGCAGACCATATTGCTCTCCTTACAGCCGGATTCCGCTTTTATTCTCGCGTTTTCTCCGAAAGTTTCGCCGGTTTCCTCCGCGTCGGTAAGCGTAATTCCTACGTCCTCGCTTCTGACGGCTTCTATGCCGAGAGGGGCGAGAATTCTTTTAAACTCAATACATTTATGCTCATTATGAGTCGCAATTAAGAATTTCATACGATATCACCTTTTCCGAGCGCGTTTGAAACGAAATTAGCCGCCGATTCGATTTTACCGAGCGCAGGCTCAATACCGTTTAAAACGTCTCTGAACTGAAAATGACTACGTATTCTCTTTGAAACCTTAACGGGCGCGCGCCTGTCGCGGTTAATCGATTCAAACGACGATTTAAGCGTCTTCTTTATCGCCGTTATCGGGTTCGGCTCCTCCGGCAGTATCTCCCTGTCCGTCAGGGTCAGCTGGTACGCCGTCTTGTCCGCTGACTTCAACAGCGTCCACAATTTCTTTGAAAAGTTCTTTGACTGCTTTTTCTTCTTCGCTCTCCTCGATCGGAGTGTATTCAAGCGGTTGTTCATATACGGGTAACACCTCGTCATCATTGATTTTATCGGGCATTTCCTCAAACAGGCTCTGCGCGAACGCCTGAGGATTGAAAGGCTGTAAATCGTCGATGCCCTCGCCGACTCCTATAAATTTAACGGGAATTTTAAGTTCGTTCTTGATAGCCAAAACGACTCCGCCTCTCGCCGTACCGTCAAGTTTTGTAAGAATAATACCCGTAAGCTCGGCAACATTCATAAATTCTCTCGCCTGATTTACGGCATTCTGCCCCGTCGTAGCGTCGAGAACGAGCAGAATCTCACGGTCGGAGTATGGAAGTTCGCGGTCGATAACTCTGTAAATCTTAGCAAGTTCCTCCATAAGGTTCTTTTTATTATGGAGTCTGCCTGCGGTATCGCATATTATAATGTCATACATACGAGCCTTGCCCGCCTGTATCGTATCGAATATAACTGCGGCGGGATCCGCGCCCTCTTTATGCTTTATTATATCGACGTCCGCGCGCTTAGCCCATTCGTCGAGCTGGTCTATCGCGGCGGCTCTGAATGTATCGGCGGCGCCGAGCAGAACCCTTTTGCCCTGCGATTTATACATAGCCGCCATCTTGCCGATGGACGTCGTTTTTCCGACTCCGTTTACGCCGATTACGAGTATAATAGACGGCTGTGTGATAAGTCCCATGTCCTCTCCGCCGTCAAGCATTTTTGCAACGATATCCTTAATTTCGTCCTTAGCCTGCTTTGTTGATTTCAAATTCTTTTTATTTACCCGCTCTTTTAACTCGGTAACAATCTGCGCAGCGGTTTCAACGCCTACGTCGCTCATTACGAGTATTTCTTCAAGTTCTACATATAAGTCGTCTGTAAATTCGTCGAAAGAATCGAGCATGTCGTCGATTGCGCCCGACATCTTGTCTCTCGATTTTTTTAGACCCATACTTATCTTTTTGAAAAATCCCATTTATTTCAGCTCCTGTTTATTATTCAAGTCCCAGTTCCTCTGCCATCTGCGAGGTTTTCAGTTCCAGTATTTTCGAAACGCCCTTTTCCTGCATGGTAACGCCGTACATAATATCGGCCTCCTCCATGGTTCCGCGTCTGTGCGTTATAAGTATGAACTGAGTTTTGTCCGTCATGCTTCGTACATACTGAGCATACCGCAAAACGTTGACGTCGTCAAGTGCCGCTTCAACTTCGTCGAAAATACAAAACGGCGACGGCGTAACTTTAAGTATTGCAAACAGCAAGGCAATAGCGCACAATCCTTTTTCTCCGCCGGAAAGCAGACTTATGTTTTTAACGTTCTTTCCGGGAGGCTGAGCCTTTATCTCGATTCCGCACTCCAATATGTCGTTTTCGTCCTCGAGAATAAGGTCCGCGCTTCCGCCTCCGAATATTGCAGAAAAAGTCTCCTTAAAGCATGCGTTTATAATATTGAAACGGTCTCTGAACTGCTCAGCCATTTTGCCGGTCAGTTCGTCTATCATTTTAATTAACTCGGCTTTCGACTTCTCGACGTCGGTAAGCTGGGTTTTCATAAATTCGTATCTCTCGCTCACCTCTCGGTATTCTTCAATAGCCGAAACGTTTACGTTCCCGAGAGATTTTATTTTTGACTTAACATCGTAAAGCTCGCGTTTTGCTTCGGGAATATTCTCTAAATTGATATCAAGCGCTTCCGCTTCGCGCCGGGTTAATTTGTACTCCTCGAAAAGTTTGTTCTGCGTATCCGTCTGCTCTTTTTCGAGCGCGGTCTTTTTTGAATCAAGGCGTACAATTTCGCTTGCAAGCCTTTCTTTTTCATCGTTTTTCTCGCGCTCCGAGGCTCTTAAATCGCTTACGTTCTTATCACACATATCGCGTTCTTTTACAAGCGAAGCGACAATCTCGTTTGCGTCCTCTTTCTGCTTCCTGACGCCGAGAATCTCGTTTTCGAGAGACTCTATACGCTCAAAAAGGCTGTTGTTCTTTTCGTTTAACTCGGCAATTTCGCCGTCGAGCTGTTTAAGTCTGTCCGACTGACCGTTTTTCCTGCTCTCGAGCGACGCTATCAGCTCTCGCTGATTTTCAATATCCCTCGAATCGGAAGCAATCACGACGTTAATCTCGGAAATTTTCGAATTTATTTCCTCTCGCATGGCGGAGAGTTTTTCACGGTCAACGTTGAGATTTTCGAGTTTTTTCTGAATTTCGTCAAGAGAAGCGGTAATCTCTCCCTCGCGTTTTTTCGCTTCGAGACTTGCAAGGCGTAACGCTTCAAGTCTTTCCTGCGCCGATTTTTCCTCTTTTTTAAGATTTTCTATATTATCGATTAACGAATTATATCTGCTTTTCGCCGAATTCAATGCTGAATCCGAACGAATTTTATCCTCCTGCAATAACGAAAGTTCAGCCTTTGCGGATTCTAATTCTGCGTTTTCCTTTGAAAGTTCCTCTTTCGATTTCTTATAATTTTTTTCTAATTCTTCAACCTGCGCATTTTTATCATTAAGCTGTTTTTTAAGCGTCTCTATTTCGCTCTGTCTCGTAAGAAAGCCCGCGCCTTTTATCTTCGCTCCGCCGGTCATCGAACCGCCTGTATTTATGACCTGTCCGTCGAGCGTAACTATTTTAAATCTGTTCTTATATTTTCTCGACATTTCTATGGCGCAGTCAATATCCTCGACAACGACGGTTTTGCCGAGCTGATTTTCTATTATGTCGTAATACTGTTTGTCATACGTGACTATCTTGCTCGCAATATCTATAAATCCCCGGCAGTTTTCGAGTCCCGTTTCACCGAGTTCCCGCGCTTTAAGCGAAGTCATCGGGAAGAAAGTCGCCCTGCCTATATTGTTTTCCTTAAGGAAATTCATTGCGCGTTTCGCGTCGGATTCGGAATCTGTTACTATATGCTGAATCGACGCGCCAAGCGCCGTTTCTATTGCAAGCGAGTATTCGGGCTTTACGCTGATTATCTGCGACATGGTACCGTGAATTCCGCGCAAAGTTCCGTGCGAGGACTCCTTCATAACAGCCTTAACGCTGCCGGAATAGCCCTCCATATTTTTCTCCATATCCTCGAGAAGCTGTATGCGCGACTGTATTCTCTGAGAATCAAGCACCGCGGAATCAAGAGTGAGTTTCAACTCGCCCGAGGTCTGGTTTTTTGTGCGAACTCTTATTATACGTCCCGACACGGAGTTTGTAAGAGACGTTACCTTCTCCGAAAGTTCCGCGGTTTTTTCCTCGAGCTGTTCTTTTTCTTTCTGTGCGTTTTCAAGTTCGGATTCCCTGTTTTTTATATTTTCCTTAAGAGTATCCATGCGCAGTGAAATCTCTTTTGCAGACGAATCGGCTGCGGAAAAACGCACCTTTTCGTCGGACAGTCGTTTTGTAAGAGAATTCATTTCATCGGAAATCTTTATATACTCGCCCGAAACGGATTCATTCTGTTTTGAAAGAGAATCAAGTCCGTCGGAAAACGACCTTGTTTCGTTTTTCTTTTCTTCTATATGAGCGTTAAGAGTCTCTATCGTTTTTTCTGCGGATAATATCTGTTCGTCTATCTGACCTGCCGAAAGATTTTCTTTTGCCTTGTCATCCTCTATTCTATTAATCGTCTCGTTGTTATGCTCTATCGAATTTTTATTAAGAGCTATAAGTCCCTCGAGAGAAACCGCCTGTTCTTCAAACGACGAAGAATTTTTCTGCACCTGCTCTATCTGCAAGGTTATGTTTCTGCTTTTTAGCGTATACTCCTCGCTCTTTTCGATTATTTCGGCAAGCTCCTTCTCCGCTTTTTCATGCTGAGCCTCGGCAGCAGCGGTTTTATTATACTGAGTACGGATAAGCTCCGATGATTTTGAGAGTATGTCGAGCCATATGCCGATTTCGAGATTTTTTCGTCTGTCTGACAGAACGAGGAATTTCTGCGCCTTTTCGCTCTGTTTTTCGAGCGGTCCTACGCGGTTTTCGAGTTCGGTCATTATATCTCTTAATCTTAAAAGATTTTCTTCGGCCGAATCAAGTCTTTTCAGCGCGTCGGCACGGCGGTATCTGTAATGCGAAATTCCCGCAGCTTCCTCGAACATTTCGCGTCTATCCTGACTTTTTGCAGAGACCATGTCCTCGATTTTGCCCTGACTGACCATTGAGTACCCGTCTCTGCCCAGTCCCGTGTCCATGAAAAGCTCGTGAACGTCCTTAAGTCTTACGCTCGATGAATTTATTTTATATTCGCTCTCGCCCGAGCGGTAAAAACGCCTTGTTACAGCGACTTCGTCGTCGTCCCTGCTGAGCGCGCGGTCGGTATTGTCAAGTCTTAACGTGACCTCGGCATAGCCCTGAGCCTTGCGCTTATCGGTTCCGCTGAAAATGACGTCCTCCATCTTCGCACCCCTGAGAGACTTCGTGGACTGCTCGCCGAGAACCCATTTTACGGCGTCGGCAATATTACTTTTACCCGAACCGTTAGGCCCGACGACGGCGGTCATGCCCTTGCCGAAATTAAACACCGTTTTATCCGGAAAGGACTTGAAGCCCTGCATTTCAAGTGATTTTAAGTACATTTTTACTCCTTACAATTCAATAACGGGATTGAATCTTTCGACTCCGGCGCGTTCTCTTACTTTAAGATTAACGCCTATTGACGAAAGATAATTTATGTTCCGTCTGTTCTGTCCCGCCATTCTCGAAACGTCGCCGGGCGTGACATACGCCGTAACGTTTCCCTTTATATCATTTTCTTTAATTTTCTTAATAACGGCGTCAAGGTACATTCTGCCCTCGCAAAGCTCCCTGAACGCAGGGTGATACGCTCCCGTGATATATCCGTCGTCAAGTCCTCCGCCCGAGTGCAGCCCGACGCGGATTACTTTTATATTATTATCATAAAAAATTTTAAGCAGTTTCGCACATAGATTTACTGCTTCGTCAACCGTCTGCGGTTTGTATTCGCCCGAACGGTAAAGTTCGGCAAGACGCGTCTTTTCGAGTACCGCCGTAGGATAAATTCTTACGGTCGCCGGAGTTAGTGAAGCTATTTTTTCGCACGTCCTGACAGCAGTCTCATCATCGTCGCCGTACAGCCCCGTCATCATCTGAAGCCCCAATTCAATCCCGTATTCCTTTATAAGCTCAGAAGCGTTTTCAACGTCTGATGAAGTATGTCCCCTCTCGTTCATTTTCAGCACTCTGTCGGACATGCTCTGTGCGCCGAGTTCAATTGATGTTACTCCGTATTTTTTTAATATATCGAGCATTTCGTTGTCAATGCAGTCGGGACGGGTCGAAATTCTGATACCCTTAAAAAGCCCCTCGCAGACATATTTATAAGCCGATTCGAGCAGGGATATCATATACTCCCTGTCTATCGCGGTAAAACTTCCGCCGAAAAACGCAATTTCGCTTTTTTCCGGAGATGTTTTTGAGCTTTTAAGAGCAATCGAAACCGCGTCGTCAACGTCGGACGGCATAAGCGGTTTTTTAACGCCCGTAATGGTTTTCTGATTGCAGAAACTGCACTGATGAGGACATCCGTAGTGCGGAACGAACAAAGCGACGTTTACGTGCTTCATCTTATAACGCCCATGAGCTTGAGAGCTTCTTTTGCGGCGGCCTGCTCCGCCTGCTTCTTGCTTCTGCCCTCGCCTGTGCCTATGTTATTAGAATTCAAATGAACCTCGACGACAAATCTCTTGTTATGGTCGGGGCCTGACTCCTCAACAAGCACGTATTCGAGCATCTCGCCGTGATTTTTCTGAATAATTTCCTGGAGCGCGGTTTTGTAATCCGTAAGCTCCGGCTGTTCTATATCCGCATTCGATATAAACGACAGCACAAATTTCTTTGCCTCGTCGAATCCCGCGTCAAGATAAATGGCGGCAATAACGGATTCAAACGCGTCGGCAAGTATCGACGGACGTTCCCTGCCGCCCGTGCATATCTCACCCTTGCCTAAGAACATAAACTGACCGAGATTTATCTGTTTTGCGAATTTGTGAAGTGATTTTTCGCACACCGCGGCGGCTCTCATTTTTGTGAGCTTACCCTCGGGCAGAGACGGATAATTTTTAAAAAAATATTCCGCCGAAATCATACCCAGTACGGAATCGCCCAAAAACTCCAGTCGCTCATTAAATTTTACTTTGTTATGCATTTCGTTTGCGTAAGACGAATGAGTCAATGCAGTTTTCAGCAGTGATTTATCCTTAAATTCGTAACCTATTATTTTTTCGAATTCTTCCATAATAATTCTGACCTTTCGAACGTATTTTTCCGCTTTATGCAAACGGAAAATACGTCATATAAAAAATCATAATGATATTGAATCGTAATAATCGAGACTTCTTTTTGCCAGAGCCGAATAACGCTCTTTCTTATCTCTTATTCTCTCGCCCAAAGGTTTTAAAAGTCCGAAACTTGCGCCCATGGGCTGAAATTTCGTCACGGTTTCGTCGCTTATATAGTGAGACAGCGCGCCGAGCATCGTTATATCGGGTAATTCGAGCGCATCTCTTGAGAGAATTCGTCTGACCGCGTTTTCGCCCGCGAGAATTCCCGACGCCGCCGACTCCATATATCCCTCTACTCCCGTTATCTGCCCTGCAAAATAAACCGACGGATATTTTCTCATTGAAAAATCGCTGTTTAAAAGTCTCGGCGAATCTATAAACGTGTTTCTGTGCATCACGCCGTAACGGACGAATTCCGCGTCTTTCAATGCGGGAATCAGCGAGAACACGCGTTTCTGCTCGCCGAATTTCAAATTTGTCTGAAACCCGACGAGATTGTACATGGTAGCCGCCGAATTCTCCTTGCGAAGCTGTAAAACAGCCCACGGTCTGTGACCGGTGTTCGGGTCTTTTAATCCTACGGGCTTTAACGGACCGAATCTTATCGTATCGGCTCCGCGCTTTGCCATTATTTCAATCGGCATACAGCCCTCGTAAACGGCTTTCTTGTCGAACTCGTGGACGAGCGCAATTTCGGCATTTACGAGCTCGTTATAAAAAAGCTCGTATTCCTCTTTATTCATCGGGCAGTTTATATAGTCGTCGTCACCGCCCCTGTCGTACCTCGACTGCGTAAACGCATGAGACATATCAATACTGTCGGCAGTAATAACCGGAGCCGCCGCGTCATAAAAACTTAAAAAGTTCTCGCCTGTAATGCGTGCGATTTCCCTGCTCAAAGCGTCGGAAACAAGCGGTCCCGCCGCTATTATTACAACAGAAACGTCAGTCGGAAGAGATGTAACCTCTTTACGGATAAGCGTTATATTTTTGTCGTTTTCGATTACACTTGTCACAAGGGACGAAAATATATCTCTGTCGACCGCAAGCGCACCCCCTGCGGGGACAGCCGATTTTTCCGCGCACGCAACACATACGGAGTCAAATTTTTTCATCTCCGCTTTAAGAAGTCCCGCCGCAGACTCGGTTCTTATCGCTTTAAAAGAATTCGAACACACAAGCTCGGCTAAATTCTCCGACTTATGAGCGGGCGAAAATCTTACGGGCTTCATTTCATAAAGATCAACCTTTATTCCCGCCTTTGACAGTCTGCGAGCCGCCTCGACACCCGCGAAACCTCCGCCTATTACAGCGGCTTTTTTTACGTCATTCATCGGAGTCCTCGTCCTTTTTCTTTTTGGAAATTCTGCTCTCGTAACCGCAGCCCTCGTTATGACACTTAAGCACTCCGCCTCTTGCCTTAAAGAGCGATTTTCCGCACTGCGGGCAGTGTTCCGATGTCGGAACATCCCATGTCATGAAGTTACACTCGGGATAATTCGAGCATCCGTAGAATGTATGACCCTTTTTCGATTTTTTACCTATAATATCGCCGCCGCAGACGGGACATTTCGCATCCGTTTTCTCGACATACGGTTTAGTATTTTTACACTCGGGATAGCCGGGACAAGCAAGGAACTTGCCGTATCTGCCGACTTTAATAACCATGTTTCGTCCGCATTTTTCGCATACGACGTCGGTCTGATCCTCTTCGAGCTTTATTTTAACGCCCTGCATGGCTTCCTTAGCTTTTGCCAGAGTTGCTTCAAAGTCGTCGTAAAACTCATGGAGCATTTTAATATAATCGCAGTGACCCGCCTCGACCTCGTCGAGTTCGGACTCCATACCCGCTGTAAATTTCGTATTAATAATCTTCGGGAACTGCTCTTTTAAAAGTTTCGTCGTCGCAGTGCCGAGCTCAGTAGGCTTTAACTGCTTATGATCCCTTACGACATAATCCTTGGACGTTATTGTAGAAATAATCGTAGCGTATGTCGACGGTCTGCCGACTCCCGTTTCTTCAAGCGTTTTGATAAGCGAGGCTTCCGTATATCTTGCGGGAGGCTGTGTGAAATGCTGTTCGGGCAGAAGTTCTTTAAATTTTAAAACGTCGTCCTTTTTCATTTCGGGCAGAACGCTCTCGTTTTCTTCATTCTCGTCGTCCGCGCTCTTATAGAGAATGGTATATCCGTCGAATTTAACGGAGAATCCGCTTGCGGAGAATGTGCAGAATCCGTCCGCACCGTCCTTCTTAGCCTCGATTTCGACCTTTACGGTGTCCTGAACACAGTTGGACATCAGCGACGCAATAAAACGTTTCCATATAAGATTATAAAGTTTATACTGGTCTGAAGTAAGCGACGCTTTAGCTTCCTGCGGGGTAAGTCCGGGAACGGTCGGTCTTATCGCCTCGTGTCCGTCCTGAACCCTGCCTTTTGACTTAAAATATCTCGGCTTTTCGGGAAGATATTTTTCGCCGTAAGCCATTTTAATGTATTCGCTGCCCGCCGTTCTTGACTCCTCGGAAATTCTCAGCGAGTCGGTTCTCATGTAGGTTATAAGACCGATTGAGCCGTAGCCGGGGATGTCGATACCTTCGTAAAGCTCCTGCGCGACCTTCATCGTACGTTTTGAAGTAAATCCGAGACGGTGGGAAGCGTCCTGCTGCATTGTCGAGGTTATAAACGGAGGCATGGGCGATTTCTTCCTCGTTCCCTTTTTAACATTAGAAACGGTATAAACCGCGCCGTTGAGCCTATCAAGATAAGCGTCCGACTGCTCTTTATTTATAATTTTAACCTTGCCGTTTTCGTCGGAGGTTAAATTGGCTTTTAAAATACGTCTTGACGACGGAGCGGAAAGCTTCGCCGTAATCGACCAGTATTCCTCGGGAACGAAAGCATTGATTTCGTCCTCGCGGTCAACGATAAGTCTGACGGCAACGCTCTGCACGCGTCCCGCTGAGAGTCCGCGGCGTATTTTCTGTGAAATAAACGGGCTTAAACGGTAACCGACAAGCCTGTCGAGAATACGTCTCGCCTGCTGTGCGTTTACGAGATCCATGTCGATTTTTGACGGATGTTTCATTCCGTTTTCGACGCTCGTTTTATTTATTTCGTTAAACTTTACGCGCTTGACCTTGTTTAAATCAAGGTCGAGAAGCGTCGCAAGGTGCCATGAAATAGCCTCTCCCTCACGGTCGGGGTCGGTTGCGAGATAGACGTCGTCGCTCTTGTCCGCAAGCTCATGAAGCTCCTTGACAAGCTTTTCCTTTCCCTTTATTATAACATATTTCGGTGCAAAATCGTTTTTAACGTCAACGCTGAGTTTAGCGGCGTAAAGATCTCTTACATGACCCATTGAGGCTTTTACCTCATAGCCGGGGCCGAGATATTTTTTTATTGTGCCCGCCTTGGTGGGCGACTCCACAATTACGAGATTAGACATAGTCTGACCATCCTGTTATCATAATTTATTTAGAGTATCTTCCTCCGGCGTGAACAACACACATACCATATAGTTCGAGTTCGGTAAGCGCGGTCAGGACATCCCTTACCTGCATACCGCTCTGCTCGGAAATGATATCCGCATATACGGGTTCGGATTTAAGATACGAATATACTTTTTTCGCTTCCGCCGTTACGCCCTCGGGCAGTACGGGTGCAAAAGAATTTTTTTTATTTTCGCCGGATTTTTCTTTTTCGGCGCATAAATCGTAAATCGTAAGACCGTCGGTTCGGTCTTTCTTTTCAGTTGAATTTTTTGATTTTAATGTTTTTGGTATACTATCCGAATGAGCTATGGGAGGAACCGAAGTTATTTTTTCGTCAAACGACGACGTATTTTCGAGTTCCGGATACATATAAGAAAACTCGCTTATTATATCGAATGCCGAAAATACAGCCTTCGCGCCCTTTCTGATAAGTTTATTCGTTCCGAAGAAATTTGAATTCGTAACGTCACCGGGAACTGCAAATACGGGACGCCCCTGCTCCGAGGAATACCGCGCGGTAATCAGAGAACCGCTCTTTTCCTTTGCCTCAATTACAACCGTGCCCAGCGACATACCGGAAATCATCCTGTTGCGAATGGGAAACGTTGTTCTGGAGGCGGGAGTAAACGGAAGAAATTCGCTTGCTACGGCTCCGTTTTCCGAAATTCTTTTTCTCATGTTTTCGTTGGATCTAAGGTAATCATATCCAAGCCCGCAGCCGAGAAAAGCAATCGTTTTGCCTCCCGCGTTCATTGCGCCCTCATGGCACGCGCGGTCAACGCCGACAGCTCCTCCGCTCACAACGGTAAATCCCGCCTTTGCAAGATCTCCCGCCAGTGCGCCCGCCACGCCCAGACCGTAATCCGAGCAGTTTCGCGTACCGACCATTCCGATACTGAGTTCGCTGTCAAGCACCGACGCGTCGCCCCATACGTAAAGGACAAGCGGATATGCATTAATCTGAAGAAGACGTTTAGGGTACAGGGGTGAGTCGCAGGGGATTATATGCCAGCCGTTCTTTTCGCATTTTTTAATCACGTCAAAAGACTGAGACGGACTGAACGACGAAAGTTTTTCAATGCTTCGTGCGGTAAGAGTGCCGGATGCAATCCACTCGCTGTCTCCGGCTTCATAAACTCCGCGTGCGTCATCGAAATGGGCAATAAGTTCATCGGCAAAAAATCCCGCGCCGAGTGTACGCTGAAGCCATATCCAATATTCTACCGGACAACTCATCTTACCATCTCCCACATTATAACGGCGGCGGCAGAAGCCGCGTTGAGCGATTCCGCCCTGCCCTTCATCGGTATGGTGACCCTATGAGAGCATGCGTTTATAACCTCGTCAGACAAACCGTTTCCCTCATTTCCGACGGCACATACGATACCGGAAGTCTTATTGATTTTTGTAATCGGCATCGCAGACGAATCGGGAACGGCAGCATACGTTTTCATAGAATGCGCGGAGCACTCTGTTAAAAACTCTGCCAGCGAAGCGGTTTCGATAATACTGAGTCTCAGCAGAGAACCCATGGCGGCACGCTGAGCCTTAGGATTATATATGTCGCATCCTCCGCTTACAATCATGCCGTCCAAACCGAGAGCTTCCGCAGTTCTTGCGGCAGCGCCGAGATTCGACGGAGTTTGCAAATTCTCAACGGCGATATATATACCATTATAATTTATTTTATCTATATTATGCCTTTTGTCAAGTGTTTTGCATATACAAAATACACCCTGTGAATTTTTAGTATCCGACAAACGAGCCGAAACCTCGTCGGTTACAAGGAAAACACGGTCTGATTTTTCTGTCAGAACATCAAGGGACGAAGAGTATTTTTTCATTGCATTTTCGGTAATAAACGCGTCGGTGATGCCGATACCGCTCAATGACGCGTCACAGCAAAGCCGTTGTCCCTCAAGGGTAAAAAGTCCCTCGCTTTTTCTGAACGAAGCGTCTGCGGTGAGTTTTGCAAAATATTTGATTTTCGGATTATTTCTGCTTATTATCGTATCCATAATATTAGAAAAACAAGGACTGTCAGCGTTTTGCGACAGTCCCGAAATGTTAAAAATAATTACTTGAGAGCGGCTTTTGCGGTTTCGGTAAGAGCGGTAAACGCCGCGGGATCTGCGATAGCGATCTCGGAAAGCATCTTTCTGTTAAGAGTAACGCCCGCTTTTTTAAGGCCGTTCATGAATGTAGAATAATTCATACCGTTGAGTTTGCATGCAGCGGAGATTCTGGAAATCCAAAGACGTCTGAAATCTCTCTTCTTCTGCTTTCTGCCGATATATGCATAGTTGCCGGACTTCATAACCGCCTGCTTAGCGGTCTTAAAAAGTCTGCTCTTTGAGCCGTAGTAGCCCTTAGCGAGTCTTAATACTTTATTTCTTCTCTTACGAGTCATTATAGCGCCTTTAATACGTGCCATTGTAAGTAACCTCCTGAATTAAGTCGAAAAATTAGATAATTATTTGTAGGGAATAAGCTTTTTGATCTGCTTAACGTTGGTCTTGTCGGCAACGGCAGTCTTGCGGAGATTTCTCTTTCTCTTGGTGCTCTTCTTGTTAAGAATGTGAGACTTGTAAGCATGAGCGCGGATGGGCTTACCGTTCTTTGAAAGCTTAAAACGCTTCTTAGCGCCGCTGTTTGTTTTAATTTTAGGCATGATATTTTCCTCCTGTTATTTAATACCGTGTAATCTTAGATGACAAAGACTTACTTTGAAGGCTTTGCCGCAAGGAACATGAGCATCATTCTGCCCTCTAATTTAGCGGGTTTTTCGATGACTCCGAGCTCCGTGCACTTATCGGCAAATTCCTGCATTATTTCAAGACCTCTCTCCGGATGAGCCATTTCACGGCCTCTGAAGCGGATAGAAACCTTGACCTTATTGCCCTGCTTAAGGAATCTGTTGGCATGATTGACTTTGGTTTCAAGGTCATGCGTATCAATGTTGAGCGAAAGCTGAACCTCTTTTATGTCAATCCGGCTTTGATTCTTTTTGGCTTCCTTTTCGCGTTTCTGCTGTTCAAACTTATACTTTCCGTAGTCCATTATTTTGCATACGGGCGGTTTAGCCTGGGGAGCAATCATTACCAGATCAAGGTTCTTCTGTCCTGCGATTTTGAGTGCGTCGGACGAGGACATTATACCTAACTGTTCTCCGTCGTCGGTAACGACTCTTATCTCTCTCTCCCTGATCTCTTCGTTTATCTGCATTTCCTTAGTAGCGATGGTCAAACACCTCCGAAATTAATAGAAACAAAAAAGCGCGGACAGACGCACTGCCGCACTCATGAATACTAAAGTAAAAAACTTACGTATTGACCTGCGCATAAAAATCCGCGAGGTGAGATTAGCCTATGCCGTCTGCTTTGTTTTCGCAATATATTTTAACAGCAAAGTATGCGTTTGTCAATAGTTTTTTTAATTTAATTCAATTTTTTCAGAAAACGACGAAACAACAAAATCCCTGACCTCTCCGGCGATTCTTTCCTTTGAGTAAATCTTCGAAAAATCGGAATCGAGTTCTTTAATTCTCGACTCGTCATACGACGTTACATCGTCGTTTTTATCAAACATCGGGTACATTTTTTTCATCACGGACAAAAGCTTATTCTCGCCGATATCGGAAATGAGTTCTAATGTAAGAGAAATAAGCGGTTCACCGTTGTTTCTGCACCAGTCGGAAAGCTTGCCGTCCTTTACATCCTCGAAAAAGTAGTGACACGCGTACATTTTCTTTTCGAGAACCGAAGCCGATTCAAATTCGCCGTTGAAATCCCCGCTTTTTTCGAGTTTTCTCTGCAAAACGGCGGCCATTCCGTCGATAAGCTCACATGGGTCGGCTTTTTGAGCGGATTCGGGCGTGACGGACGAATAGTTATCGACTAAATATTTAAGTCTTTTTAATTCCTCATCCCGGCTTCTCATTGTCTCATTGTGCTTTTTTACGGCGGCGGACGCCTTTTTCATCGCAAATACGGCGATAACGAGCAAAACGACGACGATAAGCCACAGATACCAGAATTCCTTTAAATTATCTATCATAATTTATCCTCCGTCAGGGCTTTATAAATATCGCCTTTTTTCATGCCCGACTCCTGCGCGGCGAGCTTTGCCGCGTCGTTCATCTTCATTCCCGAGGAGACAAATTTTTTGGCAAGAGCGATTCCGTCAATCTCCTCGCCGTCTTCTTCGTCCTTTTTCGCTTCTATTATAATGACGTATTCGCCCTTTAATTTTATGCCGTCATATTTTCCCGCGGCCTCTTTAAGAGTCGTACGTTCGACGCTTTCGTGAATTTTCGTAAGCTCTTTTATAATCGCGATACGTCTGTCGCCGAGAGTTTCATACAAATCGTTAAGCGTGGCGGCAAGCTTATGCGGAGCCTCATAGAAAATCATAGTCTTGCGTTCCGTGACAAGCTCTGCAAGATGTTCCCTACGCTTGGGCTTATTGACCGACAAAAATCCCTCGAAAGAAAATCTCGACACGTCGAGTCCGCTTATCGCGGCGGCGGTGACTATCGCGGACGGTCCCGGTACGCTGACAACGCTGACGCCCGCCTCATGGCATAAATCAACAAGGTCAATCCCGGGATCGGATATCGCCGGCATCCCGGCGTCAGTTACAAGAACGCAGTTTTCACCCGAGATAATGCGGTCTAAAATAAGGCTTCCCTTCTGGGCGCGGTTATGCTCATAATAACTGACCATAGGCTTTTTTATATCGAAATGATTTAACAGCTTAAGCGTTACTCTTGTGTCCTCCGCGGCAATAAAATCGCACTGTGCCATAGCTTGTACGGCGCGCGGCGACATATCGCCGAGGTTTCCTATCGGAGTACCGACAACAAATAAAGTTCCCGCCATTTTTAACCCTTTTCCTTAACGCTTATACGGCTTATATAGTCTATATTTATCAAATCGCGCTTGCCGTTTTTTTTCTCAACCTCGACCCAGCCGTCGGATACGGACACTATTTTTGCGCCCGTTCCCAATTCGCCGTAAATATAAATATCGCACATTTTGCCTATGCATGAATTGAGAATCTCGTTCATAATTCTTTTCCTTTCGGTATTCTTTCTTTTTGAAATAATCTTTCTGATAATATTGCGCCTGAACAGGCTTATAACTATAAAAATCATTAGAAAGAGCCATATGTATATTACATTGTCAACAGAGTCCATTGTCGCCGTTCTCCCTGTAAGAGCCTATAATTCTCCTCATATCCTCAGAGTCGGAGCCGTTTTCTTCTATGTACAATTCTTTCTCGACCGTAAGTCCCGGTTTTCTGCCTCGTTTGCCCTCTAATAAAACGAGCCACGGAGCCCTGCCGACAGACTGGGAAACGAGTCTCATGCGTTTAGGCTCGATTCCCGCATTCTTCATAGCGGTCATCAATTCGCACAGCCTCTCCGGTCTCAGACACATACACAGCCTGCCTCCGAATTTTAAAAGCCTCGAAGCCGTCAGACAGATTTCACCGAGCGAGCATATCGTTTCGTGCCTTGCAATTTTTGCGGAATCCGAACTGCTCTTTATCCCCGCGCCGTCGGGCGTGTACGGGGGATTCATCGATATAACGTCGAAACGTCCCGCGTAATCGGCGTTTTTTAAATCGCGTAAGTCAGTGTTAAGCGGTATTATTTTTTCGCCCGCGCCGTTTAATTCGACGCTTCTTTTTAAAATTTCGAATCCGTTTTTCTGAATTTCGACGGCATATATTTTCCGACCCATGTTCTCCCGAAGCCAGTAAAACGGGATGATTCCGCACCCCGTACCGAAATCGCACGCGATGTCTTTTCGTTTCGGGGACGTAAAATCGGCGAGCAGAAGCGCGTCCGTGCCGAATGTGTGGGACTCGGAGACAATCAGTTTTACTCCCGAGCCGAGATATTCAATGTGTTCGCTCTCATTCATAAATTCACCGTAATAATAATTCTGCCGATTATTTTATCACATATTTCAATATTTGTAAATAAAAAAAGCCGAAACAATTTTACTCCCGCGCTCAAATTCATCATAAAACCGCGGTCAAACAAAGCATCGGCCGCGGTTTTTATCATGTTATTTTTTTGCCTGTTTTGTTTCATATATCGCTCTGAAAAGCGAAAGCTCATTGTCATACGGCAAATCGCACGACATGTGCCAAATCATTATTCCGCCGAGTCCGGCGTCAACGGCGAATGCAGTCTTATCCGCAATCATCTGAACGGAATTTATGTACTGCGGAGCCGTCATCGGGCTGCCCGAATGATCGAAATCGTTAAAATAAATTAAGTTTGTAAACCGGTCGAGACTGCTCTCAAATTGTTTATAATCGCCCCAGTATCCGAGCTTATTAGTAGGACGCGAATAAAACGGTACTCCCAAATCGATTTTCGATTTATCAAACCCGCCGTCAATCGCCTTTTTTACGCCGTTCGCCGTTACCGCAAAAATGGAATGATATCCGTGCGCGGTAAACATATCGTAAAGCATGACCTCCGCGCGGTCTATTATTTCAAGCACGTCGTCGTCGAAACGTAAATCCCACGGAGCTATCGCAAGCGATATGATTTTATCCGGAATGGCTTTATCAAGCCGTCTTAAGAACTCGTTATACTGTTTCCACTCCGTTTTGCTGTTCGGAAATTCATAATCCATATCATAGCCGTCAAAGCCGTATTTTTCGACGAACGCGCGGATATTTTCCACGGTCGCATCGACATATTCTTCACTGAGCATAGATATGATATCGGCGTTGTCGTTTCCGTACGGCATTGCGATATCACATATTAAATTAATATTTTTACCTGCTGTTTTTTCCTTTAAAATATTAATTTTATCGGCGTAATATTTTTCGTCTACGCTCTCTCCGCTGCCGTCAACAAAGCATATACCGCCCTGCGCGGTAAATTTTGCGGTACCGAAAACTATAATATCCGTTACGCACTCAAGCATTGAAGCGTCCATGTCCTCGCTGATGTTTTCCGCAACAAGATATGTGTTGACCCTTAACTCGCCGGCGTTTTCTTTTTTTATATTATAAACGCCCAAACCGTTTAAATTATAACCGCCCGAGGACTGATTTACGAATATACGAAGATATCTGTAAGAAATATCGCCTAAGAAACACGTATGACCGCCCTCTATGCAGTCGCTTTGATATAGGAATTTATAATCCTTATCCTTATCGTTTGAAGCGTAAATCTCAAACAGAGTAACGTTTTTTCCGCTCTCTTTCAAAACAACGGTATTAAAATCCTTTTGTTCAAGCAAATCGACGGTGACGTAACGGGTTTCCTCCTGCTTTCCTTTGAGAGAAAACGAAGAAGCCGTCTTACCGTCCATATCGGTAACCTCAATACTATCTGCAAGATTGTCATACAGCGAATAAACATCGTTCATAATTTTTCTGCCGTGTTCGCCGCAGGAAGAGAATAACGAAACAACAGCCGTTAACGACAGGATAATGCAAAATACAGCTTTGATTTTTTTCATGGCAATCACCTCAAGATATATTCTACCTGTAAATTCACTATATTTCAACATCATACTGAATATTAATTGTAAATATTTATAGCAAAAGAGAGCCGAACCTCATAGACGCAATCCGCTGTATTTTGGGTGCGAAGCAGTTTTAAATCGGAACAACACACTGCTTTGCTCGCAAAGAGCAGTGTATGCAAACGATTGCAACAGCGGTTATATTCATCATATTTTCGTTTCGGCAAGGCAAAGGAACGCCG
>JALEQX010000045.1 GCA_022763825.1 Oscillospiraceae bacterium | reverse complement strand
GAACCCGGTACGTTCGGAAGCGACAACCCGCTTGCGGGAATCGAACTTCAGAGAAAGATTGAACGTGCGGGATTCGTACAGGGCGGAGGCGACTACACCGCGCCCGCTCAGCTCGTAGGCGACTTTTTAAACGACAGAAAGTCAACGAAACTCGGCGCCGTCAGACCGACATGCCCGACGGGGGTCGCGCTCGGCGACATAAGAACCGTACTGCCCGAATACGTTACGAAAACGATAGCCGAGGCAATTGTTGCTTTTGATAAAAAACTAAAAAATTACGCTCTGCCCGACGCGGTTCTGACAGCCCCTGAGAGCAGAAGCTCATCCCCCGTCAGAATTTTAAGGGACGAATTCATGCAGACGAATATACGCGGACTCTACCCGTGCGGAGAGGGCGCGGGATACGCGGGCGGAATCGTCTCAGCAGCAGTCGACGGAATGAAATGCGCCGAGGCTGTACTGAACGACGAAACTTAAAATCAAAACAAGTAAAACAACAAACCCGCCCTGTATTAAAATCTGATACAGAGCGGTTTCTGTTATATAAAAAAGAAAAAAGACGGAGAATCCAAAATTCTCCGTCTAAAAAATTTAACAGTAAACGAAATTAGTAGTTTACATCCCACTTGGTCAGATATTCAAGACCGATACGGCAGTTCTCTACGGTTATAATCGCAACGCCGGCTTTAGCAAACTTCATGTATGAGGGGCAGTCAGTCTCGATATGAGTGATTCTGCCGGAAGCCTTATCTATCGTAGCAGTTATGTTACTGCCGACGTATTCGTTTGCAATACCATCGAGCTTAACCATACTGCCGGCAGCGTCGGTAATTGATTTTTCGTTGACAACGGGAACTATGCATGAAGATTTAGTGCCGTCGTCGGGCGACTGATCGGTCGAGTTGATTTTAATTACGATAGTGTATGTATCGCCGTTATCCTTGCACGAAGCCTCGCTTACCATGTCGGCGGTAAGATTCTGCGCATTTTTGCCGGGGAATTCCTTAGCCATATCGGCGCCCGTATAATCGACCTTCGAGGTATCCTCTTTCATAAACGAACTCATAAGGGACTGAGCGATTTTTGCAAGAGCGGAGCTGTCCCCGATTTCAAGAACGCTGTTATAATTGAGGGTATTCGAATAAACGCGCGAAACGGATTTAGCATCTGCAAGAGTCTTTGCGTGAGCCGACTTATAGTATGCTACTACGCCTGCGGGAGTAGAAAGATCACCTGCGTCTGCGGGAGCGGCCGTGCTTGCACCGCCGGCAGCGTTCGAAGCGGGTTCGGCGCTGTTGTTTGAAGGCGCCGGAGTCGGAGTTGTGTTAGCCGGAGTCGCGTTATTCGTATTCGGCGACGGATTCTGAGCAGCCGTTTCGGAAGAACTGCCGGAGCCTATCGAACCGGTGAGAATTCCGTAAAACGTATATCCGAGAATGCCCGTAGTTCCGAGTACTGCAATAATAAGAACGATTGCAAGGAATCTCGTCCAGCGAGCACGGCGTTTCTCTATTTTAAGAGAATGAACCTTTGCTTCTTTTCTCAAAGCCTTAATCTCGGCTTTTTCCGCTTTTTTCTCGAGCTTTGCCTTCTTTTTAGGAGAAAGCTCCTTCTCGTTTTTTTGTTTCTTTTCTTTTTTCTTACCCTTTTTACCTTTTACATCGGCGTCAGGCGCCGCGGTTTCGGCAAGTTCGGCGTTAATTTCCTTATTGCCAAGCTCTAAATCAGCCATTGTACTAACCTCTTTCATAAAAAATAAGTACTTGAGTCCATTTACCTTTATAATATACAACA
Source organism: Oscillospiraceae bacterium (assembly GCA_022763825.1). Classification (GTDB taxonomy): domain Bacteria; phylum Bacillota; class Clostridia; order Oscillospirales; family Acutalibacteraceae; genus CALACW01. The sequence continues at coordinate 283 of JALEQX010000045.1, read as the reverse complement.
TCCGCGCTCAAAAAGTCAACAGATTATTAAAAAAATATTATTGTTAACAAATTCTATATAATTTTATAGCGCAAATATTTTTTTACAGCCCGTTTTTTGCCTTTAAAGTATTGATTTTTTGTTTAAAACAGATATAATTAATGTATAGCAAAAGGGAGTCGAACTCATAAGGTTTATATCCACCCTCTTTCCGCTTCGACTGCGTTAAAGAAACTTGAAAGCCGTTAGGCTTTCTGCGTTCCCTTGCCTTGCCGAAACGAAAATATGATTGATATAAACTGCT
>JALEQX010000034.1 GCA_022763825.1 Oscillospiraceae bacterium | reverse complement strand
TCTGTAAAACATCGACCGAGCAGACAACGCCCCTGTCCGTTACATAGCAAACCTCCGCATATATAGAATCGGTAATCTTATCGTACAGCCTGCCGGCGGAATAACAATCGCCGAGCACAGTTTTAGGCGAATTCGCTACGTAGCCGATTGTTCCGAGTCCGGGAAGTTCGGCTTTAATTGCCTCGGTGTCAAATTCGTTATCGGGTTCCTTTGTAAGTTTAATCCTCATCTTCGGCTCGAGAAAATCGGAACCGTATCTGAATTGAAGTCCTGTTATTGTTACGTAGATTAAGTTCATGATTATTCATCCCTTTCGTTCTGAATACATTGTAACATATTCATAGTGTAAAAATCCTCCCTTTGCTCGGTATATGTAAAAAATATTGACTGGCAGAGGATTATAAAGTATAATCTAATAAAATGATTATGCGGAGGGCAGGAGTATGACAATTCAGCAGATTCGTTACGCTATCGTTATCGCGCAGACCGGTTCGATGAATAAGGCGGCGGAAAAACTGTATATTACCCAGCCGTCGCTTACCGGCGCGGTAAGAGAGCTTGAAAAGGAACTCGGAATTACCATATTTTACAGAAGCGGACGCGGAGTTTCGCTTACAAACGACGGACAGGAATTTCTGATGTATGCCCGTCAGGTTTACTATCAATACGAGTCTCTCGAAGAGCGCTATTCCGGCGGACACGAACTGAAAAAGAAGTTCGGAGTTTCGACTCAGCACTATTCGTTCGCTGTTAAGGCGTTCGTTGAAACAGTAAAGAATTTCGATTCGAAAAAATACGAATTTGCAATCAGAGAGGACAAGACTAAAGAAGTTATCGAGGACGTCAGAACGTTAAGAAGCGAAATAGGTATTATATATTTAAGTAATTTTAACAGGAGTGTTATTACGAAAATTTTAAAATCCAACGAGCTTAAATTTAAAAAACTGATTGCGTGCAATACGTATGTTTACATGTGGAAGGATCATCCGCTTGCTCATAAAAAGTCGATTTCAGCCGACGACCTGAAAGATTATCCGTGTCTTACGTTTGAACAGGGAGTTGACAGCTCGTTTTACTTTGCCGAGGAAATATTCAGCACGGCGGATTTTCCCCGTACCATTAAAGCGAACGATCGCGCGACAATGCTTAATCTGATGATAGGTCTTAACGGTTTTACGCTGTGCTCGGGCATTATATGCGAGGAGCTAAACGGCGGTGATTATGTCGCGGTGCCTTTTGAGAGCGAGGAGGACGGCGTTATGGAGATAGGCTATATAATGCGTAACGATCAGATACCGTCGGAAATCGGTAAACTGTATATCGAAAACATAGAAGCGTACTTAAATAAGTGCATACAGTTATAACTATAACCTATAACCTACTATTTATATATGGTATTTGACATTCTGTACGTTATGGATTATAATGACATACGTCAGATGAAGGAGGTAAACATATTATGAAGTTTACGTTTAAAGAACGAATGTGCAATTACGTTTGGTTCACAAAGCGAATGTGATTATATATCAGCGCACGGTTATTACTTTATTAATGTTTGCATCTTGATTAAAGAAAGGTTGAATTAAAAATGAAAAAATTTGCTGCATTACTTTTATCGGTAATTCTTGTACTTGCCGTATTTGCGGGATGTTCCTCTAAGGGCGGGGACGAAACCTCCACCGGAGACGCCGCCGCTTCTTCCAAATTGTCAATAACGATTGCTGTTCCCAATGACGCTACCAACGAGGCGAGAGCTCTTCTCCTCCTCCAGGAAAAAGGCTACATAAAACTTAAAGACGGCGCGGGTGTAACCGCGACAATCAACGATATCGCCGAGAATCCTCATAACATCAAGTTCAACGAGGTTGAGGCTGCACAGATTCCCAATGTTTTAAAAGACGTTGACTATGCTGTTATCAATTCTAACTATGCTATCGAGGCGGGACTTAATCCCGTAAAGGATTCTCTTATAATCGAGAACTCCGCATCCGAGTACGTTAACATTCTCGCAGTAAAAGAGGGCAATGAGAGCACCGATTCTATCAAGGCTCTTAAAGCCGCTCTCGAGAGCAAGAAGGTTGCCGACTTCATTACCGAAAAATATGCGGGCTCTGTTGTAAGCGTTGTAGAGAATCCCGGCGACGGATATGATTCAAGCGTAAATTATGACGCTCTTAAGGGTACGACAATTTCTGTAGCGGCTTCTCCCGCTCCTCACGCAGAGATTCTTGCAGTTGCGAAAGAAATTCTTGCGGCTAAGGAAATCACCCTTGATATTAAAGAGTTTACAGATTACGTACAGCCCAACAATGTTGTCGAGTCAGGCGAGGTAGACGCTAACTACTTCCAGCACATTCCTTACCTTGATGATTTCAATAAGGAGAACGGAACTCACATTGTGAACGCTTGTGCGGTTCACGTTGAGCCCATGGGACTTTACGGCGGTAAGCAGACGAGTCTTGACGCTATTAAGTAACATATAAAAACAATATAAAATAACGCTGACCTTGCCGTCGGCGTTATTTTGACAGACGGGATTTATAATTATGATTGAAATTAAAAACTTATCAAAAACATTCTCCGTCTCGGACGGACAGGTCGAGGCGTTAAAAAATATCAATCTTACGATAAACGACGGCGATATCTACGGCATTATCGGAATGTCCGGCGCGGGCAAAAGCACGCTGGTAAGATGTATCAATATGCTTGAAAGACCGACAGAAGGCTCGATTTTTATCGACGGCGTGGACATGAGCACTCTTACTCCGAAGGAGCTTAGAAACGAGAGACGGAATATTACTATGATATTCCAGGGCTTTAATCTGCTCATGCAGAGAAACTGCCTTAAAAACGTCTGCTTTCCGCTTGAGCTTGCGGGCGTAAAAAAGGCGGAGGCACAGAAAAGAGCCGCCGAACTTTTGGATATAGTGGGACTCGGCGACAAGCTTAAAAGCTATCCCGCACAGCTGTCGGGCGGTCAGCAGCAGAGAGTTGCGATTGCCCGCGCGCTTGCGACGCATCCTAAAATTCTGCTTTGCGACGAGGCGACGAGTGCGCTCGACCCGCAGACCACACAGTCGATTCTCTCTCTTATCAGGGAGCTTCACGATAAGCTCGGACTTACCGTTATCGTCATAACGCATCAGATGAGCGTTGTCGAACAGATATGCACAAAGGTTGCGATTCTCGACCACGGCGAGGTTGCCGAAATCGGCGACGTAAGCGAGGTATTCTCTTCTCCGAAATCGAAAGCCGCCAAGAGTCTTGTTTACCCCGAGGGCTTCGATTCGGACGTATTGCAGTCGTCGAACGGTACGGGCGTTATCAGAGTCGTTTTCAACGGCGCGGAGGCTACGAATACGCCTCTCATCGCGCAGATGGCTATTGATATAAACGTTCCGGCGAGTATTCTGTATGCGTCGACTAAGAGTATCGGCTCTAAAGCCTACGGTAACATGATGCTCGGCATACCCGGAGGCAGAGACGAAATGAACAAAGCCATGGAGTATTTAAAGAAAATGCCGGGTATTACGGTACAGGAGGCGAATTGATATGTTTGACTATTTTAAATCCGATACGTTTTTAGAGGCAATGGAGATAGTCAAAAGCTCGTTCCCTCTTGCAATTGTCGAAACAATTTACGTAACTCTTATTTCCACGTTATTCGCAATAATAATCGGTCTGCCCCTCGGAATACTTCTTGTTGCGGGCGAGGACGGAAAAATTCTGAAAATACCAAAAGGCGTTCTCCATGTTATCAATGTTATAATAAACCTTTTGAGAAGCGTTCCGTTCCTTATACTTATGATACTCGTATTTCCTCTGACGCGTCTTATCGTCGGAACTGCGGTCGGAACCACGGCGTCGATTGTTCCCCTCGTTATCGCTTCATTCCCGTTTATCGCAAGACTCGTAGAGAGCAGTTTGAGAGAAATTAACCCCAATATCATTGAGACAGCGCAGAGCATGGGCGCGTCGCCTTGGGAGATTATTATAAAAGTAATGCTTCCCGAGAGTGTTCCCTCGCTTATTTCCAATGCGACGATTGCCGTTACCACCATTCTCGGTTATTCTGCAATGAGCGGTATTATCGGAGGAGGCGGACTCGGTAAAATCGCGATAAACTACGGTTATTACAGATATAAATATCTTGTAATGGCGCTTGCAGTTGTATGCCTTATCGTTATCGTTCAGGTTTTCCAAAGCGTCGGTACGCACCTTGCGACGAGATGCGATAAGAGACTTAAAAACAGAAAAAAATAATTTAATATAAAAGGAGTATCTTTTATGGGTTTTTCTATACCTATGACGGATTATGAATCCGCAAGCGATGAAGTCAAAAGAGAATATGACGACCAGATTGCAAAGCACGGCAGGATCACAAATATGAAACGCACGCTTCTCCATTCGGTTCCCGCATTCAAGGCTTATATGGAGTGGTACACGCTCTACGATCTTCTCGTACCCGTTATCGGCGAGAGAGCTATTTCGCTTTATTCTTATGCTATTTCAAAGGGCAATGAGTGCCTTATCTGCTCGACGTTTTTCAGAAAAATTCTTATCGACTCGGGCGACGACCCCGATAATCCGACTTTATCCGAGACGGAAACGCTGTTAATGGATCTCGGCAGCGCAATATGCACCGATCCTCACAATATTCCCGACGAAATTTACGACGAACTTAAAGCTAAATTCAATGACGAACAGATTGTTCTGCTTCTCTCTTTTGCCGGAATTATGTACGCAACAAACCTTTTCAACACGATAGCCAAGGTTCCGCTTGACGAGGTTTTGTACAAATACCGTTCGGCGGTCAATACGGACGAAGAATAATTTTACGGGGGTTTTGTTATGAAAGATTTTGAAAATAAAGTTGCATTTATAACCGGCGCGGCTCACGGACAGGGCAGAGCGTGTGCGCTCGCTTTAGCCGAGGAGGGCGCGGATATCGCCGCGTTCGACGTTGCTAAAAAAATCGAATATCCCGCATATGAATTCGGAACGAGCGACGAGTTAAAGAGTCTTAAAGAAGAAGTCGAAAAATTGGGCAGAAAGTGCGTTATCTGCGCAGGCGACGTTCGCGACGATAAATCCGTAACAGCCGCAGTAGAAAAGACGATTGCAGAACTCGGAAAAATCGATATTCTCTTTAATAATGCGGGAATCTGCGCTTACGCTGAGGTCGACAAGATGACAGACGACGAGTGGAACGCAATGATAGACATAAACCTCAAGGGACCTTTCAACGTTACAAGACGCGTCGTTCCTTATATGAAAGAGAAAAAGAGCGGAGTTATCATCAATAACTCGTCCGTAATGGGTTTGAGAGGCGGAAACCGTCTTTCTCATTACACCGCCTCAAAATGGGGACTTACCGGACTTACAAAGGCGTGGGCTATTGAGCTGGCTCCCTATAACATCAGAGTTGTAAGCATACATCCCACAGGCGTTAACACTCCCATGAACGACGGTCTTGCAGCCATGGAGGGTATGACTCCTATCGAAATCGCAGAGCGTTCGGCCGGCAATCTTCTTCCCGTACCGTGGATTGAGCCCGAGGATGTTGCAAATCTCGTTAAGTTCCTTGCAAGCGACAAGGCGAGATACGCTACGGGTTCCCAGTTCGTTATAGACGCGGGACTTCTGAGCGTTTGATAAAATATGCTTAATCAGTTTTCAAGAACACAGCTTCTTTTCGGCGAAGAGGCTATGGAGAAACTTAGAAATTCACGCGTCGCAGTGTTCGGAGTCGGGGGAGTCGGCGGGTATACCGTCGAGGCTCTCGTCCGTTCGGGCGTGGGGACAATTGATATAGTGGACGACGACAAGGTTTGTCTTACTAATATCAACCGTCAGATAATCGCGTTAAGAAGCACAGTAGGAAAATATAAGGTCGACGTTGCCGAGGAGCGTATAAAGGACATAAATCCCGACTGCACAGTATATAAGCACAGAATGTTTTACGTTCCCGAAACGAGGGAGCAATTCGATTTTTCTCAGTATGATTACGTAGTTGACGCTATTGACACAGTCAGCGGAAAAATTGAGCTTGTCATGCAGGCAAAAGAGGCGGGAGTGCCGATAATAAGCTCCATGGGAGCGGGCAACAAGATTGACCCGACGGCTTTTAAGGTCGCGGATATTTACAAGACATCCGTCTGTCCTCTTGCAAAAGTCATGCGGTATGAATTGAGAAAACGCGGAGTGAAACATTTAAAAGTCGTTTACTCCGAGGAACCTCCGATAAAGCCCGCGGACGACATGTCGCCGAGCTGCCGGGAGCACTGTATCTGTCCTCCCGGAACACAGAGAAAATGTACGCAGAGAAGAGCGATACCAGGCTCGACCGCGTTCGTTCCGTCTGTTGTCGGACTGATTATTGCCGGCGAGGTCGTTAAAGATTTAATAGGATTTAAAAGATAAAAAAATATAGAAAACACCTCAAAAGTCGGAATCTTTCGGGGTGTTTTTTTTGTTTGTAATGTATATTAACCTGCTGATTTTTGTATTATTCTTAATGCAGAAAATATAGTTCGGAATCAGGTTTTTATGACGTAAAGCATATATCCGCCGTGTCGTCGAGCAGAATTTTTGTCCCGTCTTCGAATATTATAACGCGGTCGAATTCGCTGACCGTTCTTACATTGCCGGTGTAGACCTTATAGGTTCCGCCGGCTTTTTTGCTGTCGGGAACAAAATATGTCACGGTTATGAGCGGATGCTGAAACGCTCTGCGCATAACGTCGCGCACCTTTTCGTTGAGTGCTTCAAGGTCTGCTTCGCCTAATGGTATTCGCTCGTCCGTCTGTCTGCCAGCCTCCGTTATTATTGCTCCGAATCCCGTAAGCGCGGCAAACGGTGCAAACTGCGCCGCCCTGTCCGACATGGACATACGAGGTCTGTTGTTTGAAACATGGTGAGGCATATCTATTATATCGTCGTATCTGTCCGTCATTCCTTGTGTCCTCCTATCTGTCTGTTGCGCTCCCTTGCGGTTGCGCCCTCTTCTAAATTCATACCTTTTAAAATCGCGTTTTTGCCGAATTTCTTTTTTATGTCGATTACCGTTTTCTGAATTTTCTTTTCCTTTTCGTCGCTTTGTTTATTATCCTTTACGGGTTTTCCCGCGTTTTGAATTGCGGAAAGAATATCGAGTTGTTCGCTGACTCCGGTATCGGCTGAATTTTCATCCGTCACATGGTTTGCGACTACGTATATCTTTCTTACGCTAAGCCGTTTGTCGGCTATATTTTCAAACAGCTCCCGAGTCTTTTTGAGTATCAGTTTGCCCGAGGATGTGAATCTGCCCAAATTAATTGAGCCGTGAGCCTGCTTCGGCATTTTTCGTCCGTAGTGATCGGTCTCGGCGATTATATCGGAATAACCTTTTTTCATATTCTCCGTGTCATAGCAGACTGTCAGAACTATCTGGTCGGTAACAAGCGATTTATCTACGAGGTCGAGAGTCAGAAGGTCAGTCATCTCCTTTAAGACAAGCAGAGCTTTGTCGTATTCGTATGCCTCCTGAAGCACCTGTCCGGAGCTTATCGAATTCGATGCGGCTTTGTAATTTTTTATGTCCTTGATTTCGCACGGCTCCCATCCCCATGCATGGTCTATGAGAAGCTCGGCGTTTACCCCGAACATTTTATATAAAAGATCCTCGCTGTAATATTCTCCGCTCTTTCCGACGGAACAGCGCGCGATATCTCCCATAGTGTGCAGTCCGTGATCTGCAAGTTTTTTGCTGTAACCTCTGCCTATTCGCCAAAAATCGGTAAGCGGAGTGTGATTCCACAGATATTTTCTGTATGAGCTTTCGTCAAGCTCTGCAATTCTGACGCCGTTTTCATCCGCGGGTATATGCTTTGCCCATATATCCATGGCGATTTTGCACAGATACAGATTTGTCCCTATTCCTGCCGTTGCGGTTATTCCCGTGGTTCGCAGAACGTCGAGAATCATATACATGGCAAGCTCTCTCGGCGTTTTATTATACGTTTTAAGATAATTCGAAACGTCCATGAAAACCTCGTCCACGGAGTAGACGTGTATGTCCTCGCTCGCAATGTATTTTAAATAAATCGAATATATTTTTGAGCTTAAATTTATGTAATAGCCCATCCTCGGCGGGGCGATAATAAAATCAAGCTCGAGGGTCGGGTCATTTTTTAACTCCTCGTCGACGTATGATTTTCCGGTAAATTTACCGTCCGGAATTTTTGAGCGCCGCTCGGCATTTATCTCTCTTACTCTTTGAACGACTTCGAAAAGTCTTGCTCTGCCGGAAATTCCGTATGATTTGAGAGTGGGTGACACTGCTAAGCAAATAGTCTTTTCCGTCCGCGTCGGGTCGGCTACGACAAGGTTTACCTTAAGCGGGTCGAGATTTCGGGAAACGCACTCCGCGGACGCGTAAAACGATTTTAAGTCAATTGCAATATACGATTTATTTTCCACGGCTTTTAATCTCCAAACAAATGTTCTGTTTTTATTGTACGCTTTTTCTCTGAAAAAATCAATAGGAAGATTTGATTTGTTGACATTAAACCGAATGTCTGTTAAAATTATATTTATTACGATTAAGGGGAAATGATTATGGTATATGCCGTAATACTTGCCGGCGGAAGCGGTACTCGCATGGGCACCGAAGTGCCGAAACAGTTTTTGAATATATGCTCGCGCCCCGTTATCATAAGGAGTGCGGACGCGTTTCTTGATTCGGGTTTGTGCGATCATGTTATAATTACGGTTCCCGCGGAGTTTACGGACTATACCCGTTCGCTTATAAAACAATACCGTCCCGACGACAACACGGATGTAATTGCGGGCGGGAAAAACAGAAATTCCTCGCTTCTTAATGCTCTCGAATTTATAAAGCAGAATAAGCCGTACAACGGCGATACGGTTGTCCTTACCCATGACGCGGTTCGTCCGTTTATAAATAAAAGAATAATTGCGGATAATATAAAAGCCGTCCGCGAATTCGGCGGGTGCAATACGGTTGTAAAATGTGTTGATACCGTTCTTGTCAGCGACGACGGAAAATTTATATCGTCGGTTCCAGAGCGAAATAAGCTTTATAACGCGCAGACTCCGCAGAGCTTTAATTTTAAGGAACTTCTTAATATTTACGAGAAGATGACCGACGACGAAAAGGAAAACATGACCGACGCGTGTTCCGTTTTTTTGAAATACGGTAAAAAAGTCGCGCTCGTCGACGGAGCACAGAATAATATTAAAATAACTTATAAAAACGATATCGGCAGAGCCGAACAGATAATATTAAATAATACGGAGGATTGACGGCATGGTAAAGCTTTCCGTTATCATACCCGTTTACAACGGTGAAAAATACATTGAAAAGACGCTTGATTCACTTGTTGAACAGACCGTCGAAGATTTCGAGGTAATAATAATCGACGACGGCAGCGACGATAAGACGGGTGAAATTATTAAAAAATACTGCGATGAATACGTTGATTTCTTTTATATAAATCAGCCTCATTCCGGTGTGTACGCAGCCCGCAACGCGGGTATAAAAAAGGCGAGGGGAGAGTACATTCTCTTTCTCGACTGCGGTGATATGCTCACTTTTGAATCGATTGAAAAACTGCTCGAAAAGGGCGAGGCAGATTCACTTGATATAGTTCTCGGCAGACAGTGGCGTTTCGGCGATATCGAGTATAAATATTTTAAACGCGACGACACGCTCGTTGTTATGAATGACGTTGACAAGCACGAAACGAGCCTTTTATACAGCGGTGAACTCGGAAACAAAGCTATAAAAAAGAAAATAATCGAATTGTATAACGTTTCGTTTGCTGACCTGAGCGCGTACGGCGAGTATCTTTTTATAATGCAGTGCGTTATGAACTCGTCCAAAATAGGCGGATGTACGGAGTTTATACTTGAAAAGCATGTGCCGCATCTCACCGACGGATACTCGCGTTTTGAAAAACCGACCATGGAGAATTTTAAGAGCGCGGTATACGTGTGCGATGAAATATACGATATCGCGAATGATTCAATAGAACGTCTGACGGGTGAGCGTACGGACGGAGACGAGGCGTATTTGCAGGCGGTTATGTATCACAGCTACGCGCTGATGACAGAAAATTTTTACAGGCGTTTCTGGTTTGCCGACGAGGAAGTTTTAGAGAACATGCGCGAGGAATTCAAGCGTATGTCCGCGAGAATCAAAAAGGAGAAGTTTGAACAGCTCGTAAAGGATAATCCCGATTTAAGACTGCCTTATATATATGTAAGCAAGGACGAGGCTGTCGGCGAGAGTCTTATTTCCGTTATGTTCGACGTTTCAGGCGAGCACATGACGGACGTTATAAAATCAGTATATCTTCAGAATTATCCTTTCTTTGAGGTTTTTATAAGACGTTCGGATTTTGAGAGCGGATATTTCCCCGAAGAGCTTAAGGATATGAAAAATCTTACGGTTATAGACGAAAAAGATTTCTTCCGTTCCGCCCGTGCAAAGTCGCACGGAAAATACGTTCTGACTTTAAGAGGAAAGGACGTTATAGATTACAGAGTATTTTCGTCCCTCGCCGTCAGCAAGATTCCCGCGTCATTTATTCAGTACGAATTTGCCGCGAGAAGACGAACCTTGCAGGCGAGAAAGTCGCTTAAGGACAGAGGACTCAATATTAAAGATAAATAAAAAACGCAGATAATAAAATCACCGCAGGGCTTTGAAACCATGCGGTGATTTGTATTATATCTGTAATGATGTTTAAATTTTCAGCTTCTTAACGCCTCTGGACAGCGATGAGGGAGTGCCGGAATCTTTATTATAGAGTACAACCATTGCGGCGACTACGAGCAGTATTCCGACTGCGGACAGAAGCATTACGCCCATTATCTGTTTTACGCTCATTCCGCCGGAGGATGACTGCGTGTTCTGAGTCTGATTTCCGCCGTTGTTCTGAAGGTTTGCAACCATTGAGTTCGCCGAATTCGAATTCGAACCGGACTGTGAACCGCCGTTCTGATTTCCTGAGGAGTTATTCGCGTCAAAGTTTATAGTGGGAGTTATAACGTTCGGCGTTGAGTTGGCTCCGGACGACGAAGAATTGCTGTTTGAATTGTTCGAACTGCCTGAATTTCCTGAACCGGACGGCTTGAGAAGTCCGGCGAGCGCGCCCGTTGCGTTTTTGAAGAAATCGGAAATTCCGGACGATGATGACGAGCTCGAATTTGAATTTCCGCTGCCGGACGATGACGCTTTGTACGGGTCAATATTAAGAATAGAGGAAAGCGGTGTAAGATTTTTGCCCGATTGTCCGTATGATTCAGGGGTCAGCAGGTCGGCAAGAGCTATCTGTCCGTACGAAGTAAGATGCGCGCCGTCGAGTGTGAGCTGATTCATAAGTTTCGTGGGGTCTGATTTGTCTCTCATCGGGTCTGCGTTAATATAGCCGTCAAAATAGCCGCCGGAATAGTTGGTTATCCATCTGTTAATATCGTCAATCATGTCTTCTCCCTTCTGTGACCATTCGAGGTCGGCGTCGGAGGACATGAAGTAATCTCTGGTATATCCTTTATACGGAGTTCTGGTAATAATAAATATTTTCTTTCCGTTCTTGCGTGCCTGACCGGCAATCGTTTTGTATCCGTCGATTATCTCATCAACTGATGCGTACGGGGCAATATCCTTCATACTTTTTGTCATAGGATGGAGAATATCGTTAAGTCCCTCTTTTACGATTATATATTTGCATCCCGCCTGACTGAGCGCGTCTTTTTGGAATCTCGACAGAAGCGAATATCCGTAAAGATTGCCGAGAGCGCTGGCTCCGTCGTAAATGACGCGGTTGCCGATTATCGACTCATTGAGTACGCCGACATTCGTTATTCCGTTTTTGATAAGTTTCGTCGCAAGGAACAGATACGTATCGTTCGTTACGGTCGAGTCGCCGATTATTACTACGGAATATGCGTTGTCTGTGCGTTTTACGTCAAGATTTACAAGGAAAGGAATTGTATGATAAGTAATCGTGCCTGAGGTAAGGTCAAGCTTCGTGGCAATGGACGAAAGATTCTTTTTATGCGTTTTGTTTCCGAACCCGAGAGCCGTATACGATACTCCGCCGGAAAGACCGGATGTCATAAGGTTGGTTGAATTTTCGTAATACGTGCTTATGCTTATTTTTTTGAGAGCCTCGACAGGGAATTCTATTTCGTCGGAATAAAGCTCGTTTCCGGGCAGAATATTCGCGTACTTAGAACCGTTGTTAAACGTAACCTGTTTTAATGTAGAGGTATCAATCTCGTCGTCGGTATCGCCCGTTACGGCAATGGTGGTTTCGTTTATATAAACCGTGTCGGAGCCGTAAATATTCGAAAATTTAAGTCTGATTGTATTACCGCTCAGCGTCGGGGTAATAGTAGATCTTACGGTAGTCCTTGCGGAGAGATAGTCGGTGTAATTGCCGTTTAAAATCTGTATTCCGCTCTTTATCGGAGCGGTGCTCCATGAACCTACCCATCTGCCGTCGGAAGCCTCGGATGCAAACGACAGTCCCGGTATCAAGGCGGCGAGCATGATTACTGATGTGATAACGCAAATCAATTTTGAAAATCTTTTCATTGGTGTTACCTCGATAATTAAAAAGTTTCTGATATTGATAATTAAATTAAAAATACATTACTGTAAAATATATAATATCATATATAAATCAGTTTCGTCAACAAATTTTAGAAAAAATTGTACATAAATTTGTACGGTTTTTGAACGGACGCGTAATTAATTATCTTTCTGCGCGGGATTGACGCCGATTTCTATGTCATTGGACGAGTTTGCCGACGGGGTGAGAATATAGCGTATGTTCGAATAGAATTTACCCGTGTCGACCGAAATATAATAATCGCCCGCCTCGAGCTCAACGGAGCTTGATTCCGTCTTTGAAGTGTTCCAGTTTGATGTAAACGACGTTATTTCGTTTTTCTCCTCGTCATAAAGCGTTATAACCCAGCCCTCGCGGTTTTCCGCCAGAGGCGTGTGCGCAAATGAAATTGTAATGTCTTTTTTCTCCTTAATCGAGAATCTGTATACGTCGCGGTCGAAATCGACTCCGTTTTCGAGCATGGTTCCGCTTACGCTCTTGTCTGCGGCAATCAGATTTGCCGTGTCGAACGTATCGTTGGGCTCTGCCTCCCACGCGCCGTCGGAGTCGGATGTTATCAGCAGTGCATACGTTGAAGCCGAGAGGTTAAGTCCCTCGGCGTCTATACAGACGTAGTAATCGCCCGAGGACAGTCCGATAAACGGCGACTGAACAACCTGGTCTGTCCATTTCGATACGGCGGAGTATATTAATTTCATATCCTGTGAGTAAAGTTTTATGTTCCAGCCGTTTCTGTCCTTTCCCTGATCTGCGTGCAGAAAATCGAGCATTACGCTCGCGCCCTCGGAGAGGGTGAATTTGTACCAGTCTGCATCGGGCGCCGAACTTCTCGGCGTGATGTTGCCGTAAATTTCCTTGCCGAGCGTGATTGTGTCGGCGGCTTCCTTTGTATCGTTTAATTCGTTTTCAAAATCATTGTCGGCTGTGAATTTTACGGACATGATATATTCGGTTTCGCAGAAAATGTGAGAATCGATTTTGATGAAATAATATCCCGGGGTAAGAGAGATGTTTCCGCTCGAAATAATAATATCCGTAAACGACGAACGCGCAAAATAATATTCGTTTCCGAGCGCGTCGTATATATAAATTCTGTACGCGATTTGGTCAAGTTTCATATCGTCGTGCGCAAAAGCGAAATTTATATATCCGCTTTTCGTTATTTCGAACATGTAGCAGTCTGAGTCGAGTCCGCTTGACAGCTGAGCACAGCTTCCCGTTATGCTTCTGTTGAGGGCGAGCTCGTCATATCTTGTTATCGACGAATTGTTTTCGCACTCGTATTTGTCTGTCTGCGTGAAATTCATCGTCAAATCATAATCGGTTGAGGAAAACGACGATTCACACAGAACATAAATTCTGTAATTTCCGGGGTAAACGCCCGTAGGCAGACTCGTTTTTGACGATGAGTCGGAGGACGTGTATATGCTGTATAGCTCGCGGTACTGTTTCTCATCCGAATTTCCGTCGGGAGAAAACTCCTGATAAAGCGATATCCTGAGTTTAGCGGACGTCGGCGATTCCTGTGAGAATGTATATGTAATCGCTCCGCGTCTGCCGAGGGAAAACGAGTATATGTTTTCGCCGGCGGAATTCGAGAGAGTGTCGTGTATTGTTGTACCGCTTGTTATGTTCATGAACCGCTGAATTGCGGTATCGTCCGTCTTGGGTCTTACGTCGCCCGCGTCCATCCGGTCGAATGCGGGGGAGTCCGTTTTTATTTCGGAAATATTATTATCGTTCACCGTGTTTTCAGCCGTCAGCGGTTCGGCAGCTTCATCATTTACGTTTGAAAGCTGTTTTATGCCTGCGGAGTTCGAAAATGTACGTTCGCCGGATGAAACTGCGTCAGTGTCCGACGAAACGTTTATGCCCGATACTATAACAGCCGAGAGCACGAGCATCGCCGTAAGAGAGGCAATATGTTTTTTTATGTAAAACATTTAAAATCCACCTTGCATATTATTCGATTTTATTTTATCATATAGTAGAAGTACATTCAAGAAGTATTTATATACAAATATATTTAAACGATTTGAAATAAAATTACAAAATATATTTGCCTGAATTCTTGTATTGGTATTGAAAAAATGCTGAAAATAGTATAAAATGTATAAACGGATTGATTTATAATTCTTTTTAGTTACTTATTTTTGGAGGAAATGTATGAATTATTCTATTTCTGCCGACAAGGCAAAAGAACTTATTGAAAATAAGCTCTCGCATTTTTTCGGCGTAACCCCCGAGAACGCGACATATGACCACTACTACCGCAGCGTTGTCATGATCCTCAATGAGATGATGGGGCAGGGCAGAGCCGAATTTACAAAGAGGGGCGACGAGTCGAATTCCAAGAGAGTTTACTATCTGTCAATGGAATTTCTGATGGGACGTTCGCTTAAAAACAATCTTTATAATCTTAACCTGCTTGACACGTTTACGAAAGCGCTTAAGAGCTATGATATAAATATTGAGAAAATTTTTGACTGCGAGCCCGACGCGGGTCTCGGCAACGGCGGACTCGGCAGACTGGCGGCATGCTATCTCGACGGTCTTGCAACCCAGTGCTATCCTGCCAGAGGCTATTCCATTCTTTATGAATACGGAATTTTTAAACAGAAACTCGTTGACGGCTGGCAGACGGAACTTCCCGATTTCTGGCTTCCCGGAGGCGAGGTATGGCTTATGCCCAGAGAGGAGAGCGCGGTTGACGTCCTTTTTGAGGGCACGGTAAGAGACACATGGGACGAACGCTATCACCACGTCGAACTTGAAAACTATACGGCGATAAAAGCCGTTCCGTACGATATGTTTGTCTCCGGTAAGGACGGAAAGGGCATAAGTGTTTTAAGACTTTGGAGCGCAAAGGCTCCGGGTCTTGACATGGCTCTGTTTAACCAGGGCGACTATATGCGCGCTATGGAGAGAAACGCAATGGCTGAGGTTATCAGCAAAGTTTTATATCCCGCAGACAATCACCCCGAGGGCAAGAGTTTAAGATTAAGACAGCAGTATTTCCTTGTTTCCGCTTCTATTCAGGATATTATCAGACATCATTTGAGAACGTACGACACCGTTGACAATCTTCCCGATAAGGTTGCGATTCATATAAACGATACTCACCCGACGCTTGCGATTCCCGAGCTTATGAGAATACTTCTCGACGAATGCGGTTACGGCTGGGACGACGCATGGAAGATAGTTACGAACACCGTAGCGTATACGAACCATACCGTCATGAAAGAGGCTCTCGAGTGCTGGGGCGAGGATCTTGTCAAGAGACTTATCCCCAGAGTTTACGAGATTATCAAGGAGATTGACAACAGATTCAGATACTATGTATGGTGCGCTACGGGCGACGCGGATTATGTAGAGAGAACGGCGATCATTTCAAACGGCGTCGTCAGAATGGCTAATCTCTGCGTTGCTTCCTGCCACAGCGTAAACGGCGTTTCTGCGCTTCACAGTCAGATATTAAAGGATACTGTATTCAACGATTTCTACCGCCTGACTCCCGATAAATTCAAAAATGTTACAAACGGTATTGCCCACAGACGCTGGCTCTGTCAGTCAAACCCCGAGCTTACCGCATATCTTACGAAACTTATCGGAGACGGATTTATCCTTCACGCCGACGAGCTCGAAAAACTTAAAAAATATAAGAACGACGCTAAGGTTCTCTCTCAGCTTGAAAAAATCAAGAAGAACAACAAGAAGCGTTTTGCCGACCATGTCAAAAAGACTATGGGAATCGAGCTTGATCCCGATTCGATATTCGACGTACAGGTAAAACGTCTGCACGAGTATAAGAGACAGCATCTCAATGCGCTCAATATCGTTGCAAAGTACCTTGAAATAAAAGAAAATCCCGGTGCAAATCATACGAAGCATACGTATATATTCGGCGCGAAAGCGGCCCCCGGATATTTTGTCGCAAAGAAAATAATCAGCTTTATCTGTGCGCTTGCGGATATGATTAACAACGACCCCGACGTCAATAAGTATATGAAAGTCGTATATGTTGAGGACTACTGCGTAACGGCTGCCGAGAGACTTATGCCCGCGGCTGATATTTCCGAGCAGATTTCCCTTGCCGGAACCGAAGCGAGCGGCACGGGCAACATGAAGTTAATGATAAACGGAGCCGTAACGCTCGGAACAATGGACGGCGCGAACGTCGAAATTCACAACGCAGTGGGCGATGACAACATTATTATATTCGGTATGAATACGAAAGAGGTAAACGAGCTTTCGCACAGCGGCTACAATCCTCATGCGTATTACGATAACAATCCCGAGCTGAGAAAGATTATCGACTTTATAAACAATGTCGGAATAAACGGACAGAAATTCCCCGAGATAGGTTCGACGATTCTTTATCACGACCCGTATATGGTTCTTGCGGATTTTGCCGATTACAGACTTGCTCAAAGACGTGCCGAGCAGATGTACGCTGACCGCAAGGCGTGGAATAAGATGTCTCTTATGAATATCGCAGGCGCGGGAATTTTCGCCGCCGACAGAGCGGTCAATGACTATGCGAGAGATATCTGGCATACGAAGCCGGCAAAGTAATTTAACATTTTAATAAACTGAAAAGGAGGCGGGAACATGGCGTTTGTCGCATATAATTCAAGAGATTTAAGACATAAATCCGTATTCGGAAGCTCGGCTTCGGGCGAAAAAATATGGTTTTGCGTCCTGATGCCGAGGGATATGGGCGTATCCGCCGTGTATCTCGTCACTTCAAAGGACGGCGGGGAGAATAATTGGATTCGCCTTGACTGGAAAAGCACCGACGGCATAACCGAATGGTGGGGCGTTGAATATTCGTTTGACGAGAGCGGACTGTTCTTCTATCATTTCGAATTTGACGCGCCGTACGGCAGGGGCAAAATATTTTTGAATTCGGCGGGGATGGGCGAGTTTTCGGATTCCGGCAGACGCTGGCAGCAGACTGTTTATTCTCCCGATTTCAAAACGCCGGATAAATTTAAGGGCGGAGTCATGTATCAGATTTTTCCCGACAGATTTTATTATTCGGGTAAATCGAAGAAAAACGTGCCCTCGGACAGAAAAATTCACAAAAGCTGGTCGGACGGCGTTAAATGGCGGTGCGGCTCGGACGGAAAGTACAGAAACGACGACTATTTCTGCGGCGACCTTAACGGAATAAAAGAAAAGCTTGATTATTTAAAGGATATGGGCGTTACGTGCCTGTATTTGAACCCGATATTCGAGGCTCATTCGAATCACCGCTACAATACTGCGGACTATATGAAAATTGATCCGCTTTTGGGTACGAATCCTGATTTTGTTTCGCTTTGCAAAGACGCCGAAAAACACGGCATTTCGATAATTCTCGACGGCGTGTTCAGCCACACGGGCGACGACAGTATTTATTTTAACAAAGAAAACAGATACGATTCCGTCGGCGCGTATAATTCGCAGTCGAGCGTTTATTATCCGTGGTATACGTTCGAGCATTGGAATGATAAATATAAATCATGGTGGGGCTTTACGACTCTGCCGGAGACGAACGAAACAGACGAGAACTACTGCGAATTCATAACGGGCAAAAACGGCGTTGTCCGAAATTGGCTCAGGGCCGGAGCATCCGGGTTCAGACTTGACGTTGCGGACGAGCTTCCCGATTCATTTATAGAAAAAATCCGTTCCGCTCTTAAAGCAGAAAAACCGGACGCGCTTTTGATAGGCGAGGTCTGGGAGGACGCAAGTAATAAATTTTCCATGGGTACACGGCGCAGATATCTTGCGGGGAACGAACTCGATTCCGTTATGAATTACCCGTTCAGGGACGCGGTTATTTCGTTTATGCTCGATTCGATCGCCGAGAATTTCAATGAAAAAATACTGACCGTTGTTGAGAATTATCCGCCTCAAACGCTCGATGTTTTGATGAATTCGCTCGGAACCCATGACACGGAGCGCATATTTTCGGTTCTCGGCGGAATAAACGCCGAAAACAGGGACAGGGAGTGGCAGTCGACAGCATGCCTTGACGAAAAGCAGAGGGAATCCGCGCTGCGTAAGCTTAAATGCGCCGCCGTTCTGCAGTTTACATTGCCCGGAATTCCGTGCGTTTATTACGGAGACGAAATTCCGCTCGAGGGATGCAAGGATCCGTTCAACAGAGCCCCGTTTAAATGGAATGAAAATAAATTATTATATAATACGTATAAAGAACTTGCTAAAATCCGCAGAGAGCATGAAAGTCTTGCGCGCGGAAAATTCGTAAGCATTTCGGCAATGCTCGGGTGCGTCGCATACGCAAGAGAGTGCGAAAACGATTCGGTTATGGTTATATGCAACATGAATCCGCACGACATAAATTATTATCTTCCGCCGGAGAGACAGTCATATACGGGACTTTCGGGAGCCGAAATTATCAATAATTCGGTCGCCGTCCGTGCGGAATCTGCCGTGATTCTTTCCCGTAAAAGCGGAAACGGTAAAAAAACGTAAAAATTTTTTAAAAGCCCTTGACCTTGCAGTTGAAATATGGTATAGTATTCATACCTCTTTGAGGGTTTATTTTTTATGCGCTTTTTTTGCGTACATATCTTTACCCTCAAATTATAAGAGGGAGGCTAACATTAATTGGAGGTGCCGTTATGAGAGTTAAGATCACTCTTGCATGCACGGAGTGCAAGCAGCGCAATTACAACACGATGAAGAACAAGAAGAATTCACCCGACAGATTAGAGATGAACAAATACTGCAGATTCTGCAGAAAACACACTCTTCACAGAGAAAGCAAGTAATAGTTCGCTCACTATCGAACCAACTTATGAAAGGATGGGTTCTTAATGGCAGATGAAAACAAAAAGGCTCAGAAGAAAGCCGAAAAAGAACTGGAAAAGGCTAAAAAAGAACGCATAAAGCAGTCCAAGCCAAAAAAAGACGGCAACGTGTTTACTCGTATGTGGGCGGCTATAAAGAAATTCTTTAAGGGCTTTACGGGTACCTGCAAAAAGGTTATCTGGCCCGACAGAAAGACTGTTCTTAAAAACTCGGTAATAGTTTTCGTATGTATTGCCGTACTCGCGGTCATTATCGGTTTGCTCGACTGGGGACTGATGAGTTCCGTACGTCTTGCCGAAAAGGGTATTGAGAACGCTAAAACTTCTCACAGCGAGGAAGCTTCTACAAATGCCGATTCTTCAAATTCGCTCACTATCGATACGAGCGGTGAAAATGCTACCCAGTCCGACGCGGGCTGATATGCTTTTGAATTTTAGTTATGTTGCATGATACGGAGGAAATACAATGTCGGATGACGTAAAATGGTTTGTGGTACACACTTATTCCGGATACGAGAACAAGGTTGCTACCGATATCGAAAAAGTAGTTGAAAACCGTAAAATGCAGGATGAAGTTCTCGAAGTCAAAATCCCCACCGAGACCGTTGTCGAGAAGGTAACGAAAACCCGCAAGGTCAAGAATGAGGATGGTTTTGAAGTTGAGGAACCGTATACCGAGGACAGGGAAGTCGTACGCAAGCTTTACCCGAGCTATGTTTTCGTTAAGGTAAGCGTTTATTACGACACAAAGTCCGGCGAGCTTAAGATGACGGACGAGACATGGTATCTTATCCGTAATACAAGAGGCGTTACGGGTTTCGTAGGTCCCGAGGGCAAACCCACGCCCCTTACCGAGAAGGAAGTTTACTCTATGGGCGTTGAGAAACGCACGGTTGAAGTTAATTTCAGCGTCGGCGATCTCGTTTCGGTTATCGGCGGTCCTTTCGACAGCTTCCAGGGTACTGTCGATAAGATTGATGTTGACAATGACCTTGTCCGCGTCATAATTTCAATGATGGGACGTGAAACTCCTATCGAATTAGGTCTTGATCAGGTTGAACCCGCTCTTGACTGATAATTTATTAATCAATGGTAATTCGCGGTAATTTCCGCTTGTTACAGGGCTTAGGCTCTGTGGGAGGGTCGGCTCTTACCGATCCGCCACTACCACATTTTTTTTGGAGGTGCAGACATGGCACAGAAAGTAACAGGCTATATTAAGCTTCAGATTCCTGCCGGTAAAGCAACACCGGCTCCCCCCGTAGGTCCCGCATTAGGACAGCACGGCGTTAACATTATGGCGTTCACAAAGGAATTCAATGAGCGTACGAAGAACGATATCGGACTCATCATTCCCGTAATCATCACGGTTTATGCAGACCGTACGTTCTCTTTTGTAACAAAGACTCCGCCCGCAGCAGTTTTGATTAAGAAGGCATGCGGTATTGAGAGCGGCTCAGGCGTCCCCAACAAGACTAAAGTCGCAACTATCACCTCGGAGCAGATCAGAAAGATCGCAGAAACCAAGATGCCCGACCTTAACGCGGCAAGTATCGAGACTGCTATGAGCATGATCGCCGGTACGGCTCGCAGCATGGGCGTTGTCGTTGCTGATTGATGCTCCCGTGTGGGAGGACAAATCCGATTAACCACTTATGGGAGGTAAATAATTATGAAACACGGTAAAAAATACGTTGAGAGCGTTAAGCTCATAGACAAAGCAAAACTTTATGAATCCACCGAGGCTATTGACCTCGCAGTTAAGACTGCAACCGCTAAGTTCGACGAGACCGTTGAGATTCACGTCCGTCTGGGCGTTGACTCTCGTCATGCCGACCAGCAGGTCAGAGGCGCAGTCGTTCTTCCGAACGGAACCGGTAAAAAGGTTCGCGTAGCCGTATTCGCTAAGGGCGCAGAGGCTGACGCAGCTGTTGCAGCAGGCGCAGAGATTGTCGGTGCCGAGGATCTCGTTGCGAGAGTTCAGAACGAGGGCTTTATGGATTTCGACGTCGCTATTGCGGCTCCCAACATGATGGGTCTTGTAGGTCGTTTAGGTAAGGTGCTCGGTCCCCGCGGACTTATGCCCTCGCCCAAAGCAGGCACCGTAACCCCCGATGTTGCCAAGGCTGTTAATGACGCTAAGGCAGGTAAGATTGAGTATCGTCTCGATAAGACCAACATCATCCACTGCCCCATCGGCAAGGCTTCGTTCGGCGCAGAGAAGCTCAATGAGAACTACAACACTCTCATGGACGCTATTCTTAAGGCTAAGCCCGTCGCTGCAAAGGGTCAATATATCCGTTCCTGCGTTCTGGCTACCACTATGGGCCCCGGAATCAGAATCAACCCCAACAAGGTTATTGCTTCTGCCGAGTAATCGGTATTTAACCTATTGACAAGTATCATTTTTTATGATATAATAATCAAGCTGTTCTAAAGACAGTAGGTGCGTTTATACGCATAAGTTTTATCGCCTACCGAGGAATGGATACATTATTCAGTGAATTTGTATGCCTTTCTGCGGTGACGCAGAGAGGCTTTTCATTTATAACCTGAACAGCATATTTACTTATTAGGGCAGGTGAAATCAATGGCAAGCGCAAGCATTTTAGAGGCAAAGAAACAGCAGGTAGCAGCTATCAGCGAGAGACTTAACGGCGCAGTTGCGGGCGTTATCGTTGACTATAAGGGTACTTCTGTTGCTGATGATACCGCGCTTCGTGCTGAACTGAGAAAAGCAGGCGTTGACTACTCCGTAGTTAAGAATACTCTTCTCAACATCGCTATCAAGGGTACCGAGCTTGAGGAGCTTTCAGGAGTTCTTGAGGGTACTACGGCTCTTGCTACCAGCGCAGAGGATCACGTTGCTTCGGCTCGTATTCTTTCAGAGTTTGCAGACAAGCATGATAATTTCTCTATCAAGGGCGGATTCCTTGACGGAAAAGTAATCTCGCTTGAGACTATCAACGGTCTTGCAAAGCTTCCCTCCAAGGAAGTTCTTCTTGCTACCGTTGCATGCGCATTCCAGGCTCCCATGTCTTCGTTCGCAAGAGCGATCAAGGCAGTTGCGGAGAAGGACGGCGAAGCTGAATCGGCAGACGCTCCCGCAGAGGAGGCGGCTCCCGCTGAGGAAGCACCCGCGGCAGAATAATTTTGCCGATTATTTAATTTAGAATTTTAACTTTATAATTTGGAGGTTCATTAACATGGCATCAGAGAAAGTAACCCAGATCGTAGACCTCGTAGCTGAGCTTTCAGTTCTCGAGCTTGCAGATCTTGTTAAAGAAGTAGAAGACAGATTCGGCGTTTCGGCAGCTGCTCCCGTAGCTGTTGCAGCCGGCCCCGTTGCAGCCGCAGCTGAGGAAGAGAAGACTGAGTTTGACGTTGTTCTTGCAGGCTTCGACGCTGCCGCTAAGATTAAGGTAATCAAGGCTGTTCGTGAGATCACCGGTCTCGGACTTGCAGACGCTAAGGCTGCTGTTGAGGGCGCACCCAAGACCATTAAAGAGGCTGTATCAAAGGACGAGGCTGAGGAACTCAAGAAGAAGCTTGAGGAAGCCGGCGCTAAGGTTGAGCTTAAGTAATCAACCCCTGCTTACAGCATAAATAAGTAATGCGAGAACCGCTCGAACGAGCGGTTCTTTTTTTGTTTATTTTCCGACTTGACAGCAATTATGAGTACTTTGTAATATTTTAAAGCTTTACAATCACTACGGCGCAATGGTTTGAAAGTGTAAAATTTTCCTCTTTAATCATAAGCTGTGAAATAAATATATTGCTTTCATAATTATTGTATGGTAATATAATTCTATACAGACGACCTGAATTTGACAAAGTGTGATAAAACATTGCAAAAAAATAAAGACTCGACAATCGAGTCCCATTTTCTCCGCACCGCGGAAGCCCTCAAGGGGCGGCTTGAAAAAATTTTATTTGAACTTTGCAGTGTAATCTCATATGGTAGTCTGAGATTGTTTTTATGATAGCACAGAAATAAGGAGATGTCAATATGAAAAATGAAAAAAGAACATATTCCGATTATTTTATAGGCATTGACGCCGGAACCGACTCTGTCGGCTGGGCTGTCACGGACGAGCAGTATAATATATTAAAATTCGGAAAAAAGGCAATGTGGGGAATACGTCTGTTTGATGAAGCCAATCCCGCCGCAGAGCGAAGAATGTACAGAACACAGCGCAGGCGTTACGGCAGGCGCGCGCAGAGAACAAAGCTTCTTCAGGAGCTTTTTGCCGAGGAAATTGCAAAGAAAGATCCCGGATTTTTTTTAAGAATGAAAGAAAGCAAGTATCTGCCCGAGGACAGGAAATTCGACTTTAAATATCTTTTATTCAATGATGACAATTATACCGACGGTGACTTTCACAAAGAATATCCGACCGTATATCATTTACGCAAGGCTTTTTTGGACGGTAAAAACATAAGCGACCCGAGACTGTTGTATCTTGCGGTTCATCATATAATTATAAACAGAGGACATTTTCTGTTTGACGGTGTAAACGTTGAAAACGTTACGAAATTTGAAACGGTATTTAACTCGCTGGTTGAATATATTAACGATAATTTTGATTCTGAATCGGATATTAAGAAAATTACAGATGTTGATACTGCCGAATTTTCCGAAATATTAAAATCAAAGTCTACCGTTACGGCAAAGAAAAAAGCGTTATACGAACTGTTCGGCGTTAAAAAGGGTCAGCTTAAAGCAGTTTGTGATTTGCTCGCGGGAAGTTCGAGTGTAAAGCTTTCCGATTTGTTTGATAATGAAACGCTGAATTCTGCCGAGAAAAATAAAATAACTTTTTCGAGCTCGTCTTATCAGGATGAGCATGACAG
>JALEQX010000003.1 GCA_022763825.1 Oscillospiraceae bacterium | reverse complement strand
CTGCGTATGTACCGACTGCCCGATAGGCGGAGCGAACGCCGTGATAAAGGACGGGGAGAACGGACTGCTGGTTAAACTAGGCAGCGCGGACGAGCTTTCGAAAGCTATAAAAAAAGTGATATCGGACAAGAGTCTTGCCGATACGCTTTCCTCAAACGGACGGAAAATAAGAGACGAACTTTCGGTCGGCAGAATTACGGACATGTGGCTTTCACTTATATAACGAAGCGGGTGATATAAATGGAAAAGAAAAAAGTTTTGTTCGTCATACACACACTGTCTCAGGGCGGAATTCAGCACGCGCTGACGAGCGTTCTCGACGCGATTGATTACGAAAAATACAATGTTGACCTGCTTGTGCTTTTTAACAAAACGGATATTATCGATAAAATCAATCCGAACGTACATATTACGGTGTGCAGGGATCCTCACGACTACGAAAAAGAACCGTTAAGCTTATTATATTTTTCGTTAAAACAGATTTCCAAGGCTTTGAAGCTTAAAAAATCCGAACAGCATTACACTTCTCTCGAAAGAGATTACGTCAGAAAAAAAGAGATAGATTATATAGTAAATAATTATCTTCCGAAAACTCATTACGATACGGCGGTTTCGTATTTTTACGGCTATGCCGCCGAATTTGTCGATAAGTATATTTCCGCCGATAAAAAAATAGTTTTTTCGCATGCAAGCATAGAGGAGTTTCCCGAACTGCACGAGCGGATATATCCTCATTTCGACATGATTGTCACGGGCAGTCCCGCCATGGCGCAGGTCATAAAGGACGCGCACCCCTCGCAGAAGCAAAAGGTGTCCGTTCTGAAATACTATATCGACGCACCGTCTGTCAGAGAAAAGGCAAGGGCGTTTGTTCCGGAACTACCGGACGGACGTACCGTCATATCGTCGTGCGGACGGCTTTCACCCGAAAAGGGATACTCTCTTGCGGTAGAGTGTGCCCGTCTTCTGAAAGAAAACGGATATTCTTTCTTCTGGGTTCACGCGGGCGACGGTCCGTTAAGGGATGAAATTGATAAGAAGATAAAGGAGTACGGACTCGAAAACGATTTTAAAATTCTCGGTATGCTCGAAAATCCGTTTCCGTATGTTTATAATTCGGATATATTCGTTCAGCCGTCGCTGTTTGACGGAAATCCTCTGTCTGTTGAGGAGGCGCATATACTGTGCGTTCCCGTTGTCGAGACTGCGACTCTCGGCGGAAAATTCCTTATAAAAGACGGCGAAAACGGCTTGCTTTCGGATATAAACGCAGAGTCGCTTTATGAAAAACTGAGCCGTATGATATCGGACGACGAATTAAGAATTAAAATAAAAAAGAATCTTGAATCGATTGACCGTGACGGTGAAAGAGCCGATTATATATCGGCGGTCAATAATATGCTGTCGTGAAACGAGGTGCAAAAGGTGCGTTTCAGCATTCTCATTCCCGTTTATAATGTAAAAAAATATATATCGCAGTGCTTCGATTCGATTCTATCGCAGACGTTTAAGGACTTCGAGGTTATAATCGTCGACGACGGTTCGACCGACGGCAGCGGAGCCGAGTGCGATAAGTTTGCGAAAGAACACGGCGGGTTCGTAAGAGTTATTCATAAAGAAAACGGCGGACTTATTTCCGCACGCAGAACCGCAATTGCAGAGGCTCGCGGGGACTACTGCGTTTTCCTCGACTCCGACGACATGCTTTCGGGCGAATATCTTGAACGCGCAGACCGCGCTTTAAGAGAGTATTCGAATCCCGATATGCTGATATGCTCGTTTTTATATATTGACGACGACGGAAATACGTCTGTCCCGTCTTACGGAAAGCTTGATTATAGCAAGGTTATTTCGGGCGGAGAAAAAAAAGAGCTTTTTTCTAAAATGATATGCTCGACAGAACTTGACAGCCTTTGGACGAAGGTTATTCGAACACGCCTTTTAAAAGACGACCCGACAGATTATACGAAGTATTATAAATACAATATGTCCGAGGATCTGCTTCAGTCGCTTTTTCCCGTGACGAAAGCCGAACGTATCGTGTGTATTGAGGACAGACTGTATCTTTACAGATATAATCCGTCGAGTATTTCGCGGAGCGTTTCGGTCGATTCAATGTTAAAAAACAGCACGCTTCACGTGTATGATGAGATAAAAAAATATCTGCCCGAATGGGGAATGAATACAGACGAATGGGAAAAGAAGCTCGACGCGAACTTTCTCTCACAGACGGCGTACAGTCTTGACAGATTTTATCTTGCCTCAAAGGATGATAAGACGCGCGAAGCGGTACTGTCGGCTGACTGGAAAAGCTTGGTAAGTTCTTCCGCGTTAAAGGATTTTGAAAATAATCCGTATCTGTCCGACGCGTACAAAACGGTTTGGAAAATGATTGTAAACGGCGATAAACCGGGACTTAAAAGATATTTTACAAAGAAGAAAATCTATACGGGATTAAAGAGAATTAAAAGAAAGATCAC
>JALEQX010000082.1 GCA_022763825.1 Oscillospiraceae bacterium | reverse complement strand
CTCGATATTACTCGGAAATTACTGCTGCAAATTTTATCTAAAATCTACAAAAAAATTTCAGGGTACTTTATTGTTTGTCGTTGTTTAATTTTCAAGGTCCGTTACACTCTTTTCAAGTGCTCCGCTATTATATCATATCGGTAACTGCTTGTCAAGTGTTTTTTTAACTTTTTTTCTTTCCGCTCAATCTAAGGTTTCCTGCGTCCTGCGAGGTTATCCTCTCCTCAAACGGCTTGCATATATTACCACACTTTTTTTTAGTTGTCAACACCTTTCGGGCTATTTTTTCAACCTTTCGCAAACGCGCCCGGGTGTTTCTTGTGAGGGATAATTTTGTCATGCACTATATCTTGTGATTTTTGCAAAAATCGACGTTTTGACACAATATAATGCACTTTTTTACCTTTCATTTTACCTTTTAAAAATTCTTATTTTAATAGATTTAAATCAAAAAAGATCGCCCGTTTTGATTCA
Organism: Oscillospiraceae bacterium; assembly: GCA_022763825.1. Classification (GTDB taxonomy): domain Bacteria; phylum Bacillota; class Clostridia; order Oscillospirales; family Acutalibacteraceae; genus CALACW01. Next base: position 11,260 of record JALEQX010000082.1, on the reverse strand, counting down.
CGGACGAAAAAAACTTTTTTTATATTCTTTTTATTATCTGCGACTTGTCGCATTTTTCATACGAATCCGATATATCATATGAAAAGAATTTATTATTATATATAATGTCATGCATCGGCACGAGAACGAACGGGCGCTCTCTGATAAAAGGGTGCGGAATTTTCAATTCTTTCGTATCAATTTCAACGTCTTCATACAAAAGGACGTCGATATCAATAATTCTCGGCGAATTTTTGAACGGACGAAGTCTGCCCATTGCGGATTCGATTCCCAGACACGCACCGAGCAAAGCGTTCGGTGACAAATTTGTTTCGAGCATAACGCATACATTTATAAAATTATCCTGCTGTATGTACCCCCACGGCTTTGTCTCATACATCGGCGAAACTTTTACGACCGAGGTGTCAGGCAGTCTCAAAAGAGATTCGAGCGCAAGCGAAATGTTTTCCTCCCGATTGCCTATATTCGTTCCAATACCCAGTATCGCTCTCATTATCTCGACCTCGTTATTTTAACGCTGACATAATCAAAATCCGCCTTCATCGGAGCCTCCGGCTTTTTCAATTCGAGCGTAATTTTTTTAATCTGCGGATATTCTTTCAAAACAGAGTCGGCGGTAATTTGCGACGCTTTTTCGAGTAAATCGTATTTTTCCGCGCAGAAAACGCGCGAAACGGTTTTTATAACCTTTGCGTAACTCACCGAATCGTCTATATTGTCGCTCATGCATGGTTTTTTCAAATCAAGCGTCATAACGATATCGAGAACAAAATTCTGTCCATTCTCTTTTTCCTCGGGATTTACGCCGTGATAAGCGTACAGTTTAAGTCCTTTTATAATAATTTCATCCATTAAAATTTCTCCACGCTTCAAAAATTTTCACCATATCGCGCGTTGATTTAACGTCGTGAACCCTTAAAATATCGCTTCCGCCCAAACATGCGAGCAAATCGGCGGCAAGCGTTCCGGCATCACGATTTGAAGCGGTCGATTCACCCGTGATATCGCCGATAAAGCGTTTTCTTGAAAGCGCAGTAAGATACAATATATTTCTATTGCTCAATTTATCGGTATTTTTAAGGATTTCAATGTTCTCCTGCGTATTTTTCCCGAATCCGAACCCGGGGTCAAGACACAGATTCTCCTCCGATATGCCGAACTTTTCGCACTTATTTAACATCATGTCAAAAAATCCCGATATATCGTTAATAATTCCTTTTTTATATTCGATTTTGTCCCCCGCGTCCGAAGATTTATTATGCATAATAATCCAGCCTGCGCCGTGTTTTTTGACAACAGAAGCCATTTCGTTGTTAAAAACGCCCGTAACGTCGTTTATAATATCCGCGCCGTTTTCCAGCGCGAAATCAGCCGTTTCGGGATAAACGGTATCAATGCTTATCGGAATATCCGATTTTTCTCTTATACCGTAAAGAACACGTTCGAGTCTGTCAATTTCGAGTTCGGAATCAATCTTTTCACTGCCCGGGCGCGTTGACATTGCGCCGATATCAATAATATCAGCTCCGCATGAAATCATTTCACATGCGTGAGACGAAGCTGACGCCGAATCAAGATACAGTCCGCCGTCTGAAAAAGAATCAGGCGTTACATTGAGTATTCCCATTATCCGAACGGACGAATTATCAATAATTCCGTTTTTATGCTTAAAAAATTTCATTTATTCTTCCACCGTAACATACTGCCTTATTTTTGCGAGTTTCCCCTCGCCGATTCCCTTTATATTTATAAGTTCGTCAACGAAGTCAAACCCGCCGGCAGAATTTCTGTAATCAATTATTTTCTCTGCGGTTTTCTCACCTATTCCGGGAATTGAGCAAAGCTGTTCCGCCGTACAGGAATTTAAGTCGATTTTACCGTCGGGTGCTTCCGAACTGTTTTCCGACAAAGATAAATTACCTGTTCGAACGGTTGTAACCGTGTTGTAATTTACTACGCTGATCTCGCTTCGTGCGTTTCTGTTTACAAGCAGAAGAATCAAAAGTGCACAGCATACGGCGAGAACCGCCGAAATAAAGACAAAAGCAAATTTATATTTATCATTCTTCTGTCCGTTTTGTTGTTCTTCATCAACGTCATCCATAATTAATTACCTGCCGAAAAGACTGCCGATACCGCTGAACACGCTGTCGATTATCGACGTCGCGTTCTGAGTCCGCTGACTCGTACCGCCTGCTGACGAGTTTTTCGATTCGCCCCATACATAGAGCACAATCTCTTTGTCCTTATTTACGACCTCGCCTTTTTCGGGAGTCTGAGAGGCAACGGTGTTCTGAGTGTAACCGCTGTCGTTCGTTTTCTCGGCTGTCTTAACATTATTGAGTCCGAGACTGCCGAGAGTCAGCAGCGCTTCCTCTCTCGTAAGTCCCGCAAGGTCGGGAATAACCACGGTGCCGGACGGACCGTAGTAACTCAGCACGATTTGAGTACCCGGAGCAACGCGAGTATTTGCAGCAATGCTCTGAGCGACTATTTTATTTTCAGGCGTATAAGAAATAACCGCCTGTTCAAAAACGATATTGAGCTCGGGATACATTGATCTATAATCCTGAGAATCCTTATCCTGTCCTATGAAATTAGGAACCGTTACATAAGCCTCCTGCGCCTGAACCGCTTCGGAAGGATTATTGCCGTCGGATGAACCTTTTTTATTAAATGTAATAACGCCCGTAAAGCTCAAAAGCGAAAAAACAATAACAATAACAAGCAGAATGCATACAAAGACGAGACGTTCTATCTTCATCTTCGCATTTGCCCTGTCCTCGCTTCTGCTTATAACGGTGACTGCGACCTTTTCTTTTTTTTGAGGCTTTGAATTCTTAGAAGGAACCTCGCGTTTTTCGTTTGCCGATTCGATAACCGAAGGCGTTGCGAGAAGCTCATCCCGCATACGGTCAACGCTTACGGTTCTATCCTCGGGAAGAACCTGCAATGAATTTACAAGCGCATTTATAACGCACGGCTGCATTTTCTCCGCAATGGCGGCGGGGACAACGAGCTGGTCGTTAGTGTATCTGATTTTCGAATCAATAGGCGTAATGCCGACAAGCGTTCGGTAGAGCACCGCGCCGAAAGAATAAACGTCGCTTCTCTCGGAGCATTCGAACGACGGATTATACGCCTCTATCGGTGCATAGCCCTCGTAAATTTCATTCTGATATGTATTATTAAAAAGTCTGACTTCCTTAATGCTGAATCCCCACAGGCGCAGTTTGCCATCGGAACCCATGAGAATGGTATACGGTGAAATTCCGTAATGAATTATTCCCGAGACATGCAGAGATTTAATGCACGACAAAACGGGCATAAGCAGAGGTTTAGCCTGCTCCCATGTAAGGAATCCGCCGTTATCCATAAGATAATCACGCAGAGTTATATCGTCGTAATATTCGCATACGGCGTAAACGGTATTATTATCTTCAATTATATCAAATACCGGAACTATAGCGCCGATACCTCTTAAATGCGCAAGTTTCTTCCAAAGAGTTTTAAAGTTTTCGAGTGCATCGCGAAATCTGAATTCCTCCCCGCTTATAACGGTTACGGCGGAATCCGCATTTCTTGAGCAAAGCCCTGCGGGATAGAATTCTCTGACGCGTATTTTCGTCGAGTCCGCCGTGTCGAAAGCGAGATACGTTATACCGTCGCCGTTTTCCTCAAGCACTTTTCCCAGAAGGTAACGTCCCGAAAGAAGATAGCCGTAAGGCAAATATTTGGAATCCCTGTGCGAATTCCTGTCGAAACCGCATCTCGGGCAGATATCGCCCACTCCTGTTTTCTCCAAGCATCCGGGACAAATAGTATTTATATCCATACTGATTCCGCCTTTATAATTATTATAATATTAATACAATTATTTAATATTTAAGCCCGCCGGCGCCGATTGTCAGTCGGCGGTGCATTCGCGCAGAGCTTCTTTTATATCGGGTGAAAGAGCCGAACGATTTATAATTTTTTCTGTTTCCTGAGCGCTCTTCACATTTTTAAACGGAGCATACAAAGCATCTTTTACAAGAGTATGCGCCTGAAGGCGTGAGAATACGTTGATAATTCTCTCTGACAGTTCAGGATTTGAAGCCGGGATATATCTGTCCAGTATAACCTCGATTTTCTCAAACACCGTGACTCTGTTTATTTTAAGAGTAAAGCATTCGCCGTCATAAGAATATTCGAATTCATCGGTTTTTTCACCGTTTCTCAGAACGGTAAACGAATCCGTCTTTTTTACGTCCTTAAACGAAAGAATATAATTTCGTTTTGAAGGAATTACGGACATGTCCCCATTCGGACGCGATATCGTGAACGTAATTTTACTCGAATCATCGGTAACTTTAAACGGTGTATATGCGTGACGGGTTTCGAAATCCGTCTTGCCGTCATCCTCGTAAAGCAAATATTTTCCGTTTCCTCTGAATATTAAAATCTCGAGATTTTCGGGATTTGAACACAAATTTCCTCCGTCGGACGAGAGCGGTATTATCGCACCCTCTTTTGCAAGTACGGGGAACGACTCAAGATCCCTGAACATAGTGACTTTTTTATTTCCGTGATAAATTCTGCCCGTAAATATGTCAGTCCATCTGCCTTCGGGAATCCAAACCTGAACTTTACCCATATTTATTTTTTTATTCTGTCTCTCTGTTATCGGAGCGCAAAGCAGTGACGAAGAAAACATATACTCGTTTCTGCACTCATACGCACAATCCTCGTCGGGATAATCGTAATACATCGGACGGCAAAGCGGTTCCCCGTTTTCGTGCGTTTTCATATCGGCGGTATAAAGGTACGGAATCATTCTGTGCCTTAATCTTAAAAATTTAACGGCAATATCGCGTGCTTCGCTCTTATACATCCACGGCTCTTTGCCGAGCAGATCATCCGAGGATGAGTGAAGTCTCATTATCGGACTGAAAACGCCGAACTGAAGCCATCTTATGTAAAGGTCGTCATCCCTGTAACCGAGCGTATGACCGCCGATATCGTGACTCCACCATGTGTAGCCGACATTTGACGCGGTCGATGTAAAATACGGCTGAAGTTTAAGCGAGTTCCAGCATATAACCGAGTCGCCCGAAAATCCGAGCGGGTAACGGTGGCTTCCGAGACCGGCGTATCTTGATAATATAAGGGGCATTCTGCCGTCCTCGGCGTTATCGAGAAAATGGTAATGATTCAGAGCAAACAGCGGGTCGAGTCCCTTTACGTCGAGCTTTGTTCCTTGCTGCCAGTCTATCCACCAAAAGTCAACGCCGTCTTTTTCGTACGGCTTGTGAATTATATCAAAATACGTATTCCAAAAATTCGCATCGCCGATTCTGAATTTTACGCCCTCTTTCGTTCTCGGGTCAACGCCGTTTGCAAGCGCCATTTCCTTATACATACCCTCGTGGCTTCTTATTCCGTCGCGCGGATGAAGATTAAGAGTGACATGAAGCCCTTTATTATGTAAAAATTTGAGAAATTCCTTATAGTCCGGGAAAAGGTCGGTGTTCCACGAATATCCCGTCCATCCGAGCGACTGAAACGGATTGAGCGTTGATTTTTTCTCATTGGGAATCATATCATCAACATCAACCCAGTGCCAGTCCATATCAACAGTTGCGACGGTAAACGGTATATTTTCGTTTTCAAAACGCGTCATCAAACTCTCGTAGCCGTCTTGAGTATACGCGTAGTATCTGCTCCACCAATTTCCCAGCGCAAAACGCGGGACAAGCGGAGTTTTACCGCTTATTTTATAAAAATCGCGAAGCGCCGATGAATAATCATGCCCGTACGCAAAGATATAAACGTCGCTTTCCCTTACATCTCTCTTTTTGAGTTCTCCATTTTCGAGAACCGCAAACGAATCGGAATCGTCAAAATAACTTACGCCGTCACGGCTCATCAGACCGTCGGAGAGTTTGACAATTCCCGCAGTCATGTCAAGAGTTCTGACCGTACCGCCGAGATTATTTTTATTAAAAACCGAAACAGTTTTGTACGACGGGACAAACGTAACGCTCTCGACGCGCTTTTTCCTGTCGCAATACGAAAATACAGCCTTATCCGTCTTTATAATACAGCCCGAACGCGTCTCCTTTACGGAAAAATCGACTTTTCCCAAGTTTCTGAACCAAACTTTCTGCGACGCCTCGTCAAAGAATACGCCGTCCTTTGAATTCTCAACTCTTATAAGACGGTCGGTTATCACGGTAAAACGAGTATTATTTCTTATATAAATATTGTCTTCACAGGCTCTGCCGCCGACATGTGCCCTCAGAGATTTTTTAAGCATTTATAGCGCACCTCTCAGCAAAGATGAACCGCAAAACCGCCGATCTCGTCGGCAAGATAAATAAAGCTCAATTTTCCGTCCTTCGTATATTTCGCAGTATCGTAATCGAATTTAACGCCTCTTTTTGCAAGGTGATAAACGGCTCTGTCAATGTTGATCGTCTTAACTGCGATATGACCGTTGGTTCCGCGTGCGTTCGACTTCATAACCTCTATTTCGTCCGAGCAGTAATAGCTTACGGGAATCTCTTTCTTTTCGAATCCGAATATATGTGAGAACAGTTCCGCAACGCCGCCGGCTTTGCTCTCGTTTTCGCAGTTTATTGCCATGTGGTCGAATTTAAACGACAGAAGCGAATTTACCGCGTCCCTCGTCATAGCCTCTATCTTATCGAATTCGCCCGCATTGATAAGCGAATCCTTGACCATCCAGCTGCCGCCGCAGGCAAGAATCTTATCGCACGCAAGATAATCCTTTACATTCTCGGAGTTGATTCCGCCTGTGGGCATGAATTTAACGCCGACGTAAGGAGCCGAGAGAGCCTTTATCATTTTAAGTCCGCCGAGATTTTCCGCGGGGAAGAATTTAACAACGTCAAGTCCCAGTTCAAGAGCCGTTTCAATGTCGGAAGAAGTCGGGCAGCCGGGAGTTACCGGTACGCCTATCTCAATGCAGTGTTCGACGACCTTTCTGTTAAATCCGGGCGTTACTATAAATTTTGCGCCCGCTTCAACTGCGGAGTCGACCTGTTCGCATGTAAGAACGGTTCCCGCGCCTACGAGCATGTCGGGGTACGCTTTCGTAACCTTTTCTATCGCGCCGCGGGCGGCAGACGTTCTGAACGTTATTTCCGCTACGGGCAGTCCGCCCCTGCACAGCGCGGCGGCGAGAGGCAGAGCGTCTTTTTCGTCGTCAAGCTTTACGACGGGTACTATTCCTATTTTATATATTTTTTCAAGAATCGAATTCATTTTTTATTTATCCCCTTTTCTGATAGCTTCCCAAAGACCGTTCAGATATGCGGCTCCGAGCGCGCGGTCGTAAAGACCGTAGCCGGGTCTGCCCGTCTCGCCCCATATCATTCTGCCGTGGTCGGGACGTACGTAGCCGTCAAATCCGTTATCGTACAGAGCTTTCATAATCGCGTACATATCAAGGCTTCCCGCCTCGGAAAGATGCGCCGTTTCCTCGAATCCGTTATCGAGAATTTTAACGTTTCTCATATGAACGAAATGAATTCTGCCCGCTTTCGCGTATTTTTCAGCCATGTGAGCGACGTCGTTTTTATTTGAACAACCGAGCGAACCGGTGCAAAGCGTTATGCCGTTATGAGAATCGTCGACGATTTTTAAGAATCTGTCGAGATTTTTTTCATCCGTAATAATCCTCGGCAGTCCGAAAATGCTCCAGCACGGATCGTCCTCGTGTATAGCCATATTAACGTCACATTCCGCGGCGACCGGGATAACGCGTTCAAGGAAGTAAGCAAGATTATCCCAAAGCTGTTCCTCGCTCATGTTGACATATCTTGACGCGACCTCTTTAAGCTCGTCTCTCGTATAGCTCGCGTCCCAGCCTGGCAGCGTTATATCCGAACCCGTTTTGAGCGGATCGGCCTTGTCTACCTGCTCCTGATAGTAAACAAGTGAGGTCGAACCGTCAGCGTTTTTGTGGTCAAGCTGTGTTCTCGTCCAGTCAAATACAGGCATGAAGTTGTAGCAAATGCACTTGACGCCCGCCCTTGCGAGCCGTCTTATGTTCTCACAGTAATTTTCAATGTATCTGTCACGGGTCGGAAGTCCCGACTTTATATCCTCGTGAACGGGAACGCTCTCAATAACCTCAAATTTAAGTCCAGCGTCCTCGGTAAGTTTCTTGAGTCTTATTATGCTCTCCTCGCTCCACACCTCACCGACGGGAACGTCGTACACTGCGGTAACGATTGAGTACATACCGGGAATCTGTCTGATATTTTCAAGCGTAACGGCGTCGTCCTCACCGTACCAACGAAACGATAGCTTCATAAAAAAACACCGACCTTACCATTTATAAAATCTTTATATATATAATACTATATAAGCGCCCGCAATGTCAAGAAAACCAAGGAATACAAAAAAATAAACGCCCGCATAAACGGACGTTTAGAATTTCAGATTATTTAAATAAGCCGGAGAGGAAACCGCCTGTTGAGTCTTCCTCCGCCCAATCTATACCGAGATACTTAAGTATGATGGTAAGATACTTATCAATCATCTTAATAATATAGTCGAGATATACGACAAATGCCGACAGATCCATTATTGACACCTCTCTTTTATATTTCTGTTCAATTGTATTGTATCATGTGTTTTCTGTTTTTTCAAGTAATAAACATAACAAAATTATAAAATAATATTTGACACTAATTCACATAACGAGTACAATATCTTTATTAAATACCGAACGGGAGGAATGAATTTGAAAACGCTTGCGGTAATCGGCGGCGGAATATCGGGCTGTTCGGCGGCCATAGAATCCGCACGTTATTTTAACGAAAGAAATACAAAATGCAATATCGTTATTTTCGAATCTCTTCCGTACGTGTGCAAAAAACTGCTCGTCACGGGCAACGGACGTTGTAATATTTTAAACGAAGACGCTTCCCCCGAGAACTATCACGGCGATCCGGAATTCATAAAATCCGTTTTTTCCGTCTTCGGCACTGAAAGCAACAAAGAATTCTTAAAATCCATCGGCATTTTAACGCAAACAGAAGGAGCGGGCAGAATCTACCCGATGTCCGGCAGGGCTTCGTCCGTCCGCGAGGCGATAGAACGCGAGCTTGACAATTTAAACATCAAAACATATCTCGGCGAAAAAATAAATTCCGTAAGACAAAAAGACTGTTCTTTTATTTTAAACGAAAAATACAGAGCCGACTGCGTTATAATATCGGGCGGCGGAATGTCGTCCCCCGCACACGGCTCAGACGGCTCGTGCATTGAAATTCTCTCATCTCTTAATTTAAAAATCAAAACGCCTGTCCCCGCGCTCACACCGCTGATTTTCGAAAAATGCGACAAATCGTTAAAAGGCGTGCGCTCTTTAGGAAGCGTGTCGGTTTTAATAAACGGAAAAACTGCGGACAAATCGTTCGGAGAGCTTCAGTTTACCGACTACGGGCTGTCGGGAATCCCCGCAATGGAGGTCTCCGCCTGCGCGTCGCGTCTTTTGTTAAATAAAAGCAACAGCGTAACAGCGAGGATTTCTCTCGTTCCGGAATTGAGTGAAAAACAAATAACCGAATTCATATTTTCAAGAAAAACAGCAGCCCCCGAAGTTTCATCGGCAAGCATACTATCGGGCTTTATGAATGAAAAGCTCGCCGTTTCGAAATTAAAAAAGGCTAAAATACCCCCGTCGGTAAAAATAAAAACCGTCGGCGAAAACGATATAAAAAAACTCGTCCGAATTATTAAAAACGAAGATTTTTTAATTAAATCAACCGCGCCGTTTAACATGTCGCAGGTCACGTCGGGCGGAGCCGTTACCGACGGATTTCACAACACAATGCAGTCAAAAAAGATTCCGTCACTGTTCGCTTCGGGCGAAGTTCTTGACGTTGACGGAAAATGCGGAGGGTACAATCTTTCGTGGTGCATATCCTCGGGCAGAACGGCGGGACTGTACTCGGCAAAATACATAATCGGAGAAAAATAAATGCTTAGAATAAACGAAATATCACTGCCGTTGGGCGCAAATACCGACGTTTTAAGAAAAGAAGCGGCGAAAACAATAGGCGTATCGCCCGACGATTTTACTTATTTTTCGATATCGAGAGAATCGATAGATTCGAGGAAAAAAAATAGTATTAAAATGATCTACTCCGTCGACGTCGAACTCGAATCGGGCGAGGAGGATATCTCCTCAAAATTCGAAGTAAAAAAGGTCATGTACCGCCAAAGGTATAAATATATTATTCCTGAGTGCAAAAGAACGTCCGCGCTTCGTCCCGTTATCGCGGGATTCGGTCCTGCGGGAATGTTCTGCGGACTTATTCTCGCACAGGCGGGACTTCGTCCGATTATATTAGAGCGCGGAAACGACGTTGAAACGAGAACGAAGGACGTTAAATGCTTCTGGGCAAACAGACTTCTCAACACCGAGTCGAACGTTCAGTTCGGCGAGGGAGGCGCAGGTACGTTTTCCGACGGCAAGCTGACAACGGGAATCAAAGACGGCAGAGTCAGAGAGGTTTTCAATCAGCTTTATTCGCACGGCGCGCCGGAGGATATTATGTATTCCGCGCGTCCGCACATAGGCACCGACAAGCTCGGCGGAGTCGTTAAAAATATCCGCGAGGATATCATATCAATGGGCGGAGAAGTTCATTTCGGCTGTAAACTTACTGATATTATATATGCTAATGACTTTATTCACGGCATTGAGTATACAACCGTTTCAGACGAAGTAAAGGACATAGAAACGGACTGTCTCGTTTTATGTATAGGTCACTCCGCGCGCGATACCGTAAAAATGCTTTTTGACAGAGGCGTCAGAATGGAGCAGAAGGCTTTTTCGGTCGGAACGAGAATCGAGCACCCTCAGGAGCTTATTAACAAAGCTCAGTACGGATCGGAGTGGAATAATCCGCTGCTCGGCGCGGCGGACTACAAGCTGTCGAATCACCCCCCGCACGGCAGAGGCGGATATACATTCTGTATGTGCCCGGGAGGCACTGTCGTAGCCGCATCAAGCGAGGAGGGCGGAATGGTCGTCAACGGTATGAGCGAGTATGCGCGCGACGGCGAAAACGCAAACACCGCACTGCTTGTGGGACTCGAACCCGGTACGTTCGGAAGCGACAACCCGCTTGCGGGAATCGAACTTCAGAGAAAGATTGAACGTGCGGGATTCGTACAGGGCGGAGGCGACTACACCGCGCCCGCTCAGCTCGTAGGCGACTTTTTAAACGACAGAAAG
>JALEQX010000077.1 GCA_022763825.1 Oscillospiraceae bacterium | reverse complement strand
GCACGGCAGAGCAGTTTATCTCGAATGACAACCTCGTTGTTCTCGCAGACAGACTATTAAAGACATTGATTCCAGAAAAGATCAGGATATCGGTACCATTCTCAGACTGGTATTCATGTTCGTAAAGGACGAATCGCTTAAAAGCGCTGTCGGTGAAACGAATCTTTACTCTGCTTCCGACGAACAGCTCGCGGATATCCTCGTTAAATGGCTCAACGCCAACCTTCCCAAGTGGACAAAGGACATCCCCGACGGCGTTCTTAAACTTCTCGGAACAAAGGCTTCGCTGAAAACCGTTGACGGAGTAATGGAAACTCTTGAAAGCATTTGCAGCAACAAGGCTCTCACCTTGACTCTCGGCGATCTGAAGTCGCTCAAGCCCGCAACGCTTAAGGACGGCAAAAAAGTCGTTACAAGCAAAAACGGTTATTCAAACCTTCAGATTGTAAAAGCTCTTATCGGCTGGATAGCGGACGGAGCACAGATAAATGTTATCAATAAGGTCATAAAAGGCAACCTTAATTTAGGCGCTCTTAATTCAATTATTAAAATTGATAAAATCAATAATCAGATGAAGGATCTCCCGAAGACTCTTAAGGGCAAGATTTATGACCTCGCTCCTCTCAAAGACGCAGAGGGCAAAAAGATTGCTTACGCCGATTCCGACTATGCAAAGGAAGGCTACACCGCAGACGAACTTCTCGCATGCGCTCTCATCAACCTTCTTAAGGACGGCAAAGTTGACAAAGCTGAAGCTAACGCAGCTGCAGGCATGACTTTCTATGAGCTTCTTGACAAATACGCGGGCGACGCTATCACCAAGTACGCTCTTACTCCCATCAACGGACAGTTCAAAAACTGGCTCAAGAAAGACGTAGTTACCGACCCCAACTTCGCATTTCTTAACAATATGATCAACTGGGATTTCGAGGTTAAGGTTGACACGTTCAATCTTGACGGTATCGCAAAAGACGGTATCTTCTCAAAGGTAAATACCATCCTCGTAGGCTTCTGCCAGGAAGTATTCACCAAGGAAGCCGTAGCCGAGATGAAACTCGTTGACGGCGGAAACGACAAACTCCAGGCTAACCTTGAAAATGCTATTCGCTGCATTCTTTCAAAGGTTCCCGACAACTTCCAGGGTTACGATTTCAAGGCTATCAAGGCTAACCTTGACAAGTACACACTTAACGAACTCGTTGTAAGAATTCTCGACCTCTTCTTCCCGCAGTGGTTCGGAACCAACGCTCCCGCAGAGGTTACCACACTCGGACAGACCGCAGGCTGGGCTGCATACACGGCTATCGACAAGTTCGTAATGCACGAAAAGAGCAATAAGTACGCAAGCTTCAAGGCAAACTTCGACACCTATAAGGATCTTGTATTTGATAAGAACGGCAAGGTTTATACAAATCTCTCCGACGACGAGTGGATTGACAGAGTCCTTACCATGGGCGTTGACGTAGGCGTATACGCGCTTAACAGAAACAGCAAGTCCACCTATTTCGTACTCACTCCCGAACAGGTTACAGAGTACAAAAAGGCAGGCTGGACATGGAGAGACTTCCTTGACGAGGTTGCCGATTGGGGCATCAACTTCATTAAGGGACTTCCCGCAATCGCAGACGAGCTCTCCGCAAACCGCGGCAAGACCGATATCCTCGGCGCATTCTACAAAGTAAACGTAGTTTTCAACGATCTTCTTCCCCTTTCCTTCCTTAACGGATGCGCAGGCGGCACGATCTTTGACGCAGATTCCGAGACTCTCGTTATCGAGAAGCTTCTCAAGAGCATTCTCAAGTTTGACATCTCCGGCGTTGTTGACGTTCTCAACGTAAACAACAACGAGGGTAACCCCTTCAACAAACCTCTCATCTCCTCAGTTCTCGACATGGTTGAAAATCTTGTATTCTCGCTCTTCGAGTATGATTCAACGCTTGACGGCAAGGATATCACCGTTCCCGCAACTAAGGATAAGGAAGGTTACAAGTACCAGACCGGTAAGAACGATAAGTTCTATCATATAACCGAAGTTCTTCCCGCAGGCGAAACTGAGAAACCGACTGAGAAACCGACTGAGAAGCCCACAAAGCCCACTGAGAAACCGACTGAGAAGCCCACTGAGGCTCCCACTGAGAAACCCACCGAGAAGCCCACTGAGGCTCCCACCGAGGCACCCTCAACCGTAAAACTCGGCGATCTTGACGGCAATGGAAGGATTACGGCTTCGGATGCAAGAATTGCACTCAGAATTGCTGCAAGACTTGATACCGCTACAGATGACCAGCTCAAAGCGGGCGACCTTAACGGCGACGGAAAGATTCAGTCAAGCGAAGCAAGATCTATCCTCAGAGTTGCTGCAAAACTCGACAAAGAGGAAACTCTTGATCAGAGAAAAAAATAAGGTAATTTAATCATTAAACAAATGAATAAGTAACCGCACGCGGATGCAGACATACAGTTTGCGTCCGCGTTTGTTTTTTTAATATGTCTTTACATTTATAATATTTTAAAATATAATATAAAAAACACTATTCAGGAGAACAACATGAACAATTCCGTTTTAAAATACCTGTCCCCCGCCGATAAATGGACAGACTGTCTGCCTGTCGGAAGCGGACGTCTCGGCGCTATGATACCGGGCGGGATAAAAAGAAACATATGTAATTTAAACGAGGTGTCGCTGTGGAGCGGAGCCCCGTTTGAAAACGCCGACAGACCTAACGCGCACGAGCATCTGACTGAACTGAGAAACGCGATAGACGACGGCGATTATAAAAAAGCGCAGGACATTCTCGACGAGCATTTCACGAACTTCGGAGGCGGTTTTGAAAGCGCGTACTCATGCTCATATCAAACGCTGGGCGATATTATTTTCGAGTCGGATATCCCGGATTCTGAATACAAAAACTATATACGCCGGCTCAGTCTTTCCGACGCGGTATACTCCGATTCTTTCGATTATGGTGACTGTACGTTTAACAGATATGCTTTTGCTTCAAATGCCGACGACGTTATTGTTTTCAAATTCGAATCATCAAAAAAAGAACGGATTAATTTGAAAATATCGTTTGCCCGCCTTGATATTACGGAAATCAGGTATACTGATTCCGGATTTTCATTTTACGGTTACTGCGACAACGACAGGACTCATTTAAAATTTGCGGGACAGTGTAAAATTATCGCCGGCGGCGGAAGCGTTTCATCCGGCGAAAAATACACCGAAATAAAAAATTCGAATAGTGCTGTCGTTATTTTTACGGCGGCGACGGATTATATTCTGAATCAGTCAAAAAATTTCAAAGGCGAAGACCCCGTTAAAAAGTGCGAAAAAATAATAAATTCAGCCTCAAATCATTCTTACGACGAGCTTTTGTCACGGCATAAAAAAGAATTCGAATCGTATTATAATGTATCGTCCGTTTCAATAGCCGATAACGACAACAGAACCGTCGACGAACTTTTAAAAGATTCCGACGAAAACGGAGCCTCGCCCGCGCTGTGCGAATTATTTTTCAACTACGGAAAATATCTGATCATATCGTCCTCGCGCCCGAACAATACACTGCCCGCAAACTTACAGGGCATTTGGTGCAATGAGTACGACCCGCCGTGGCACAGCGACTACCATACAAATATAAACGTTCAGATGAACTACTGGCCGGCGGGACCTCTCGGACTGGCGGAACTTACCGAGCCGTTTGCAAAACTCATATGCGCCCTGCCGGAAAACGGCAGAAAAACAGCAAAAGCCTACTACAATGCCGACGGCTGGACGCTCTACACCATAACGTCGCCGTGGCTGTGGACGTCGCCCGGATGGGGCGGAGGATGGTCACAATACCCGCTCGGAGGAGCATGGCTTTGCCGTCATCTCGTCGAATATTATAATTACACGTCGGACAAAGAACTGCTAAAACGATTTTATCCCGTAATCTTAGAAAACTGCATTTTCAACATTGAATTACTCTGCGAGGATTCTGATAAATCATTGATAACAAATCCGTCCACGTCACCCGAAAACTCATTCAGGACAGACGACGGTCTCGAGGGCTGGGTCTGCAAGGGCAATACCATGGATATTGAAATGCTGTACGATAATTTTACGGACATGATACGCCTGTCCGAAATTCTTGATACAGACGCCCGGCTTCGTTCAAGGCTCGAAAATTTAAGAGACCGGCTAAAAAAACTTCACATCGGCAAAGAGGGTCAGCTCTGCGAATGGTACGGCGACTGGGACATGAACGCTCCCGAAATACATCACCGCCACGTTTCGCATCTGTACGGACTTCATCCGGGCAGTATGATTAATGTCCTCGAATCAAAAGAACTTGCCTCAGCATGCCGAAAGAGTCTCGAAATACGCGGAGACGACGGCACGGGCTGGAGTCTTGCATGGAAAATCAACTTTTGGGCGCGTCTTCGCGACGGCAACCGCGCGCTGAAACTTATAAAACGCCTGCTCTCCCCTGTCGGAGAAAACGGCAGAAGCATAAGATACAAAACAGGCGGCGGAGTTTACCGCAATCTTTTTGATGCACACCCTCCGTTTCAGATTGACGGCAACTTCGGTGCGGCGGCGGGAATATGCGAAATGCTAATGCAAAGTCACGTTTACTCTGAAAATTCGTTTGTTATTGACCTGCTGCCCGCTCTGCCCGACGAATGGGAAAACGGCTCGTTTACGCGTCTTAAGGCAAGAGGCAATATAACCGTAAACGCAGAATGGAATAACGGCAGATTGGAAAAGGCCGAACTGATTCCCGAAAACAACTGCGTTATCAAACTGTACGGAGATTATTCAGTCTCCCCCGCCGTCGATTCGAATTTAAAAAACGGCGTCACATCATTCAGCGCCTCAAAAGGAACGGCTTACACAGTCAAATTAAAATAAAATATACATCGGCGAATTTACTTAAATTTTCGTCGATGTTATTTTTATATTTTTATGGGTGTATTTCAAGCCAATTATTTGTAACTCATTCCGATTCTATTGAAAAATATTTTTTTTAGTAAAATATATACAATAAAATCAAGGAGGAAAATTACAATGCAATCCGTAAAAAAACGAATAATCTCGCTTTGCATGTCGGCGGCTATCGCGTCGTCCGCACTGACGGGACTTACGGTTATGTCAAACGCAGACGAC
>JALEQX010000046.1 GCA_022763825.1 Oscillospiraceae bacterium | reverse complement strand
AAAAGCGGAGCGGTTGCCCGCTCCGCGAAATTTATTTATTACTCCGCCTCGGATTCATTGGCGATTCCGCCCGGCTCAGCCGTTATCGGGTTCGATAAGTCCGTAGCCTCCGTCTGTTCTGCGGTATACGACGTTTATAACGCCTGTCTCCGAATTTCTGAACATGTAAAACTCATGTCCGAGCATGTTCATCTGGAGTATAGCCTCCTCTATGCTCTCGGGCTTGACGGATATCGACTTTGTTCGTACGAGGTCGTATTCTCTCTCCTCCTCGACAGCCTCCTCGGCGTTGAGCGAATCGAAATCTCCGTCATGGATACGCTTTGAAAGTTTCGTTTTATTCTTGCGTATCTTGCGGATAAGGGTGTCCACGCATTTGTCAAGAGCTTCGTTAAGCTCGTCGGCACGCTCCTGTGCTCTGAAAATCATGCCGTCGTTGTTAACGGTGATTTCGACGATCTTGCATGACTTTTCGACAGTCGCGGTGATTTTTGCCTCAGCCTCGCCGCCGAAAAACTTGTCAAGCTTGGAAAGCCTTTTTTCCGCCCTCTCCTTAAAATTTTCTCTCGGCGTACATTTACGTCCGATGATCGTGATGAGCATAAATACATCCCCTTTGCGTGTGTGATGGAAAAACCGGTTTCAATAATAAAAATATTGACCCTTTTTGTTTTTCTATTCACAGTATATCACACTTGCAATAAAATGTAAAGACATATTAGGCAAAAATATATATAAATTTTTAATATAATTTAATAATTTTATGCTAAATGCATTACAAGTTAATTCAATCCCCCTGAACCGAGGCTTGCGAACATTTTATCAACCATTTGTTTTATTAATTTATTTTCGTCCTTTTCGAGTTTTTTATCGTCGTTTAATATTCGTTCGGCTTCGTTTTTAGCCTCGAATAATATTTTCGTGTCGTCTGTAAGGGAAGCTAATTTCATCTCGGGCAGTCCGTGCTGACGCTCGCCGAGGAAGTCGCCGGGACCTCGCAGTTTCAAATCCTCGTCCGCTATTTTGAATCCGTCGTTTGTTTTGCATATAACTGACAGTCTGTGCTTTGTCTCGTCGTTCTGAGAATCGGAAACGAGTATGCATGTGGATTTATACTGTCCTCTGCCGATACGGCCTCTCAGCTGATGAAGCTGGGAGAGTCCGAATCTGTCGGCGTTTTCAATGACCATGAGCGCGGCGTTCGGTACGTCGATGCCGACTTCGATTACGACGGTGGATACAAGGATGTTGATTTCGCCCGAGGAAAAACGCTTCATTATTTCGTCCTTTTCGGCGTTTTTCATTTTGCCGTGCAGAAGTCCTACGTTTAAATCGGGAAAAACCTCGTTTTCGAGTTTTTCATAGTATTTGTTAGCTGAAATTAATGAATCCGCGCCGTCCTCGTTTTCGTCAATCAGCGGACAGACGACGTACACTTGTCTGCCCTCTGAAACGTGTTTTCGTATGAATTTATAAATGCGTTCGTGATACGACGAGGTTACGAGATACGTCTTAATCGGAGTTCTGCCATTGGGCAGTTCGTCGATTATCGAAACGTCGAGATCGCCGTAAACTATAAGTCCGAGCGTACGCGGAATCGGCGTTGCGGACATGACGAGTGTGTGGGGATTGCGCCCTTTTGCGCTCAGTTTTGCGCGCTGTTTTACCCCGAAACGGTGCTGTTCGTCGGTGATTACGAGTCCTAAATTCAAAAATTTAACGCTGTCCTGAATTATCGCATGCGTGCCGATTAATAAATCCGTTCCGCCCGATATCAGCGACTCTTTTATGTGCTTTTTCTGCGTCGGTTTCACGGCGGAGGTCAGAAGCGATATTTTGATTTCGGGACCTAAGAGCTTCGAGAGAGAGCCGGCGTGCTGACAGGCTAAAACCTCTGTCGGAGCCATCAGCGCGCACTGATACCCGTTTTTGACCGCGGAGTAAATAAGCGCCGCCGCGACGGCGGTTTTGCCCGAACCTACGTCGCCCTGCAAAAGGCGGTTCATGGGCTTATCCGAGCGCATGTCAGACATGCACTCACTTATACAGCGTTTCTGTGCGTTCGTAAGTCCGAACGGCAGACGGGACATAAATTCGTCCGTACAGTCATTTTTAATTCTGACCGCCGTATAGAGCACGCGTTCGGAGCCGATAAGCCCCATTCCGAGCTGTAAATATAAAAATTCTTCGAATATAAGACGTTCCTTAGCCCGTTTGAATTCGGAAACGGACGAGGGAAAATGCATTTGATAAATAGAATCGTAAAGGCTTAGAAACGAGTATTTATTTATAATGTAATCCGGCAGGGGGTCCTTGATAAGTCCCTTTGCACATTCAAGCGCGTTACCCTCGATTCGCTCCGTCGTTTTTGACGAAAGAGCAGTGTTCTGACGGTAAACGGGACGGAGCTGTTCATTGGATTTTGAGGCGGGAACAAACTTCGGGGAGAGCATTTCTTTATTCAAATACATGTCCTCTGTGACCTTGCCGTAAAATAAATATTCCTCGCCCTCGTGAAGCTGATTTACAACATATTTGTTGTTAAAAAACGTAAGAGACATCAATGACTCGGAGTCGGAGACAAGCGTTTTTACAAGACAGCCGTTCTTAGTCCGCCTCATCTCCGGCGGCACGATAACCTTAGCCTTTACGCACGAAACCTCGCCCGGGGCGCACTCGCTTATCATCGAGGTTTTGCTCCAGTCCTCGTATTTTCTCGGGTAAAAGGTCAGCATGTCGCCGAGCGTTTTTATCCCTAATTTTTCAAGCGATTTCGCGCGGGCTTCCCCTACGCCCTTTATGTACTTTACGTCCGAATTCAGTTCCATAAAAACGACCTCTTGACATATCATCCTTGCATATAATATGTATTATTATATATCAAACGCCGTATCTTTAGCAAGAAAACAAGATAAAATGTTGACAAACATTTTTTAATGTGCTAAACTAACGGTGTCTTAATTATGAAAATAACGCTGACGGCGTGTAAGTAGCGTCGGCAGAGAACGCATAGAGAACGGACGCCGCCGGCTGTAAGCGTCCCGCGTTTTCCCGAATGTGAATTTCAGCGCCCGAGTTTTCCGCGAAAAGCGTGATGCGTTAAACGGAATGTACCCTCTGCATTAAAGAGGACCGAGAGCGGACGCAGTACAGAGCAGCAGCGTCCGAACACGGGTGGTACCGCGGATTTATTTCTCCGTCCCGATTTTTCGGGACGGAGTATTTTTATTTTTATGACGAAAAAAATGTAAAATATTAATTATAATAACGAAAGGATGTTTCAGCATGGACGAAAATACCGGCAAAATTCAGCAGGCGTTTGAGGAACGCATTGCCGAAATTAAATCATCCGCAGAGCTTGAACAGCTGCGAATCGACTTCCTCGGCAAAAAGGGTCACGTCGCTTCCCTTATGGGTTCGCTTAAATCCGTTGCGCCCGAGAAGAAAAAGGAATTCGGTCAGACTGTTAACAAATTAAAACAGCAGATTGAGAATTCGATTCAGGACAAACTCGAAAAGATTGCAAAACTCGAGGAACAGAGACTCATAAATTCCGCGGAGGATTACGACGTAACGCTTCCCGCGGAGGTTGAAAGGGGTTCCTTCCACCCGATTACCGTAATTCAGCGCGAGGTTGAGGAAATATTCCGCACCATGGGCTTCACGATAGAGGATTTCAAGGAGATCGTAAACGACTACGAGTGCTTCGAGGCTCTTAATATCCCCAAGCACCACCCCGCAAGAGACATGCAGGACACATACTATCTCTCTACCGGCGACCAGCTTTTAAAAACGCAGACGTCCGCCGCGCAGAACGCGATTATGAAGAAATACGGCGCTCCGCTGAGAGCCGTTTTCCCCGGCAGATGCTTCAGAAACGAGTCGACCGACGCGTGCCACGAAAATACGTTCTTCCAGATGGAGGGCATAATGATAGACGAGGACATCTCGATATCGAATCTTATTTACTTTATGAAAACGATGCTTTCCGAGGTATTTCAGGACGATATAACCGTAAGACTCCGTCCCGGCTTCTTCCCGTTCGTCGAGCCGGGCTTCGAGCTTGACATACAGTGCCGTATATGCGGCGGCAAGGGCTGTCCCTCGTGCAAAAACTCCGGCTGGCTCGAGCTTTGCCCGTGCGGCATGATTCACCCCAACGTTCTCGAGGCGGGCGGAATCGACCCCGAAAAATACACGGGCTTTGCGTTCGGTCTCGGACTTACGAGACTTGCCATGATGAAGTACGGCGTTAAGGACATCAGAGTTTTCAACTCAGGCAACCTCAAAGCGCTGTCGCAGTTTGAGTCGAAATAAGGAGGGAGTTTAAATATGTTTATATCAATGAATTGGGTCAGAGAATTCGTCAATCTCGACGGTCTCGACCTTGAAAAACTTATTCGCCGTTTCACTCTTTCCACGGCGGAGGTAGAGGATATTTATTATAAAGGCAACGACATAAAGGATGTAGTCGTCGGTCAGATTCTGTCCGTCGAAAACCATCCGAATTCTAAGAAGCTCCACCTGCTCAAAGTCGACGTAGGAAGCGAGGTTCTCGACATCGTATGCGGCGCGCCTAATGTTAAGGTCGGAATGAAAACGGCTGTCGCTAAGTGCGGGGGCAGAGTTCCCGCGGGCGAAATCAACAAGGCTACATTAGCGGGTTACGATTCGTACGGAATGTGCTGTTCGTCGGCAGAGCTCGGTATCAGCGACGACAATTCGGGAATATGGGAGATAACCGACGATATCGCAGTCGGAACTGACATTCTCGACGCGTACCCGATTAAGGATATTATATTTGAAGTTGATAACAAGTCGATAACCAACCGCCCCGACCTCTGGGGTCACTACGGAATCGCGCGTGAGTTTGCGGCTGTTACTAAGAGACCGCTTAAAGACGTTGAGATTTTCTCCGACGCATGCGATTCGGGCTCTGTTGTACCCGTAACCGTTATGAGAGACGACCTCGTTTACAGATATATTTCTCTTAAAATTTCGGGAGTTACAAAGACCGTCAGCCCCATGGCTATGCAGATAAGACTTTACTACTGCGGAATGAGGGGCATCAACCTCCTTGCAGACCTTACGAATTATGTAATGCTCGAACTCGGTCAGCCCATGCACGCGTTTGACGCAAGAAAGATAGACACTATAAAAATCGGTACGCCCGATAAGCCCTTTAAATTCAAAACCCTTGACGACGTTGAGCGCGATATCGACGAAAACACGCTCATGATTTACAATAACGACACGCCCGTTGCAGTCGCCGGAATTATGGGCGGACTTGACTCGGAGATTGTCGGCACGACGGATTCCGTTGTTCTCGAAAGCGCGAATTTCGACGGTGTAAGCGTAAGAAAAACTTCGTCGAGACTCGCTTTGAGAACAGACGCGAGCATGCGTTATGAGAAGATTCTCGACCCGGAGCTTACCATGACCGCGACACGCCGTTTTGTTAAATTGTTAAAGGATATAGACCCCGAGTGCTATATTGATTCTAAATTAAACGACGTATACGTAAAGCATTATCCCGTTATCACGCTTACGTTTGATAAAAAATATGTCGACCGCTACACGGGTATTGAGATAAGCAACGAGCAGATTCTCGAAACGCTCAATTCTCTCGGATTCGACGCTTCGTTCGACGGCGAGAAATTCACCGTAGTCGTTCCTTCGTGGAGAGCGACTAAGGACGTTACGATTAAAGCCGACATTATCGAGGAAATCACGCGTATTTACGGCTATGACAACTTCAAAATCGTTACGACCCGTTCGCCGTTAAAGCCCGTACGCGCTGAAGTTTGCAAGGATGAGGATTACAGACTCAAAGACCTGCTCGTCGATAAATTCAACCTCCATGAGGTTCATTCGTACATCTGGTGCGACGGTAAGAAGTATAAGAAGCTCGGAATCGACGTCGAGGACAACGTAAGAATTCTCAATATTGCTACTGCTGAGAACGGAACCGTCAGAAATTCGATGATTCCCACGCTTCTCTCCATGACTTATGAGAACAAATCGTACGCTCCCGCGTTCGGCATTTTCGAAATCGGCAGAGTCGCCGACGGCACCGCCGACAACGGCTACTGCATTGAGAGAAAGAGACTCGGAATCACCCTCTTTGACAAGACCGTAAGCGAAAAAGAGCTTTACTTTAAGATGCTCGCTATGGTTAAGTTCTTATTCAAGTCGATTAAAAAGGCTGAACCGACTCTTGCAAAAGTCGAGGTAAGACACAACTGGCAGCACCCGAAGAACACCGCCGAAATCACTTATGACTCTAAAAACTGCGGATATATATGCACGCTTCACCCGACGGTAAATCAGAAGATTGATAAAAACGCTTCGATAGTCTGCGCGGAAATCGACCTTGACGAATTCTATCTTACAAAAGTATGCGATATAGAATTTGACGAGCCGTCGAAATTCCCGTCAATCGACGTCGACCTTTCGCTTATCGTTTCCGAGGGTCAAAGATACGCCGATATTAAGAAGTGCTGGGAGACTCTTAATCTTTCGGAGCTTAAATCCGATTCGGTTATTGATACGTTCGAGCTTGCCGGAGTCAAGAGCATAACCGTCCGCCTGTCGTTCTCGTCAAATGACAGAACGCTGTCCATGGAGGAAATCCAGGAACAGACGGATAAGATACTCGAAAATCTTAAGACCATAGGTGTAACGCTTAAGGTATAAAGAACAGGGATGTTAAAAACGCCCGGAGTTCTTTTATGCTTAAGGTGTAAGAAAAAAATACAGAAAGGCGTTGACCGTAAAAAGTCAACGCCTTGTTATTTGTATTAAAAAAATAATCTGTTTTTTAGGGGATAAACATTATAACAAATTATTGTTTGCAAGCCTTTTTTATTACTTCCACAGCCTGCTTCAGCTGTTCTAACGGAATATTGAGCGCGGGGAGGAGGCGTACCTTATCCTTTGCCGTAAGGCACAGCACGCCGTTGTTAATGCACTCGGCGACGACTTCCTTTGCGTTTTTCTTAGTCTTAATTCCTATCATCAGACCCATTCCGCTGACGCTTTCTACGCCGTCCGAATTCGAAAGAGCCGAGAATATATAGTCGCTTTTTTCTTTTACTTCGTTTAAAAGTGCGTCGTCGATACGGCTTAAAATGCTTATCGCTCCCGCGCAGCATACGGGGTTTCCGCCGAACGTCGAGCCGTGGTCGCCGGGCTTTAATACGTTTTCGACCTTTTCTCCCATCATGGTCGCGCCTATCGGCAGACCTCCGCCGAGACCCTTTGCCGTCGAAACTATGTCGGGATTAAGTCCGTAATTCATATAAGCGTACAGCTTTCCCGTCCTGCCGTTGCCGGTCTGAACCTCGTCGATGATCAGCGGGATGTCGTTTGCCTGCGATAGATTCTGAGCGCAGAGTACGAACTCTTTATCGAGCGCGATAACTCCGCCCTCGCCCTGTATGATTTCGAGCATGATGCCTGCGGGCTTAACCTCGCTTACGAGCTTTTTAAGCTCTTCGCAGTCGTTTGCCGTGCAGTAGACGAAGCCCTCCGTCAGCGGAGTAAAATCCTTGTGAAATTTATCCTGTCCCGTTGCGGCGAGAGTCGTTATCGTTCTGCCGTGGAAGCTGTTTTTCAGCGTTATAATCGTATAATAATCCTTGCCCTTTTTGCTTTCGGAATATTTACGGGCTGTCTTTATCGCGCACTCGTTTGCTTCGGCTCCGGAATTCGAAAAGAATACCTTTTTCATTCCGGTTTTTTCGCACATCATTTCAGCAAGCGTCGAACACGGCTCGGTATAGTATAAATTCGACGTATGCTGAATTTTGTCAAGCTGGTTTTCGACGGCTTTTTTCCATTCGCTGTCCGCGATTCCGAACGCGGTAACGCCGATTCCGCTGCCGAGGTCTGTATACTCTTTGCCGTCGCTGTCAACGACGGTCGAGCCTTTGCCCGATACTATTTCAATCGGGAAACGCGCGTACGTATTCGCAACGTATAAATTGTCGTTTTCTGTTATATAACTCATTTTAAACGTCCCTCTTTACCATGGTTCCGGCGCCCTCGTCGGTCAGAAGCTCCATTAATATGGAGTGGTGAACCCTGCCGTCCATTATGATTACCTTGTCGACTCCCTTTGAAATGGCGTCGATACAGCACTGAACCTTGGGAATCATTCCGCCGGAGATAATATTTTTCTCTCTCAATTTATGCGCGTCGGAAATCGTCATATTTCTGATAAGCGTGGACGGGTCGTCCTTGTCGAGCATTACGCCCGCGATATCAGTCATCAGTATAAGACGTTTCGCGCCGATTGCGCCTGCTATATATGCCGCAGCGGTGTCGCCGTTTATATTATAAATATTACCGCTCTTGTCGAATCCGAGCGTTGAAATGACGGGGATGTAATTATTTTCAAGCAGGTCGTTTACTATGCCGATATTGATTTTTTTAATATTTCCGACGTAGCCGAGACGTTCGTCACGCATTTCGGCCTCAATCAATTTGCCGTCCATGCCCGAAATGCCTGCCGCCGCGGTGCCGAGCTGTTCGAGCATTGCGACAAGCGACTTGTTGACCTTGCCCGCGAGAACCATCTGAACGATGTCGACTGTTTCACGGTCGGTAACTCTCAGTCCGTCGATAAACTCCGTCTTTTTGCCGAGTCTCGTCATCATTCCGCTTATCTCGGGACCTCCGCCGTGGACGAGAACAACTTTGACTCCGACGAGTCTTAACAGTGCGATATCCTCCATGACTTCGAGCTTTAATTTGTCGTCGGTCATTGCGTTTCCGCCGTATTTGATAACGACGACTTTTCCGTAATATTTCTGAATATACGGCAGAGCCTGCGTTAAAACGCTCGCCCTCTGCGCGTTTGTAAATTCGTCCGTCATGTTCTGTAATCTCCGTTTATCTTAATATAATCGTAAGTTATGTCGCAGCCGAAGCAAGTGCATTCGGCAGAACCCGACTTCATATCTATATCAATCGTAATATCGTGCTCGGTAAGTATTTTCTTTGCAAGTTCCTCGTCAAAATCGAGACCTTCGCCGTTTTCGCATACGGGAATAGAGCCCGATTTGCTCTCGAACGCTATCGATACCTTTTCGGGGTCAAAATCCGCGCCGGAATAGCCCATGGCGCACAGTACGCGTCCCCAGTTTGCGTCGGCGCCGAATATCGCTGCCTTTGTAAGAGTAGAGGATATAACGGATTTTGAAACGGTCTGCGCGGTATCTTCATCTGAAGCGTTTTTAACTTTGCATATAATAAGGTGCTTCGCGCCCTCGCCGTCGGAAGCCATTTCCATAGAAAGACGCGTGCAAAGCTCCTTTAACGCCGAGACGAATTCGTTATATGCTTCGTTTTTCTCCGTAATAATGTCGTTGCCCGCCTCTCCGTTTGCCATAACGCAGCAAGTGTCGTTTGTCGATGTGTCGCCGTCGACGCTTATTCTGTTGAATGTGACCCTGACAGTCTCCTTTAACGCCTCTTTAATCATCTCCGCGCTTATCGCGCAGTCGGTCGTTATGAAACAGAGCATTGTACCCATGTTCGGATGAATCATACCCGAGCCCTTTGCGATACCGCCCATTTTTACGACTTTTCCGCCGACTTCGGTTTCGAGCGCAAG
>JALEQX010000056.1 GCA_022763825.1 Oscillospiraceae bacterium | reverse complement strand
TACAACATAATCCGTATTATGTTGTATATTAAAAAGATAATTATATAAAATGTTTCATATATAGTTAAATTATATTATTTCATAACAAAAAATACAAGTCATTTGTGTCAGAAAAAACAATTATTTATTTAAATCTGACATTTTTTGTAACACAAATAAGCCTTTTTTCTTTTTTTGTTGAAGAAAGGCTTTGTTTGTCTACCTTATTTTTTGAATACGATGCGGATTTAATGTTTTAATATCGCAGTTTTACAACATAATACGGATTATGTTGTAAAAGGGAGGATTTTTTATGGCGCAGATTGCAGATGTTATAAAATACGAGGGTGATAATTCTACATTCGTATGGAAGCACCCGCTTGAAGATTTTAACAGTCTTACACAGCTCATAGTCCATGAAAGTCAAGAAGCTGTTTTCTTCATGAACGGTCAGGCTCTCGACCTTTTCGGACCGGGAAGATACACGCTCGAAACGCAGAATATTCCGAAAATCGGAAAAGCGTTAAACCGCGCGACGGGGGATCAGACTCCGTTTCACTGTGAGGTTTATTTTATAAATAAGACCGAACAGATGTCGTTAAAATGGGGAACGGATAGCAAGGTTCAATACATTGAGCCGACATACGGATTCCCGATATCAATAGGTGCAAGCGGTGAAATGTCGTTAAAGGTTGACGACAGCAGAAAACTGCTTGTAAAAATCGTCGGTACGGAAAATTCGCTCGGTCAGCAGAAATTGATTTCACTGTTCCGCGCCTTCCTTATGACGAGGGTTAAAACGTACATAGCGCAGATTATTAAAGAAAAGAAAATTAATATATTCGAAATTGACGAGAAGCTGACGGAATTTTCACAGGATATTCACGAGCCTTTGATTCCCGATTTAATTGACTACGGATTAAATCTTGAGCGGTTTTTTGTTACGAATATTGTTAAACCCGACGGCGACAGGCAGTATGAAAAGTTTAAAGAACTGCACTTCAGACAGTACGCGGATATCGCAGAGGCAAAATTAAGACAGCAGACGGATTTAATTTACGCACAGACCGAGGCGCAGAAAGTCGTAATCGATTCGCAGGCACAGGCGACGAAGAGAGCGCAGGAGGGGTACACGTATCAGCAGGAGCGCGGTTTTGACGTGGCGCAGACAGCGGCGGCAAACGAGGCGGTCGGACAGTTTACGAATATGGGCGTAGGGCTCGGAACCATGGCGGGCGTGGGCGGAGCCGTCGGCGGGGCGGTGAATTCCGCCGTCAATTCGGCTATGAATACGGTTGAAAATGAGAATAACAAGAATGACGATATGTCGCAGTTTAGAGCAAAGGTCGAAAAACTGAACATAATGAAAGAATCGGGAATTATCAGCGACGAAGAATTTGACAAAATGAAAAGTCAATTGCTTGCTTCGATTTTGTGAGAGGGTGAACGGATATGAAAAAGAGTTTTAAAACGTATGCAATCGCGTGGGCGGTAATGTTCGTATTGTTTAATGTAATATGTTTTGCAACTCCGAACGAAACGGAGGAATATATTAAATTCGGCGGAGCGTTTTGGT
This sequence comes from Oscillospiraceae bacterium, assembly GCA_022763825.1. GTDB lineage: Bacteria > Bacillota > Clostridia > Oscillospirales > Acutalibacteraceae > CALACW01. The sequence goes on along the minus strand of JALEQX010000056.1, from coordinate 469 downwards.
CGGGCTACGCGTTTATAGTAATCGCGTTTATCGGTCAGCTTTTGTGCGCGTATAAGGCGTTTAAGGCGGAGAATATTACGAAATTCTTCTATAATCTGCCGATAATTACAATCAGTTTTACAGGACTCATTCTTACTTTGATATTCGGCGGGGCGTGCATGATAATCCCGGGGCTTCCCAATTGGGTCGGAATAATAGTTTGTATGATGATTCTTGCATTCTGCGCGGTCTCGGTTATCAAAGCGGGCTCGGCGGCGGAAGTCGTAGAACAAATTGATAAAAAGACGGCGGAAAAAACGTCGTTTATCAAGTCGATGACGGTTAAATGCGAGAATATAACGGCGCTCGCAAAGAGTGACGAAATAAAAAAAGAGTGCAAAAAGGTGTGTGAAGCGGTAAGGTATTCAGACCCCGTGAGCGCGGATGAGCTTGCAGAGACGGAAGCGGAAATCGAAAGAAAATTGGACGA
>JALEQX010000035.1 GCA_022763825.1 Oscillospiraceae bacterium | reverse complement strand
GAGGTATCGACATAAACGACATTGTCTCGTCCTGTATTGCGGAAAACCGATTCGGATATGAAGAGGTCGCGTGGCTCCTTCTGTTCGGCTCGCTTCCGACCGCCGAAAATCTCGCGGATTTTTCGTCCGTTCTCGCTTCATACAGAGAGCTTCCCGAAAATTTCGCCGAAGATATGATAATGAAAGCTCCGTCGCCGAATATTATGAACAAACTCGCGCGTTCGGTTTTGGCGCTGTATTCGTATGACGAAAATCCGGACGATACTTCAATCGAAAACGTCATGCATCAGTCGGTAAGCCTTATCGCTCAGCTTCCGATAATTATGGCGTACGCCTATCAGGTAAAAAGACGTCATTACTATAAAAAAAGCATGTATATTCACATGCCCAAACCCGAGCATTCAACCGCACAGGTTATACTCAACTCCATTCGTTCGGATAAAAAATTCACGGACGAGGAGGCAAAACTGCTTGATATCTGCTTAATGGTTCACGCCGAGCACGGCGGAGGAAACAACTCGACATTTGCAACGAGAGTTCTCACATCCTCGGGTACCGATACATATTCGGCGATAGCCGCGGGTATCGGAGCGCTTAAGGGTCCGCGTCACGGAGGCGCAAATCTTAAAGTTTCCGAAATGACGGAACATTTCAAAGAGGATTTGAGCGACATAACGAACGAGAGTCAGGTACGTGACTATCTAAGAAAGATTCTTAAAAAAGAAGCGGGAGACAAATCCGGACTTATCTATGGCATGGGTCACGCGGTATATACGCTTTCGGATCCGAGAGCCGTTATTCTTAAAAATCAGGCAAGGAAGTTTGCCGAAAATACGGAGTTCGAAAACGATTTCAGACTTCTCGAACTCATAGAAAAGAATACGCCCGACATCTTCGCCGAGTGTACGGGCAATACGAAAAAAATCTGCGCAAACGTCGACCTTTATTCGGGACTTGTCTATAAAATGCTGAGAATCCCGACCGACCTTTACACTCCCCTGTTCGCAACGGCGAGAATGGCGGGCTGGTGCGCGCACAGACTTGAGGAAATATATACCGGAGGCAGAATAATCCGTCCCGCATATAAGAGCATGACGATACACTCCGACTATATTCCGATAAACGACAGAGAATCCCCGATTTCGGCAAAATCAAAACCCGCAATCGGCTCGGACTACGAATAACCGAAAGGAAGTCATCATTCATGAAACTCAAAGGCTCGGTAAAAGCCATATTCCCCGACGCGGCGCTTATTGTATTCTGTTTAGGAATACTCGCCGCCTGCCCCATCAGAGTTTATCAAATACTTAAGCTGATAGAGCCCTCCACGGGTTTTTATTCCGACACGTCGAACTGGTCGATTATAACGCTTTATACCATTCTCGGCATATGTACGGCTGTAATACTCGTCTTCTCATATCTGAGCAAGAATATCCCCGCCGCAAAACTGCCTGAGGGAAGACGGATTCCGCTTGCAGTATCGGGTTTGATCCTGTCGGCAGGATTTGTAACGAATATTTTTGACCAGGTTGCAAAAATCAAGGAACTTGCGTCCGAAGCGGGAGTTTCCGCATCAGCGAATCTTATAGAAATGATAAAAACGTCGGGGGCAACGCTCCAGGCTGTCGATATCGTTTTCGCAGCACTGTCATGCATATATATGCTTGTATTCTCCGTTTCGTATATAGTAAGCAAAAAACTGTATTCAAAACTCAAACTTCTCGCGCTGTCGCCTCTTGTATGGGCAATCACCCGCGTATTCTTCAGGGTTACGAAAAAAATCAGCTTCATTCAGGTTTCCGACCTCATTCTCGAGCTTGCGGCTCTCATATTCGTAATGATATTCTTCTTTACATTCGCAAGAGTCGCTTCCGGCATAAACAGCGAGGGCTCCATGTGGAGCGTTTACGCATGCGGAATCTCGGCGTCGCTGTTTATACTGACATATTCGATTCCGAGACTCATGCTCTTCATCACCGGAAACAGTTCGCTTATCAATCCCGAGGCTCAGTTTGAGTTCTGCGACATCGGCATAGCAGTTTTTGCAGTAACACTTATTGTCTCAACACTGAGAAGCGGATACCCCATGATATCAGGCGAACCCGACAGACACATAACCGTCATCACAGCAGATACGGCACCGGCAGCCGATGACGAAAACAAGGCTGACGACAACAACACCCCCGCCGAAAAAGAAACGAACAAAGAAGACAATAACGAAAAGTTCTCCGACGAACCGGTTTCAACAAAAGAAGAGTAAAAGGAATCACTGAATTATGGAATTGTTTTTAACAAATGCGGGTACCGCGGCAAAGCAGGTAGCCATTCTTTACGTACTGGTTGCCATAGGCTTTATCGCAGAAAAAACGAATGTATTTTCACGTGATACCGCAAAAAAAGCGAACAAACTGCTGTTCTGCATAGTTACTCCGTTTGTTATAATCAATTCATTTCTTTCAATGGAATTCACCGCCGAGAAGGCAAAAGGGCTTGCTTTGGCGGTGCTTTTCGCGTTTTTGATTCACATTACGGCAATAATACTCGACATCCCATTTTTTAATAAGCTCGACCCCGACGACGCATGTGTTTACAAATTCGGTTCGATTTACGGAAACGTCGGCTATATGGCGCTTCCCCTTGCCGGTGCAATACTGGGTGAACAGGGCATATTTTACTGCTCCGCCGGAGTTATCGCGCACAATGTAATGGCGTTTACGCACGGAGTTTGGCTTATGAACAAATCCTCGGGCAAAAATAAATTCGAACTGAAAAGCATTATAATAAATCCCGGAGTTATTTCAGTAATAATCGGTCTTCCGCTGTTTATCTTCAGCGTAAAACTGCCCGAAATTATCCAAACTCCGATAGATTATATAGCGTCTCTTAACACTCCGCTTGCAATGCTCATTCTCGGAACATATATTGCAAATGCAGATTTAAAAACGCTTTTTTCGGTAAAAGAGCAGTATATTTCAGCGCTTATAAAACTCATACTCAACCCCGCCGTTATGCTGATTTTATTTAAATTATTAAAAATCGACCCCATAATTGCGGCAGCATGCACCGTTTCGGCATCGGCGCCGAGCGCAAACAACTCCGTTATGTTCTCGGCAATGTACGATAAAGATACGGCAAAGGCTTCAAAAAACGTGGCATTTTCAGATTTGGTCTCGATAATAACGATGCCGATGATGATAGCCGCCGCGCAGACTCTTTGAATTAAATTTATGAATTTAACAAAACTAAAATTAAACGACGAAGTTAAAAATGAAATATCATCCGCGTTTGATTCGGGTTCTTTCCCCCATGCGGTGCTTATAACCGGAGGAACGCCTAAGGACAGAAAGGCGCTCGCGCTTCACCTTGCAGCCGCGCTCGAGTGCGAAACGCCGGGCAAAGAGCCGTGCATGAAGTGTTCCCAGTGCATAAAGGCAAAGGACGGCGCGCATCCCGATATTATTATAACAGAGGGAAACGAAAAAAAACACTCAATCAGCATGAATAACGTAAAGTCAATCCGCTCAGACGCATATATTCTGCCGAACGAAGGCAGATACGAAGTGTTCGTAATTTTGGAATCGTCCGCTATGGCAGAGGACGCACAGAACGCTCTGCTGAAAGTTCTCGAGGAACCGCCTAAACACGTTCGTTTTATTCTAACCTCGCAGTCTAAGGACGATTTGCTCGAAACTATATTATCAAGGGTTACGAATTATCAGATAGGCGAAGCGGATTCGTTCTCCCCCCAATTAAAAGAGAGCAAAAAGGGAATCGAAGCGTCCTTGAAGGCGGCTCAGGCAATAGCAGACAAAAACGAGTATCGGCTCTTGCTGTCGACGGCTTCGCTCGTAAAGGATAAAAACGCACTTAGAACGTTTTACTTTCATCTCTCCCTTATACTGAGGGACGCGCTGACATACTCAGAGGACATACAGAAAGCGTCGGGAAATGAAAAAGAAGCGTCGCTGATAGCGCATAGATTTACAAAACCGCAGATAATGAAAATGACCGATACGCTCACTGAGCTTTCTTCGGATATTGATAAAAATTTAAACGAAACATTAATGCTTACAAGGACAAGTATTCTGATATCACAATCATTCTGAAAGGAGACAGAAATGGAAGAAGTAGTAGGAGTAAAGTTTAAAGAAACCGGCAAAGTTTATTATTTCAGCCCGGACTCAAAAAATATAAAAAAAGGCTCGCACGTTATTGTTGAAACTGCAAGGGGCATAGAGTGCGGAGAGGTCGCAATGGAAAACAGACAGGTAGAGGACGACTCCATTGTAAAGCCCCTTAAGAACATAATAAGAATCGCAACGAAGGACGACCTTGAAATATGCCGTCAAAACCGTGAAAAAGAGAAGAAAGCGGGTCCGATATTTGAAAAGAAAATCGCTGACCACGGTCTTAATATGAAACTTGTCGACGTTGAGTACACGTTTGACGGAAGCAAGATTCTTTTCTACTACACAGCTCCCGGCAGAGTTGATTTCAGAGAACTTGTAAAAGACCTCGCGGGAGTATTCAGAGCGAGAATCGAATTAAGGCAGATAGGAGTCAGAGACGAATCAAAAATGCTCGGAGGTTTGGGCATATGCGGACGTCCCTACTGCTGTAAGCAATTTTTAAGCGACTTCCAGCCCGTTTCGATTAAGATGGCAAAGGAACAGGGATTGTCCCTGAACCCGACTAAAATCAGCGGTTCATGCGGAAGACTTATGTGCTGTCTTAAATACGAACAGGATGCATACGAGCATCTGCTCAAGGTAACGCCGAAAATCGGCGCTACGGTCGAAACAAAGGAGGGCAAAGGCGAGGTTATAGACTATAACCTTCTTACGGGAAGCCTTACCGTAAGACTCGACAAGAAGCCCGACGCCGCCCCCGTAATCGTCAACAGAAAGGACGTTAAACTCTTAAAAGACGCGAGAATAACAGTAGACAAATCCGAAATCGAAGCACTCAAAGACATAGAGGGATAACACGGTAAAAAAATTTATATTTTCTATTGAATTTTATAAATTTTATGTTACAATAAACTTGATATTAAAGAAAAAAGGAGGTCACACACAATGGCATACAAAATCACGGACGAGTGCATTTCCTGCGGCGCTTGCGCAGCAGAATGTCCCGTAGGAGCTATCTCCGAGGGCGATGACAAATACGTTATCGACGCTGATTCATGCATTGAGTGCGGCGCTTGCGCAGGCACTTGCCCCGTCGGAGCTCCCGTAGAGGGCTAATGCGGACAAGTCATCTATATGACAATAAATTCACCCCGGTTTTTACCGGGGTGTTTTTATTTTGCTGTCAGCAGTTTTTAAATTTTTTCTATAGGCGCGACTTTTGCCATAATCTTTTTGGTTCCGACTTTTTCAAAAACAACTTCGAGCAGTACGTCGTTGCCCATTTTTTCTTTTCCTATTATCATTCCGTCGCCGAATTTCTTATGTCTGATTGAGTCTCCGGATTTAAGCGAGAAAATATCTATTCCGCTCATTTTGTTTTCTGACTTAGAGGGTCTTGAAGCCGGCGAATATGCGAACGACGAATATGAAGAAGACGACGAAGCCTGTCCGCTCTGAGATGAAGAAAAAGCACTCTGAGAATACAACGGTTTGTTTTCGCCTTTTGAATACGTATACGGATAATATCCCCTGCCGTCCGTCGTGTCGAGCGACGACGAACCGAACGAAGCAAACGAGCCGAACGGATCCGCCGTTTTTTCCTCATCCTTTAATTCGTCGGGAATCTCCGAGATAAAATCGGACGGTCTGTTGTACATCGTCTGACCGTGGAGCATTCTGCTTTTTGCGTTGGTCATGAACAGTTTTTCTTTTGCTCTCGTTATTCCGACATACGCGAGCCGTCTCTCCTCCTCCATATCCGACTGCGAAAACATCGCCTGCTGGGACGGGAAAATTCCGTTCTCCATACCGGCAAGGAATACAACGGGAAATTCGAGTCCCTTTGCCGAGTGAAGAGTCATTAGAACGACAGCATCGTTATCGGCGTTGAAATTATCAATGTCGCTCATTAGCGAAACCTCGTCAAGGAATCCCTCGAGAGTAGCGTCGTCCCCGTTTTCGTCAGAGTAGCGCTGAAGGTTCGACGAAAGTTCGTTAAGGTTCGCGATTTTGTCATCCATTGTCTCCGGGTCGTTTTCAAGAGATTTAAGATATCCGGTTTTCTCAAGCACGATATCAAGAAGCTCGGTCATTGAAACATTATCTTTTAGAGCGATAAGCTCTTTCATGGTATTTGTAAAATCCGCAAGTTTCGTTTTTGCACGCGAAAGCACAGGATAATCCCCGCTTGAACTTATAACGTCGAAAAGTGAAATATTAAGCGCGTCGGAAATTCTCGCGGCGTTATTGACGGTGGTCTCGCCTATTCCACGCTTCGGTTCGTTTATTATACGTCTTAATCTTACGCTGTCGCCGGGATTGCATATAACCGTAAGATACGCGGTCGCGTCCTTTATCTCCTTACGTTCATAAAATCTGTGTCCGCCGATAATTCTGTACGGAATCGCGGATCTGACAAGCTGACGTTCTATAATGTTCGACTGTGCGTTCATTCTGTAAAGCACCGCATGGTCGCTCCATTTTTTACCCGCCGAAGCGGAATCCATAATAGCGCCCGCTATGTACATTCCCTCGGACATATCGTCAGGAGAAGTTTTGATTTTTATTTTGTCTCCTCTGCCGTTGTCAGTCCACAGGCTCTTGCCCTTACGCTCTATGTTATTTGCGATAACGGCGTTTGCCGCGTCGAGAATATTCTGAGTCGAACGGTAATTCTGCTCGAGTCTTACTGTGTTTGCGTTTTTATACTGGAACTCAAAACTGAGTATATTCTCTATCGTAGCACCTCTGAAACGGTAAATACTCTGGTCGTCGTCTCCGACAACGCACAGATTATTATATCCTCCCGCAAGAAGCGACGTTAAAACATACTGAGCGTGGTTCGTGTCCTGATATTCGTCGACCATTACGTATTTGAATTTACGCTGATAATACGCCCTTGCATCCGCGTTCATTTTAAGCATACGTACGGTATTGAAAATCAGATCGTCAAAATCCATAGCGTCCGACTGCTTTAAAAGCTCCTGATATTTCTTATAGACGGACGCGATTTTTGCAAGACGGATGTCGGAGGCGTTTTCCTTTTCGTACTCCTTGGGACCTATAAGAGAATCCTTCGCCCTGCTTATCTCGTTCATAATGGTTTTGTACGGCAGAAACTTGTCGTCGATTCCGAGAAGTCTCTGGCACTCTTTTATAACGCGTTTCGAGTCGTCGGTGTCGTATATCGTAAAATGATTCGAAAATCCGAGGCACGCGCCGTCCCGTCTTAACATACGAACACACGACGAGTGGAACGTACTTGCCCACACGTTGAGTCCGTTGTCACCGAGCATGCGTTCGAGTCTCTCTTTAAGCTCGGAAGCGGCTTTGTTCGTAAACGTTATAGCCATTATCTCCCACGCTCTGGGCGCGTCAACGGCGAGAATATCGCTTATAAACGGATAAACCGTCTCGTCCGAATCAAGATATCTCTTCATAAGCTCGATATCCTCTTTAGAAACGGGACGGGCAAACGATTTATTCTTATAAGCCTTTCCGTATTTTATAAGATATGCAATTCTGTTGACAAGAACGGTTGTCTTTCCGCTGCCCGCACCCGCTAAAATAAGCAGAGGGCCGTCTGTTTGCGTGACGGCCGAAAACTGCATATCGTTCATTTTTGAAAATTCTTTTTTTATAATCGCGTCCCTGAGAAGTGCGCCTTCTTCATTATAATTAAGCATTGTCAGAATCCTTGTCGATGGGCGAAACATACGAATCTATCTCCTGCTTCGCTTTATTAAAATAATCGTTAAATACGTTCATATCGCACTCAAGCGATGAAGCGTCGGCGTATATTTCGGACATAACGGAGTTAAATTTCTCCGCAAACGCCTTTATGCCGTCTGTAATACCGTCCACTCTCGAACGCGTTGCGTCGGAAGCAAAACGCGCCTTGTCGGAAATTTCGGCAACCTTATCCTCAGCCTCTTTGATTATGGTATCGGAAAAACGCCTTGCGTCAAGAATCGCATTGCCGACTGTCGTTTCTGCGCTCAGGGCAAACGAACCCTTCTGCTCGGACTCGGCTTTGAGTTTTTCAACCTCTGTGTAAAGGCTCTCTGTCTTTCTTTTTAACTCGTCAATTATAGCGTCCTTTACAGCAATCTGATTCATTATTTCCTCGGAACAGATTGTACCCTGCTTACTCTCCGTTTTCTGAGCCTCTTCAAGTTTTGCACGGCAAATCTCGAGTTCCTCAGAAACTCCGGACATCTTGGACAGCTCGTCCGTAAGACTTAATATACGCTCGTCTTTTTGAGAAATCGCAGCAGTCAGTTCATCGATTTTTGAAAGAACCGAGTTAAGTTCGTCGCCGGCTGCGGCGCGTTCGCTTACTGCGTCCGCCCTGTCTTTATCACAACGGTTATACTTTTCCTCAAGCTCGGCAGTCTTTTTTTCAAGAGAAGCGATAACTTCCTTTTGCTCGCTTATATATTCAAGTACATCTTCCTTATTAAAACCACCCAGTGCGGCAGAACGGAAAATAACGTCCTGAGTCATAAAACGACACACCCCATATACATAATTTATATAATTGTATCATTTCCCGTCAAAAAAAACAAGTCAATATACAAACTTTGGTCATTAATCGCTCATTTTCGGACATAATAAGCGAAAAAAGGGGCGAAATCAATATGAGCACAATAAAAAAAGCACTGCGCCGTAATTACAAAATAATTAAAAACAGTTATAAAAAATGCATTTCTTTCCCCGACGAAAACGAAACGTCGTTATGGCTTACGGATAATTTTCATCTTTTATCAAGGGAATATTCGTCACTTAATAAAACGCTTGTAAAAAATCGTCCGCTCGCTTCATCAGAGGAAGGGTGCGATATTATAAAATACTGTACTCAGCTGTGCGGTAACGGAATTTTACCCGACGAGGACGAAATAGTATCGTTTTTCAAAGAACGCGAAACTACAATACTCGCTTTAAGCTTTCTCCCGTTTTTTCTGAGTTTTTCGCTTATTTCGATATGCGCCGATTCGCTCGAAAATAAAAACGGCTCTGTAAAAGATGTAATAATATCATTAAGAAAAATCGGAAAACTCGATTTTGAAAGAATACTGCCCGAGGTAAACGAAACGGAAAAACTTCTGCTGGACGACCCTGCCGGAATATATGAAAAATGCGATAAAACAACGAAAGAGATGTATAGACGCGCGGCGGCGCAGAAGGCGAAAAAAGAGAATAAAACGGAGTATGAAGTTGTAAAAGAAGCTTTAGAAAAAAGCAAAAATGCGTCTGACGAACACATGCGCCACATCGGTTTTTACTTAGACGTTACAAAAAACCGCGCAAAAACGGGAAACGCGCTTCTTATAAGCGAAATAATTTCTGTTTTTATATTAAGCGCGCTCATATCCGTTTTATGCAAAAAAATCTACGTCGGTCTGCTCCTTTTCTTCCCGATATGGGCGATTATCAAAACGCCGTTTAATATAATATCCGAATTATTTACTAAAACGACTCCCCTGCCGAGAATAGAATTAAATGCAGGAATACCGCCGTCCGGATTTACCGCAATCGCGGTTTCGTCGATTCTGCCCAAAGCTCCCGACTCGGACAAACTCAAACAAAAACTCATCTCCCTGCGCCAAAGCGCCGGCGGAGAAAATACAATTATATGCCTGTCCGCCGATTTAAAAAGCAGAAAAACACCCGAAGACGACGCAGATATTCCCGATATCAAGGCGTCAAAAAGAGTTATTGAGGAGCTTAATAAAAAATACTCGGGCGGTTTCGTCCTTCTCATCCGCCCCAGAATTTACTCCCCGACTCAGCGCGAATACTCGGGATTTGAGAGAAAACGCGGGGCAATATGCGCGCTGTGCAATTATATAAAAGGATACACGAACGAATTTTCCATTGTTGCCGGCGACATTGAAAAACTTAAAAAGGCAAAATACGTTTTAGCCATCGACTATGATACTCAAATTCCGTTCGGTGCGTTAGAAAAACTTGTCGGCACGGCGCTTCATCCGCTGAACAAAGCTGTCGTTTCAAACACGGAAAAAACTGTCGTCTCGGGGTACGGAATTTTCTCTCCGAAAATAGAAAACTCAATAGAGTCTGCGAACAAAACATCATTTTCAAAAATAATGTCCCCGAGCTGCGGAATAAATGCATACAACGGTCTGTCGGGAGAAAAATATCAGGATTTATTTTCCGAAAGTATTTTTTCGGGAAAGGGACTTATAAATGTCGACGCATTCTGCGCCGTAATACCAAATAAATTTCCGAATCAAAAAATACTCAGCCACGATATTTTAGAGGGCATAGTTTTAAGATGCGCGTTTGTCGGCGACGTCTCGTTTACAGACTCTTTTCCACGTTCGCTGTCATCGTTTCTTTCAAGAGAACATCGCTGGATGCGCGGAGATATACAGAATTCCATTTTTTTGCGTCTTAAAAAGAAACGCGTTACCGACTGCGTATTTCCGTTTACTCAGCGTTTCAGGCTCTTTGACAATATCAGACGCGCCGTTACACCGATTTTCACTTTCTTTTCTCTTGCTCTTTCTTGTTTTACCGACGGCAGAAGCGCTGTTGTGCTGAGCGCTTTTGCTTTGATTTCCGTAATGTCAGGCGAACTTTTTTCAGCCGTTTACTCATTTATTTTCGGCGGAATAAGAGCGTTTTCACGTCTGTACGCATCCGACAGCGCACCTAATGCCGTCATGAGCGCGGTAAGAGGGGTAATATACGCGTCAATTCTGCCATACTCTTTTTTAAATTCCGCCGACGCGGTTATACGCACGCTTTACAGAATGACAGTCTCAAAAAGAAATCTGCTCGAATGGACTACTTTTGCGGTATCGGATAAAAAAGACCGCGATATAAAGAATATATTCAAAGATATTTTCTCTGTCGTTTCGGGCATTCTGCTTATTATTTTCTCGGTCTCGCCGGGCAAAACGGCAGGTCTGCTGTTTCTGTTTGCGCCTATATTCCGCATATTTTCAGGCAGAGAAAAAAAGACGGGCTCAAAAACACTCACAATGCAGGAAAAAAGCAAGCTCATCTCATACGCGGGACTTATGTGGAACTACTTTGAGATATACGCCTCGTCGAGAGAAAACATGCTCCCGCCCGACAACGTTCAGGAAACGCCGATTTTCAGAATTTCGCACAGAACATCCCCTACGGATATAGGCATGTACGCAGTAAGCTGTCTGGGCGCAAGGGATTTAAAATTCATTAATACAAAAGAACTGTGCATGAGAATCGGCGGGTTGCTTTCAAGCATTGATAAACTCGAAAAATACAGGGGCAATTTATTCAACTGGTATGAAACGACGAGTCTAAAAACGCTTGAGCCGAGGTATATTTCGCTCGTCGACAGCGGAAATCTGCTGTGCTGTTTCACTGTGCTTAAAGAAGGGCTGTACGAATACGCGCAGGAGGAACACGATATTTATATTCTCATAAAGAAGATATCGGATTTTATCGAAAAATGCGATATATCGTTCATGTACGACAATAAAAATGGGCTCTTTCATATAGGATTCGACGTTCAAAAGGGCGAACTGTCCTCTTCATATTATGATTTACTGATGAGCGAAGCGAGAATGACGGGCTACTTTGCCGTGGCGTCAAGACGCGTACCCGTAAAACACTGGGAGTCTCTGGGACGGATGATTGTTAAGGACGGCAGATATGCAGGGCCCGTATCATGGACGGGAACAATGTTCGAATACTTCATGCCGTCACTGTTTATCCCGACTTATAAAAACACGCTTCAGTATGAGGGACTGAAATTTGCATTAAGATGTCAGAAAAAAGAGGGACTGAAACGAAAACTCCCCTACGGAGTTTCCGAAAGCGGTTACTATTCGTTCGACAGAGAGCTCAACTATCTGTATAAGGCAAACGGCATACAAAGTCTTGCGCTCAGGAGAAATGAGGAAAACGAATACACCGTCTCCCCTTATTCGTCGTTTCTGGCACTGACACTCGATGCGTCCGACGCGCTGAGAAATCTTAAACGGCTCGAACGTCTCGGAGCCGTCGGTTCGTGCGGATTCTACGAAGCGGTCGATTTTACAAGAGAACGTACGCTGTCGCAGGATTTTGCGTTTGTCAGAAGTTATATGTCTCATCACGTCGGAATGAGCATAATATCATGCGTAAACGCGCTGTGCGGATGCGTAATGCAGAAACGTTTTATGCGCAATGAACAAAACGCCGGGGCAAAAAGTTTACTTGAGGAAAAGGTTCCGACCGACGTCAAGGTAATGCATAGAACAGAAAAAATCGATATTCCGCGCCGTCCTGCTCGTTCTGACGAGAGTCAAATAGTATCGGTTCAAACGGATCTTGCAAATATAACGTGCGCATGTGCGACGAATTCGGAGTACTCCGTATTTACTTCCTCGGCGGGTGAAAGTCTGTCCGTTTTTGCCCACAGAACGCTTTTGAAAAAGCCGACCGGCGACCTTTCGCGTCCGGCGGGCGTTCTTTCCGCTGTCGGAGAAGGGACGCAAATTATAAGTTTCACACCCGTCGGCTCACCTGAAAACTACAAAAATTATACCTTTTGCTCGCAGGCGGGAAAAGTCTCATTCAAAACTCAATCCGACGGACTCGTTCTGACAAACGAATCAGGCGTTCATCCGAGATTTCCCGTCGAAATAAACAGTTATTTCATTAAAAATAAAACTTCAAAAAAACGGGAACTTGATTTCTATATTTATCTCGAACCGTCGCTTTTAAAAATCGGAGAGTCCGACTCGCATTCGGCGTACAACGCACTGTTTTTAAACAGTCAATACGATGAAAACGAAAAAATAATTTCCTTTATGAGAACCGAACACAACTCCGACTGCACACCGTCGCTTGCATGCGCGTTTTTAGAAAATACGGATTTTATTCACTGCGAGGACAGGGAGCAGGTACTGCCCCATCCGTACGGTTACGGCGCAATGTTCTCTTCCCCGGCGGACCGGTCGTCATCATCTACGGATAAATGCTGTTATATAAAAAGTAAAATATTATTAAAACCCGGAGAAGGAAAAAAGATAACGTTTGTCCTAAGCGCCGGACTTTCATTAACATCCGCAAAAACAAATATAATAAAACTGCGCTCGTTACGGTTTAATTATAAATACGCCCCGGGGATGTTTGCATCAGGCTCCCTGGGCGAAATATACGCTCAGAAACTGATATCATCTTCGTATTTTTCAAAATTCAGACCCGACTGCGCACTCAGGGCGGCTAAGAAAAACACAAACGGCGCCGACGCGCTGTGGAGCCTCGGAATATCCGGCGACGTACCTTTGATTTGCGTAAAAATGAGCGAAAAGGACAACTATATTCCGCCTCTCATAAAGGTTCACTCCGTTCTCTCGAAGTGCGGGATAGAGACGGAAATTGCCGTAATTCTTTCGGAAAACGACGAATACAGCGCCCCTGCATTGTCAAAACTGAAAAAAATGCTTTCCGGTGAAAATTATCTTCACATGCTCAACGTCAAAAACGGTATTTTTCCGATAAGCGCTTCAAAAACCGACAGCTCCGTACTGCTGACGCTGCTCGCCTGTTCCTCGCTTGTACTGCCGGAAACGAATAAAAAAAAGAAAAAAACAACCGTGACGGTCAATAAAATACTTGAGTCAAACAAGATTAAATCGGCAAATAATACGTTTACTCAACACGGATTCGAAATAAACAGAACACCTCCCGTTTCATGGTGCACCGTGCTTGCAAACCCGTCGTTCGGTACGCTCGTTTCCGATTCGTCGCTGGGCTTTACATGGGCGATGAATTCGGGAGAAAATAAAATAACGCCGTGGATTTCGGATTCATCCTCGGATAATAATTCAGAAATTATTGCAATTAAGACGGACGGAAAAATTTACGACGTTGTTAAGGGGTCAAACGCTTATTTCAGCAGTGACAGAGTTTCGTATTTTTCGGCGGCGGGCAGTCTTCACATCAGAACGGACGTTACAGCCGCGCCGAGGGGAATGAAAAAAACCGTGTCGGTGTCGGTTACAAATTCGTCGGACACTGAATGCGAATACGAATTAATGTATGAAATAAACGTAATACTCTCATCAGACTCGAAATATGAAAAAACCGTAAAGACAGAAACGGACGACACAGGCGTAATCTTTACAAATCCGTTTAACAGGTTTTTTAAAGGTTATGCAAAGCTGTACACCGACATTCTGTCCCCCGAAATATCGAATTCCGGCATAATGTTCTCCGGTATGCCGTGCAGTCCCGGGCATATTACAATCAAAAAGAAAATGAGACTGCCCGCAAAAAAAACGGAAATATATAAATTCATTCTCTCATTCGGAAAAACGCGCGAATCCGCAGATAAAATAATTAAAATTCAGCCTGTCATAAGACCGATGAATAAAATAACAATCAATTCGCCCGACAAAACGCTGAACGCGGTTTTCAACAATTTCCTGCCCGCACAGATAATCAATTCAAGGCTTTTCGGCAGAACGGGATTCAGACAGTGTTCGGGAGCGTACGGGTACAGAGACCAGCTACAGGACGCGCTGGGGGCGATTCTGCTCAATGCATCACTTCTGAGGACTCAGATTTTCAGATGCGCCTGTGCACAGTTTATCGAGGGTGACGTTTTCCACTGGTTTCACGTTCTGCCCGTTAGAAACGGAGTACACCTTTTTGGCTCCAGGACAAAATATTCCGACGACCTGTTATGGCTTCCCTACTGTGTGTGCAAATATATTTATAAAACGGGCGACAGTAAAATACTCTCTGTAAAACTCCCGTTTATTACGGGCGAAGAATTAAAAGAAAATGAAACACAGCGGTGTTTTGAAACCTCGTTTACAAATGAACGCGAATCCCTCTATGCGCACTGCGTACGGGCTATTGAGCATTCGCTGTCATTCGGAGAACACTCTCTCCCGCTGATAAAAGGCGGAGACTGGAACGACTCGTTTAATAATGTCGGAATTAACGGCATGGGTGAAAGCGTATGGCTTGCGATGTTCTTAATTGAAGTTCTAAATGATTTTTCAAAAATTTCAGAATCGCTGAATGATTTAAAAAGGGAGGAAAGGTATAAGAATATCCGCGTTAAGCTCATAAAAAGCGTCGAGGAATTTGCATGGGAAGGCGACAGATACCTGAGGGCTTTTTACGATTCGGGCAAGGCGATGGGAAGCAAATCGTCCGACGCATGCAAGCTTGACATTCTGCCTCAGGCATTCTCCGTTCTGTCAGGAATGCCTAAGAGCGAAAGACAGCAAACAGCGCTGGACACGGCATACAAAGAATTGTTCGACAAAGAAAATTCTGTCGTTAAGCTATTCGACGTCCCGTTTGACAAAAATACTCAGCGCGCCGGTTACGTCAATGATTATCCGCACGGAGTCAGGGAAAATGCGGGACAGTACACGCACGCCGCCGTATGGCTCGCCGAGGCGTTCTTTAAATCCGGAGACCCGGAACGCGGGTATGAAATTCTGTCTGCGATAAATCCGGCGAAGAAAAAGACGTCTGTCTATAAAAACGAACCGTTTTATCTGTCCGCCGACGTTTATACAAATGATAAAATGTACGCGCGCGGAGGCTGGAGTTTATACACCGGTTCGGCAGGATGGTTTTACTCCGTAGCAGCAGAGGATATGTTCGGATTAAAACCCGTTAACGGCAAAATAACAAAAAAGCCCTGTCTGCCCCGAAAATTCGGAGAAGACAGAGCAAATATCAGTATTGAAATCAAACCGAATTCCGGCGGTAACGCATATAATCCTCAAGAATCATAACCGCGGACACCGCATCAATTACGGATTTGCGTTTTTTGCCGCGCGTATTCGTAAGATTCAGCGCATTATGTGCGCTGACGGTCGTAAGCCTTTCGTCATAAAGATGAACGGGAATACCCGTTTTCATCTCAAGAACAGACGCAAACTCTCTGCATGCCTCGGCTCTGAACCCCTCGGAGCCGTCCATGTTTTTCGGCAGGCCGACGACAACCATTTCGGCTTTGAGATTTACCGCCTCATTCGCTATATCGTCAGAGAGAGTCTCACTGTCGGTCTCGGTTATAACTTTTACCGGTGAGGCAAGCATTTCATTTTTATCGCATACGGCAATGCCCGTGCGGACATCACCGTAATCAACAGACATTATTATCATCGTCTCGCCTCTTAATCGGGATTGACATTCTCGGGAGCCGGCGCGGGATCCGGCACGGGGTCGGGTACTGCCGGATCGGGCGCAGGGTCGGGAGACGCAGGCTTTGTTGCAGCGGCAGTTGTCTGATTCGCCGCGGCAGTAGTCTCTCCGACTGCCGCCGTTGTCTCAGGCGTCGTTTCGGCAGAACCATGGCTTCCGCTGCATGTTGCAGGAATGTTGCTCGTCTTATACCAGCCCCTCGATGTGCTCGAACAGTTGGAACCTGCTATAAGCCCCGTTCTGGTGCAAAACGTCTTTTGAACAACATCGTCGGGAACTTCGAACGATTTGTCGTCAAGTCCTGCATGAATAGCATTCATAACTCGCTGGAACACTCTTCCGGCGGGTTTTCCGGTTACCTTGCCTGTCATATCCTCAGCAAACTGCGAATAACCGAACCATATTGCCGATACATAGTACGGAGTACCGCCGACAAACCAGTAGTCCTTATTGTCAGTCGTAGTACCGGTCTTTGCAAACGTCTCATAACCGCTTACGGGATAATTTCTCGCAGTACCGTTATATGATGTTACAACAGTCTGTAAAAGCTGATTCATAACATAAGCCGTACCCGTGCTCATTACCTGCTCTCCGTCGTCATTATGAGACAGCAA
Source organism: Oscillospiraceae bacterium (assembly GCA_022763825.1). Lineage (GTDB taxonomy): Bacteria > Bacillota > Clostridia > Oscillospirales > Acutalibacteraceae > CALACW01. The sequence continues at coordinate 18,205 of JALEQX010000035.1, read as the reverse complement.
AACCTTTGAACCCGTAGAATTCGTAACTCTGTAATAGCAGTAGGGGTTATAATATTTTCCGCCGTTGCCGAACGCAGCGTATGCGGCAGTCATTTCCAACGACGTAAGACCGTAGCTCATTCCGCCTACCGCCATGGATGAATATGTGTTATCCGAATCCTTGGCGGTTGTAATATGAAACGTATCTCTGAGCCATGTAAGACATTTTTCAGGTGTGAAATGATTGACTATATGCGCAGGAATCGTGTTATCCGAAGGCGCAAGAGCCTGCTGAATTGTTTTATAGCTTCCCGGCGAACCGGGGTCGCCGCCGTAGTTTACGGGCCAGCGTTTGCCGTTGACCATGATGCCGTAATTCTGCACAAGCGGGTATGACCACGAGTATTCGTCCGAATCAATCGCAAGCGAGTAAACGCTCAGCGGTTTTATCGAAGAACCGGGCTGTCTCGGGCTGTCCGTTGCAATGTTAAGACAGCGGTTTGCCGTTTTCGGTCCCGCCTGACCAACGATTCCAACGACTCTGCCCTTATAATCCATTACGGTCATACACGACTGAATATCCTCGCCCTTCGAACTTTTCGCCTGCGGGAAATCGCTTCTGTTATAGTAGATATCCTCTATCGTCTTCTGAATCTCGGTATCGACAGCAGAGTAAATCTTAAGTCCGCCGGAATATACCTTTCTCCAAGCCTCACTCGGAGTCCAGCCGTAAGCCGTCTGAAGATCTGATATAACAGAATCTATAACGAAATCGACATAGTAACTCTGAATCTCGTCCTGCTCGCCGAGTATTGATGAGGCGAGAGTCTCACCGGCGCCGTTCTCATCTTTCTTAGGCTCATATTCGTCGCTGTTTGTGAATATCAGCTTATAATCAAGTGCGTCATCGTGCTCCTTCTGCGTAATCATACCGTATTCCAGCATATTGTCAAGACAGACTTTTTGTCTCTCCCTGTTTTTATCGGGATTGATCATGGGATTGTACTGTCTGGGAGCCTGGGTAATCGCGGCGATACATGCACTTTCGGCAAGATTCAGTTCGGTAACCTCTTTGCCGAAATAATACTCGGAAGCCGATTCAACACCGTAGCATCCGGCGTCAAGATAAATAGTGTTGAGATAAGCCTCAAGTATGGTATCTTTTGAATAATGTTTTTCAAGGTTGAGAGCGTACTGTATTTCTCTGAACTTACGAACAAAGGTACGTCCGTTCTCACCGGTCATATTCTTAATAAGCTGTTGGGTAATGGTCGAACCGCCCTGTGAGAAATGATGAACGATAACAACCGACGCGGTTCTTATCCAGTCAACGCCGGAATGAGTCTTAAATCTCTTATCCTCAAGCGCGATATATGCGTTCTGAAGACTCTCGGGAATTTTATCAAGCGAAACCCAAATTCTGTTCTCAACGCCGTGAAGTCTTGCCATTTCCACGGGATTATTATTCGAATCCATTGAATAAATAATCGTAGTCTGACTCTGCTCCGCCTTTTCCTGATTCAAATCTATTATGATATCGCCGTTTACGGTTTTAATCATATTTATAAGAACGTAACCGCTGACGCTCGTAAATGTCAGAGCAAAAACGAGAATTATCGAAACGATAACCGTAAGAATACGTTTTGCCTTGGGTGAAAGAGGTTTGCGCTTCTTTTTCTTTTTTTTCTTTTTCTTTTTTTCGTCGGGTTCGAACTTGCCGTCTGTTCTGTCCTCAGAATTTTTCGGTTTTTGAGAGGAATCGTTCAAAATACCTCTGTCGGCTTTTTCAAAACCGTCGATAAGCTCGTCTACGTCCGGCTCATCAGAAGAATCGGTCAAATCCACAGCATGATAATCGTTGATATCCTCGCCGTTATCGTCAAACGGAAAATTATCCATTAACTCAGTCCTTTCAAAGGATGTATGTCTTAATACAAAAAACCGGCCGTTACTTTATCGGAGTAAGAAATTCCATAGAAACCCAGCCCGAATAATCGCCGTACTCGACAAATCCCCAGCCGTTATAAACGAATTGAACATTAAGTTCCGTGCTGTTAGGAATAGTCGCTATTATTTTGGTATCGGATGAAGTGGACGACGGAATGAGTCTTAAATTAAGAGTATCGGTATTTTCAAGCGTGACCTTATACTTACCCTGTCCCTCAGCCGCGGAGGTCGGAGGTTCGCTCGTAACAGGCTCCTGTACGACGGACTGTGAAGGTTCGTTTGTGGACGGCTCCGTTTTTTTATTTTTTCTCGCCGCAGAGCAGGACGAACACGCAATCGCAAATACGACAATAACGATAAGCACCGCGGCGCCGATTGCGGAAGCGGCTTTTTTATTGGTCTTAATAAGCTCGATAAAGCCCGCAAGACGCGCTCTTATAACACGTAAGCTTCTGTTTAATGCCTTTTTATCCATAAATACATCCTCCTGCACTCCGAATTATCACATCATTTAAATATAATAAATATTATATTTTAAAAGATTATATCAAATTCAAATGCGCAATTCAACTATATTAACAAAATTGTAATCATTATTTTATTAAAAAGTCCATAAAAAAGGACTCTCCGCACCGGAGAGCCCTTATATATCATTTACGCTTTAGCGCCGAATATTTTGTAAATCATATCGAAAATGCTTCTGAAATTTGACAGAAGTCTGACGATAGTATCGCAGAATACGGAAGCGATACTGCCGAGATCTGCGGAATCGATATCCTTAGCCTCGGGCGCACCCTTATATTCAAGGGTAAACGCCTGTGTGTAAACGATACCGCCCTTGCCGATAACTTCCGCTCTTACATAAGAACCGATATTCTCGCAGTCGTCAAGGTCAACGGTTTTGCCCACGGCTACGGTCCTGCCGCCGGAAACCCAGCGGACATAGAAACCGTCGGTATCGATCGTTATACGATCCTCTTTGTCGTCGACGATAATATTTCTGATCTTTGCATTGGGCTGACTTTCATCAAATTGGAAAATGGTGCTCTGCTTTCCTTTTTCGGAAATCTCATTTTCAATCGATTCATAAGCCTCTTTCATCTGAGTGCCGACGGTCTTTGCATATTTATTGTTAGAAATGCAGAGACTCTTCGCGTAAGTTACAAGCTCGTCGTAATTTCCTACATATCTGCTCGCCGCGAAGAATTCGCCTTTTGAAAGAGCCGATTTGAGAGCCTCGTTCGAAAGCTCGGGCATGAGGACGAGAGTATAGCCCGAATTTACAATACCGAGATTATGAGCGTCGGATGAACCTATCGCATACACGTTTCTGCCGTGAGGAACAAGATCGGTAAGAAGAGTATCCCAAAGCTTGCGGTCGAATCTCGTTCTGTAATCGCCCTTTGAGTTAATGTCGATTCCGAGACACGTGCTGTTGTTCATAAGAAGCGTCTCGTATTTATTGATAACATAGCTGTAATGAGCGTTGTTCTTGTTATAAGCCTCTGATGAGGTAACCGCGTTTCTCGCGGATGTGTACTCGCCGGGATGATTGATAACGCTTAATCCGCCGAGTTTCTGAACATTCGTAATCGGGGTATAGTAATCGCTCGTACCGCCGAGATATCCGTTGCCGTAGTCGACAAACCAGCTGTTAACGTGAGCGTTGTTAAACGACGTGGGGTTATTCTCAATACCGAACGGAATGCGCATCATCATCTTGCCGTCATTGCCGTTCGAATCAGTCTGATAGTAGAACTGATCGCCGTTTTCGGCTTGGGTAAGAGTATAAGTATTACCGTTTTCCGCGTCTCCGCCGTCCTTATTAAGTCCGACGATGGGGAGATTGCCCTTTCTTAAAGTAAGCGCAACCTTAAGCTCGGGAATATAGTTGGGATTCGTCCAGCCGTAATCGGTCGTACCGTGATCCGTAACCGCCATGATATCGTAGCCGAGTTCGTAATGCTTCTCGATCATCTCTTTGAGCGTGTTGCCTCCGTCGGTCGCGGTGGTATGACAGTGAAGCTCCGCCTTATACTGATTGACCGCTTTCCAGTCAACGTTTGCATAGGGATTATTGATGGTGTAGTCGATGTCGACCTTAAACGCCGAAGCCCCGCCCGTAAAAGGAACGGCGAGCATTACGGCCGAAAGAACGACGCCGAGAATCTTTTTAAATCTCTTATTCATCCGTATTAAACCTCCGTAGTTATAATTCCGATTTCATTATACATAATTAAAATTAAAAAGTAAACAAAGTTAAAAATTTTTCGGCGTTTTGCCGTTTTTTAATTATTAATTTCGTTCAATTTGCCCATATAAATTTCTCGCTCATTCTCATATAAACGCATGAAATCACCCGTTTCACCCGCATGAACGCGTTTTATATAATCGTGTTCGTTGAAATGAATATACTCGTTTTCAAGTCCCATAACATATACGGCGATATTCGAACACTGGTCGCTTATACGCTCGCAGTTTGATATAACGTCGGTAAACGGAATGCCCGACTGCGGATCGCATCCTCCTTTTTTAAGACGAGCGTAATGACGTTTTTTCAAAGTCTCGACAATATCGTCGACAACCTCCTCCACAGGTTCGACATTGCGTGAAATAAGAACGTCGGATTCATTGAACGCGCGGTATGCAATATCAACCGCTTTACCCGCGGCGGAGAACAGAACGTCAAGCTCTTTTGAAGCATTTTCGGAAAAAGCGATTCTCTCGTCCTTCATGCTCTGCGCCGTCTCGCTCAGATTGAGCGACAGATCGCCGATTCGCTCAAATTCGCTTATGACTCTTAACAGATACGACTGTCTGTCGGAATCCGATTTTTCATCAATATGCGGCGACATTGCAATAAGAAATCTCTCCGTCGAATCCGTAAGACGGTCGATACGCTCCTCCGAAGATAAAATATCGGAATGTCTTTTCTTGTCAAATTTTTCATACTGCAAAACTGCAAGAGAATAATTTTCCTTTGCGAGTCTGCCCATTTCGGACACGGTACGCTCCGCCTGTGCAAGCGCGACTCCGGGAGAGAGAAAAAGCTTTTCGTCAAGCTCGAATTCTCTCTCGGACGAATCCGTTTTGTCCTTAAATATTTTACGGACAAGACTCTCTATATACGGAATAAAGAACAAAAGCATAAGCGCGGTAACAAGCTTAAAAACCGTCTCGAAATTCGCGACGTCTCCGCCCGAAACGGGAGAATTCCAAACCTCCGAAAAACCGCCGAAAGCCTTTATAAATCCTATAATTACGAAGAAAATCAGCGCACCGAAAATATTAAAACACAGGTGAATAAATCCGAGTCGTTTTGAATCCGTTTTTTTATCGAGCGCGCACATGACGAACGTAACAATACCCGTACCTATCGCCGCGCCGAGAACATAAGTGTACGCGCCGTTGAACGTAACGGCTCCGCCTACGCACAGAGTCTGAAGTATACCGACAGAAGCCGACGAACTCTGAATTATAACCGTAATAAGTATTCCGAGAAGAGTTCCGAGTACCGGATTCTCCGAAAATTTAAGAAGAATATTTTTAAACGTCTCGGAATCCGAAAGTCCGGACGAAGAGGATATCATATTCATAAGTCCGGTAAACAGCACTCCGAAGCCGACGATTATATTTCCGATATTCTTCGATTTTGTCGAACCTTTTACGAACATTATCAGTATAATTCCGATAAAAAGCGCGGCGGGAGCGAGAGTCGACGGCTGAAAAAACGCGAGAATTCCGCCCGACGAATTTTCCGCGTCGATAAGACGGATAATCTGTGCGGTCACGGTCGTTCCTACGTTCGCGCCGAACACTATCGAAATGGACTGTTTGAGAGTCAGAACGCCCGCACCGACGAGTCCGACAGTCAGTACAACGGTCGCCATTGAGCTCTGCACGACGGCGGTTATCACAAGACCCAGCAAAAAGCCTGTGAACGGATTGGACGTGACCTTCGACAGCACTTTTTTAAGCGCGGAGCCCGACGAACTTCGAAGTCCATCGCCCATTATTTCCATACCGTATAAAAAAAGTGCAAGTCCGCCCAAAAGCGATATTACGGAAAATACATTCATAGACTTCACCCACCCGTGATTTTTGAATCTTTTATAATCGAGAAGTCCCCGTTTACGAGCACTTCAATCAAATCCTTGTTCGTTTTAATCTTCCTTGTCGTCGCGATTCCGCCCTTTGCAAGATTCGACGGACGGTGAAAATCGCTGCCGGAGGTTCTTATCTTCATGTTTTTTTCTTCCGCCCAGTTCATCGCGTTTTGACTCTCCGACTCGCTTTTCTGCTTGCCGTTATACACTTCACATCCGTCGAGATATTTGGGATTAGTACGAATCATCAGCTCTCTGAACGGGTGAGCCTGAACGACGATAAGCCCGTTTTTCTTTGCAAGAGAGTAAAAACGTCTCGGATACGCAGCCATCAGATTACCGCTGTTTTTGAGAAAATCCTCCGTAACGCCGAACACGAGATAGTCGTTCGCCGTGGCGTAATATCTTAATTCCATACCGAGCAGGACGGTAAAATCTTCATCGGCTTCGCTCAGTGCGCTTCTATATCCGCTCATATAGAAATCCGCCGCTTTCTGCGGTCTGCACACGGTAAGAGGAGAAAAAGTCATCGGCGAGTAATGATCCGTTATAACGAGTCCGTCATAGCCCGCTTCCTTATACATTTTCGCCGCCTGCGCTCCGCTGACGGTTCCGCATCTGCTGACCTCCGACGTATGGCAGTGAAGCTCGTATTTATAAATTCGTTTATCACACATATCCTCTGTCTATTCTGACCACGGCGATATAAGACGGGTCAATTTCCTTTATTTTATTATTAATCGAGTCCTTGATTTCATCGTCGCTTTTTTTACATTCGAACGGGATAACTGCGTCGAAAATGCAGTTCGTATGCGTACTGCCGGGAACCATTCTGAAATCGTGAATCGTTATTCCCTCATCTATGCTTTTAACAAGCTCGGCGGTTTTTTCCTTGACTTCGTTCACAATCGGATTGTTAACGTCGATAGGATCCATGTGAATCGTCGCCTCGCAGTGATATTTTTCGAAAAGCTCGTTTTCTATTTCGTCGATAACGTCGTGAATTTCGAAAATATTTCTGTCGCCGGGAACCTCCGCATGCAGAGAAACCATAAAACGCCCGGGGCCGTAATCGTGAACGACCATATCGTGAAGTCCGCATATTTCCTTATGCGACAAAACTACTTCCTTTATCCCCGAGACAACTTCCGGGTCAGGAGTCTGACCTAAAAGAGGATTAATGGTATCTTTTGCCGCGCCGATTCCCGCGGATATAATAAACAATGCAACAATTATGCCTGCATAACCGTCTATATTTAAGGAAGTAAAATGAGCTATTACACTCGAAATAAGAACGACGAACGTCGCTATAGTATCGCTTAACGAGTCTGCGGCTGCCGCTTTCATCGTCTCTGATTTTATAAGTCTGCCCGTTTTTGAGTTATAAAATGCCATGTATACTTTTATAATAATTGAAAAAACAAGTATGCACACGGTCAGAACAAAATATCCGCCGTCGGGAGCCTCAGGATGAATTATCTTGCCGACAGATGTTTTAAAAAGTTCTGCGCCCATTATTACTATCAACGCAGAAACTGCAAGCCCGGCTATATATTCTATTCTGCCGTGACCGAACGGATGCGACGTATCGGGTTTTCTGCCCGAAAGCTTAAACCCGATTAAAGTTATAAGCGACGAGCCCGCGTCCGACAGGTTGTTAAACGAATCTGCGGTAATAGCAACCGAACCCGTCAGATAACCCGCGGTAAATTTGAACACAAAAAGAATAACGTTAAGCATTATGCCGACAACACCGCAGATCATTCCGTACGCACGTCTGACAGCGGAATCCGTAACATCCGTGCGGTTCTTTATAAATATTTTAGAAAGCAGAGTAATCGTATTAATCGTCCCCTTTCGGCAAAACTGACATAATAATTATATATTATTAATCATATAACATTATACGAATAAAGTAAACATATTTTTATTTTTCCGACAAGTAATTATATTCTAACATTTCGGTATTATAATAACCTTAAATATGCCACGAAATATGCCACGGAGGTTCTAATTATGGCTGACATCGACAAAATAAAAAAACGGCTGAGCCTTATCGACCCGTCATTTCATATTCTGCGGATATTCTCTGCACTGTGTTTTTCATCGATATATTTAATCATCTCTTCCGGACGCATTTTTGACAGCATTTCGGACTATGCGTCGGTCGGAATGATAAGCGTCCTTGCAATTGTTACAGCCTTTTACATAATACTGTCCGTCTTTGCATTGCTTATTCCGAAAATTAAGTTCGACGCAATAGTCTTTCCGATAATTACGGCAGTATATTTTATTATAATGCTTACAAAAAGAGGACAGCTCGGATTTGCGCTGACATTAGGCATTGCGGCAGCACTCGCGGTCAGCTGGTACTCTTCAAAAAATTTAATAAACACGGATAAAATAAAAATCGGAAAAAAAACTTCCGCCGCCGTAATATGCGCGATATGCATTATATTCGTCTGCGCCGTCGGTTACAGAACGGTCATGAAATGCCTTATTTTCGAAACGCCGAACTTTGACCACGGACTGTTTGTTCACATGTTCAGAAACATATGCAAAACATTCGCCCCGGTCACGACATGCGAACGCGACAGACTCCTTTCGCATTTCGACGTTCATATGTCGCCTATACTTTATATTTTAACGCCGATATTTCAAATATTTCCGTCGGATATAACACTCGAATTGTGTCAGGTCTTTATTCTTGCGTCGTCGTGCATCCCTGCCTTTCTCATCTGCCGGACGTTAAAGATGTCAAACGCAAGAAGCTGTATATTCGCCTCAGCCGTAATGTTCCTTCCGGCGCTGACTCTCGGTACGAGCTACGATTTTCACGAAAACTGTTTTCTTACTCCTCTTCTACTGTGGGTTTTCTGTTTTTATGAAAAGAAAAAATACATACCGATGTACATATTTGCCGTCTTAACGCTCATGGTAAAAGAGGACGCGGCGGTATACATCGTATTCTTTGCTTTATACTGCGCATTCTCATCGAAAAAAATAATTCGTCCGTCTGCTATGGCAGTCGTTTCGACAGTGTATTTTTTAGCGGTAACTTACTATCTTGCAAAAAGCGGAGACGGCGTTATGACAAGCAGATATTCAAACTTCGTCACGAACGACTCTCTGTTTTCAATGATTAAAAACATTATCGCATCGCCCGGATACGTTTTCACTCAGCTCTTCACGGACTCCGACGGCGAATTTGCACCGAAAGTTCTGTTTTTGATAAATCTGACGGCGCCCCTTGCATTTCTTCCGTTCGCTGTAAAAAAGATATCGCGCGCCGTGCTTTTATGCCCGATGATACTTTTAAACTTAATGACCATGTATAAGTATCAGTTTGATTTAGGATTTCAATACTGTTTCGGAAGCGTCGCTTTCCTTATCTACATTGCCGCGCTGAACGTATCGGAAATGAAGAAAAAAACGGCGGATCAAATGCTTATTTCATCCCTGATTATAAGCGCGATGTGCTTTTGGGCTGTCAATATTCCGTCCGCAGTAACGATTACAAATTATTATAAAGAAAATAAAAATCAGTACGCCGTCATGCGCGAGGCATGTGAATCGATTCCTGAGGACGCGGGGGTTATATGCTCGACGAGACTTCTCGCAAAACTTGCAGACCGAGATACAATTTATGAAATATATTATCATGAATACGACGAAAAAGACGGTGCATCATATGTCGTAATAGACGCACGGTACGAAGACGAGGAATTCATTCCGGAATACGAATCGTACGGATTCGAAATAACCGATACCGTAACAGCCGACGGCAAAAAACTCATGGTTATAATGCAAAAAATCGAGTAATTTTTCATTTAACTGTTGCCCGAAGGGGTAATATGTGATAAAATCAAAGAAAAAGCAAAGAAGGTTTTATTTTATGAATATTGTATGTCTCGACATGGAGGGCGTACTCGTTCCCGAAATATGGATAGCATTTGCCGAGGAAACCGGTATTCCCGAGTTAAAAAAGACCACGCGCGACGAGCCCGATTATGACAAGCTTATGAATTACCGTATAGGAATACTTAAAGAGCATAATCTCGGACTCAAGGAAATAAAGGAGACAATATCAAAAATCGATGTTATGCCCGGCGCGAAAGAATTTCTCGACGAGTTAAGAAGTATTACCCAGGTAATAATTCTAAGCGACACGTTCGAGCAGTTTGCCTCTCCGCTTATGGAGAAACTGGGTTGGCCTACAATATTCTGCAACACGCTCGAGGTTGCCGAAAACGGCGAAATCACCGGATTTAAGATGAGATGCGAAAAGTCAAAACTTACAACTGTTAAGGCTTTGCAGTCGATAGGCTACGACACGATAGCCTCCGGCGACAGCTTTAACGATCTCGGCATGATCCAGGCGAGCAAGGCGGGATTCTTATTCAAGAGCACCGACAAAATTAAAGCCGACTACCCCGATATCCCCGCATTCGAGGAATACGGCGATTTACTTGAAGCTATCAAAAAAGCCCTGTAAACATACATTAATTAATACGAATTAAGTGCAAAAACACCCGAAACGGATTTCCGTCTCGGGTATTTTTTATTATTAATTTAAATAACAAATCCGCCGTTTACGGGTATTATCTGTCCCGTGATATAATCGGCGTCATCTGAAGCAAGAAACGAAATAACCCGCGCAATATCGTCCGCAGAAGCTATACGGCCGAGAGGTATTTCCTCCGTCAGCGCGTCAACATCTTCTTTCGAAAACGATGACATCATATCCGTATCGACAACGCCGGGACACACACAGTTTACCATAATGCCGGAAGGACCGACCTCCTTGGCAAGTGCCTTCGTAAGCCCTATAACGCCCGCTTTCGCCGCCGAGTAATGAACCTCGCACGACGCGCCTGTCTGCCCCCACATTGAGGACACATTTATAATTTTTCCGCTCTTTTGCCTTATCATATACGGCAAAGCCTCTCTGCATGCATAAAAAGTGCCCGAAAGGTCTGTGCCAATCATTTTATCCCAGTCGGAATCCGTGATATCGGTAAACAGCTTCTGCTGAGCTATTCCGGCATTATTGACAAGCAAATCGATTTCTCCGAATTCTTTTCTGATTTTTTCAAACATCTCTCTGACGGAACTGCCCGACGAAATATCACACTGCACGGCAAAAACATTATATCCTAAAGAAGAAAGCTCTGAGGATAAAGCCTCGGCTCTATCCTCGGAGCTGTTATAACAAAATGCCGTATTAAAGCCGTCAAGGCATAACCGCCTTACCGCCGAACAGCCGATTCCCCTGCCGCCGCCGGTAACCAAAGCGGTCTTTTTCATATCTTACTGGTCTCCCGCCATCTTGGTGAAGAAGCTGTAGAACGATGAAGCCTTTTCAAGACCGTTAAGCGTAAGCTGATTCGACGGGATCGTCGCGGTAATGGATGAAACAACGATACGCGACGTAAGGTTATTGTCCTTATCGTAAGAATCAACCTGTACGAGTTTATCACCTATTGTATAAAGTTTCGTAATATTGCCTTCCTTCGAAGTAACTTCGGAGCAAAGACCGTCCGAACCGTTAATTTTAACTTTATAGTACTTTGTTGCAGAACCGTCCTCCGACGTTAGATCGACGTTCATGTTCATGTCGTCAAGTCCGAGCATCTTTCTGATGCTGTCGGTAAGTTCGAGATATGTATTCTGCGCTACGTTGATAACATACGTCTTGTCACCCTCGTGATATATACCGAGATAGATACCGCTCATAGTAGTCGTAATCTGAATTGCCTGCTGACCGTTCATCGCGATATTGACGTTCATACCGTCCTCTGAATCTTCGGTATACATCGTACCTTCAAGATAGAATACGCCTTTTATAAATGTATCGATATCACCGGCTATTTTAGCCTGGCTGACAGCCTCGCCGGGCGAAGCGATTTCATTAGCCTGATGAACGGAGCCGAGAAGATTTTCATCTGTTACAAGCTCGGTACCGAGCGAGGGATTTTTGCTTTTCTTGCATCCTGTCAAAGCAAAGCTCATACAGATAAGCAACGCAAAAACGACACACATAATTTTTTTCATAAATAATCACCTGTTAATAATTTTTAGCGCAAAGCAAACTGAGCACTATACTTTAATAACAGATTACACCTTTTTTTATGAAAAATCAAGAGTCAGTTAATATTTTATTAATATATAACGAATTCACCCTGTTTTTATCGGTCAATTTGTACATGTATTTTTTTACATTGACAACAAATAATATAGTCATAAAACCGTTAAGGATATGATTATATTGAAAGAAAAAAAAGACAGCGAAAAAAAAGCATACGCCGAAAAAGTAAAAAAAGCGTCGCCGAACTCCCCGGTTGCGTTAAACTGCGTTAAAGCATTTTTTTCGGGCGGAATTATCTGCGTTATCGGACAAGCGTTCAGAGTCCTGTATACGAATCTCGGAATAAAAGAAGACACGGTAAAAGCACTTGTCTCGGTTACATTGATAGTTATAACCGCAGCGCTGACCGGACTCGGAGTGTTTGATAAAATCGCAAAACATGCCGGAGCGGGAACCCTCGTTCCGATAACGGGATTTGCAAACGCAGTGGCGGCTCCCGCGATAGAATTTCAGACGGAAGGCAGAATCGTCGGAACAGCTGCAAAAATGTTTATAATAGCCGGCCCCGTAATAGTTTACGGATGTTCGGCGGCGTTTATTTACGGCGTAATTTATTACTGCTTTTGTTAACTCGGGAGGATTAAAAAAATGAACAGAATCGGGAAATACACAGTCCGGACGGACGGCGTTTTTGTATCCTCCGCAGCGGCGGCTGTCGGAAAAACCGAACACGACGGTCCAATGGGCGAATACTTTGATTTCAGCTATCCCGACGACGGAATAGGTCAGACATCATGGGAACAGGCAGAGAGCGAACTTCACAGAAAAGCCGTGGAAACGGCGATAAAAAAAGCAAATCTGATGCCGGATGAAATAAACATCCATTTCGGAGGGGATCTTTTAAACCAGTGCTGTGCGACTACTTTCGGAGTCAAGGATTTTAATATTCCGATTGCGGGACTTTTCGGCGCATGTTCGACAATGGCTCTCGCGCTGGCTTTGTCCGCGGTTTTAGTCTCGTCGGGATATGCCGATAACGCGCTCGCGTCCGCCTCGTCTCATTTCTGCTCGGCGGAAAAGCAGTTTCGTTTTCCGCTTGAATACGGAGGACAGAGACCGCCGACGGCGCAGAGAACCGCAACAGCCGCCGGAGCAGGCATAATATCGAATTCGGACAACGGTTCGTCTGTCAAAATTCAATCTGCGATTTTCGGCAGAATATGCGACCCCGATATTACGGACGCAAATAACATGGGTGCGGCAATGGCACCCGCGGCGGCGGACACTATTGCAAGATTTTTAAACGATACAAACACTATGCCGGAGGATTACGACATCATTCTGACAGGCGACCTCGGAGCGATAGGCTCCGAACTCTTAATAGATATACTTGCCGAAAATTATAATATAGATATCTCAAAAGTGCATAACGACTGCGGACTGATGCTCTTTGATAAAGAGAAACAGGACGTTTACTCGGGCGGTTCGGGCTGCGGATGCTCCGCGAGCGTGGTTTGCTCCTATATTTTTAAAAAACTTTCGTCGGGCGAACTAAAAAAAGTTTTCTTCGCGGGAACGGGCGCGCTCATGTCTCCTACGACCTCACAGCAGTCGCTGTCGATTCCGTCGATAGCGCACGGAGTATTATTAACGGGAAAGGGAGTTTAAATAAATGGACAGATTATTAAACTGCATGAACACGATACACAAGGCGAACAAAACGCTTCGTTTTCTTAAAATCACACAGACGTTAATCGTCACGGCAACACTCGGATTCATCGCCGTCAACGCCGTTTGCATGATAAAAGACAAAAAGGCATAGAAATATTACAATCTAAAAAAATCGGAACCGCATTTTTCATCGGTTCCGATTATTTATTTAATTAATATAAATTACTTAACACTGTCAACAATTGAGTTGAAATTGCCGATAAGCTGAGAAGCGGTGTGTTCACCCATGGAGGTCATACCCCACGCATTATCAAACGTTATCTTACCGTTATCCTTTTTCATAATCGTGCAGTACGTGTACTGATTGTCGGGAATAATATAGCCGATAGCGTCGTTCATGAGGTCGAAATCAAGCACAGTCTTGTCCGCATAAGTCTCTCTGAGCGGAGCGTATGTGAATTCGTCCATATCGGCGCCTCCGCATACAAGCTCGGGATAAGTCTCGCCGGGGCTGAGCATTATCATTATATCGGTGCCGAGCTCCATATAACCGATTTCGGTTACGGTGTAGATGTCAAGTCCGTCTCTTAACATTATATTATTAGCAAGAGAGAGCTTACCCATGCCTTTATAAATTCCGTTTTCAACCTTGACAATAAATTCCTGAAGTCTTACATTGAGAAGAGGAGCAACCTCCGTTTCCTCTGCGGGTTCCCAGTTTTCATACCATGCGGTATACCAAGAAGCGTTGTCGCCGAGAGCTTCAATTGTGGAATTCTCTCTGTCCCAGTCAACGATATTCTCTTTGCAATATTCCTCTGTTTCGGTCATGCCGAGCAGGAAGTAAGCGACTTCATTGCCGAATCTGATAACGGTCTCATGTCTGTCAATATCAAGTCCGTCAACACAGTTTCCTCTGTTCTCGGTCGAGTTGCCTATTGCGCTCTGAATGAAGAGGAAGTTATAGCCGTGTGCGTTGATAACCTCTTCCATATAGGGAACGAAGTCTGCGGAAATCTTATCGCTTGTATAACCTACAACCTCGGGATGGCATCCGAAGTTTGCTATCATTGTGGGTCTTATGTTCGCGTCGTCGGGAGTGAATACGAATCTTACGATATCCTTCATAATAACTCTCGGCTCGCTGCGGTCGTAGATGTATGTCGAACCGTCCTTAGCAGCATAGGTAAGAGAACCCGTCGTCATGCTCTCGACAGCCTCTTTGACCGCCGATTCGGTTCTTGTAATAATGGTCTGCATGAACTCTTCGTCAACGCCGTTGATGGGATCCTTAAGTCCGAACGAAAGCGCGGAGAAAAGATTGTTGAACGCAGTCTTGGGCTGTTCTGCCCAGATACCCTGCGAGTCAATGCCCGAATGGGTGTGCGACGAGGAAATATTAATGCTTACGATATTCTTTTCCTGCGCATAGTCGGCTAACGCGGCTCTGATACGCTTAACGTCGGAGTTTGCGATACCGATACAGTCGATATTTGCAAGAATCGTAATGCCTCTGTCGGTTCCGTCGCTTATCGCAACGGCTCTTACTTTAAGATCGTCGAGAGCTTCCGTAGCGTTCTTGTTAAGGTCATAGCCCGCCATGTGATAGCTTCTCTCGCCGAAATTATCGGGGATAATCGACTCTGAACCGTAGCCGAGATTCCATCTTGCATTTTCTGCGGGAGCGTCAAGGAATTCCTCGGTACCGCCGTAGAAATTCTCGCTGACGTAATCCTTTCTGTCGATAACTCTGCTGGTTCCCGGGAGAATAAATCCGAGAACACTGAATACGGCATTGCAGATTCCGTTAACTATTTTATTAAGGAAACCTACAAGACCGCCCTTGTACTGCGCCGTATAAGCTGCGGCAGAGCTGAGAGCCGAAATACCGTTCTCGGAAGTCTGAACATCGGAAGCCGACGCGACGGAACATGTCGCAAAAAGCATTAAAACGCTCAGAAGAACCGCAATAAACGATTTTAATGTTTTCTTCAAAATAATCACTCGCTTTAAGTAAATTTGCATAGCGATTATACCATAAAAAAAATCATTTTTCAATCGATTTTGTGTGAATAATAAAAAAAATACTTTCTTTTATAAAATGTTGAATTATTTTTATACATAATATATAATGTCACCGAGGAAGTGTGAGACATGGATAAATTGAGAACATGCATTGTCGGAATCGGAAATATCAGCAGAGTTCATATCGAATCTCTGTTAAAAAACGAAAATACAAAAATCGTCGGGGTGTGCGATATTATAAAGGAACGCGCCGACTCCGCCGCCGAAAAAACGGGAGCGAAAGCCTTTTACGATTTCGACGAAATGATTGATTGGGGCAAATTTGACGTTCTTCATATCTGTACTCCGCATTATCTTCACGCCCCAATGGCGATAAAAGCAATGAACACGGGTAAGCACGTTTTATGCGAAAAACCGACGGCTATGTCTTATCCGGACGCCGTAAAGTCAGTCGAAGCCGCCGAAAAAAACAGCGTTTATTTCGGCGTGTGCTATCAGAACAGATACAACCCGTCATCCGTAAAAATTAAAGAAATTCTTGACTCAAAGAAACTCGGCGCCGTCACTGGAATCAAGGGAAGCGTAGCATGGAACCGCGATATGACCTATTATTCACAGGACAACTGGCACGGCACGCTTAAATACGAGGGAGGCGGAGTTCTTATAAATCAGGCGATTCATACGCTTGACCTTATCGCATGGCTCTGCCCGGGCAATCCCGTAAAAACAGTCGGCTCTGTCTCGCAGAAAAGGCTTAAAGGTCTCGTCGAAACAGAAGATACGGCAGACGCTCTGATAACGTTCGACTCAGGAGTAAACGCGCTGTTCTATGCGAGTTTATGCTACTCCTCGGACTCCCCCGTCGAGATTCAAATCGACTGCGAAAAGGGCAGAATTCTGTTTAACGGCGACGTATTCGTGTTCAGAGACTCCGAACCGACCGAGGTCATCCCGTTCAGAATCAAAAAGGGTGAAAAGGCTTACTGGGGCGACGGTCACACATTACTGATAAACGATTTTTACAATTCTATAAGAAATAACGTTCCGTTCGCAGTCGACGGAAAAGAGGGACTTAACGCACTTAAAATCATATCGGATATTTACGCTCAAAACAGAAATTAAAAATATTTACGGCGGTTTTTGAAAATTATTCCCGTAAAAACTCTTGACATAACGCTTCTATTATGATATCATCTATTAGCAAACGGAGAGATACCGAAGCGGTCATAACGGAACGGTCTTGAAAACCGTCGTACCTTTGCGGGTACCGTGGGTTCGAATCCCACTCTCTCCGCCATTTTTAATTTAACAATATGTTACCCGGAGAAGTACTCAAGCTGGTGACGAGGCGCCCCTGCTAAGGGCGTAGGCCGTCTAAACAACGGCGCGAGGGTTCGAGTCCCTCCTTCTCCGCCATAAGTCCACCGTAATTTTGATAGAATTACGGTGGACTTTTTCTATGCCCGAAAACCGCTTGAAATAAGGCTTTTCGGCTATTTCGGCACATAAGTGAATCCCGCTGCAGGCAATTCTGCGGCGGGGTTTTGTGCTTTACATGGGTTTTGTGGCTTTTTTGTCGTTGTAATCGTTAAACAGCTGGGGTAATCGTTGAATTACTGGAGTATTCGTTAAACTACCGAGGTAATCGTTAAACAGCCGAGTTCTGATAATACTCCTTATGAGAAAATCGGCGATGAAGTGCGGTCGCTGGTGGATGAGGTACCGTTTGACATCCCTGATTCGTGGGAGTGGGTGCGACTGGGCAACATTTCATCCTATGCAGAAACAAAACAGAAAGTAAATGCAACAAACGCCGATCCTTCGATTTGGGGCCTGGATTTGGAGGACATTGAAAAAGGCGGCAGGCTTTTAGTGCATAAAACAGTCGGCGAACGCAAAGCGGTTGGTGACAAGACCGTATTTGCAAAGCCATCTCCGCTGACCTTTCGGTGGAACTGGCGGAGGCGACGCTCTATGCCGATGACGGCGCTTCGGAGATCGTGAAGGAATTCAAATCCGGCACACTCTCCCTCGGCATTGACGATATCGGCTCTGCGGCGGCATCCGACCTCACGGGTGCAAACATCGACAAAAACAAGGTGCTGATTTCCGCATCTGAGGACGGCGGCACCCCTGTGGCGGTGGGCTTCCGCGCCAAGAAGTCCAACGGCAAGTACAAGTATTACTGGCTGTACCGAGTGAAATTCGGTATTCCGGCGACGAACCTTGCCACCAAGGGCGACAGCATTACCTTTTCTACGCCGACCATTGAGGGCACTATTCTGCGCCGCAACAAGGCAGACGCAGGCGGCAAACACCCGTGGAAAGCGGAGGCTTTGGAGGGCGATGTGACCGCAGCGACCATCACGAACTGGTATAAGGAAGTCTA
>JALEQX010000019.1 GCA_022763825.1 Oscillospiraceae bacterium | reverse complement strand
CAATGGCGTCTGCCGTTTCGCCCTTTTCAATGCTTTCGGCAATTTTCAGACGGATGTTGTCCAGGGTGAGTGTCGGTTCCATATTCAGCGCCGTTGAAAGACCGACAGCAGGGTCTGCGTCAACGGCAAGAATTCTTTTTTCCGGGTAAGCCTCCGACAGAATTCGAATGAACGCTGCGGAAAGAGATGTTTTTCCGACTCCGCCTTTTCCCGCAAACGCAAAAATTATGGTGTTCATAGTTTCCTCCGAAAAAATGTACCGCAATAGGAATAAAAGCAAATGCGCCAATTTTTATTAGGGAACTTCTGAATAAATCACAGCATACGCTTTGAAGCACATCTTACTTGCATATTTCCCGCCATATTGCACAAAAACCGCTTGAAATCCGACAGGATTCATGCACGGCTTTTACACAATCTGACGGCGTAATCTGTACATCAGATTTAATCAGAGCTTCCTTAGAAAAGTATAAATATTTTAAAAAAATTATAACACACCGCATTATGAAAAGCAATTACCTGTTTTAAACAGTTTCTTTAGCCATGAGCAAAACGTCAAAAGTGTAGATATATTAACGCTTTTCGGGCATGGCAAGCCCGATTTATCACTCCAAAATATAGAAAGCAACCTATAATTCAATTGTAGAAAAACCAACCAAGGAGGCGGTTGCTATCTATCGTTAGGAAATTTTGCAAGATATATTCCTCTCAATAAAAGAAACACCAAATCTCCGAAACTTCTTCCTATAGAAGCTGTACTTTAATGTACTGCTTCTTTTTTTTGTTTATGAGATTAGGAGAGGATTCGAACCCTGAGAGGGTGAGCTTAGTTAAGAAATGATTCCCAAATAATTCTTAATATTTATATAATAAGAACGGTAATCTGTAATTTTGAATCATTACAGTTTACCGTCTTTTATTATTTAAGCTCTGATTTTTTCTCCTCAAAGAAATCAACAAGGAAGTCGAAAAATTCCTCAACCACGGAATTATCCGTTTTATTAAGATTTTTTGTAATAATTATATCTCGGCTGAATGTAAAATCCTCAACTTCAACAAGTTTAACACGGTTTCTGTCAACTTCGCCCCACGTAAATTCAGGCCAAAAACCTACACCCATATTAGCCGCAATCATATTTCGAACTGCCGATGGGTTATCACTTTCAAATATAATATTCTGCCTAAAACCTATATGCTGACAGAATTTATCACATATCGCTCTGAATTGCTTTGAACCTGACAGGCAGATAAAGCCCTGGTCTGTAATATCCGAAAGTTTAATCGAATCATGTTTTGCGTATTCGCTTTTCCTCGGAACAGCCAAAAAAATTTTTTCATTACAAATACTGATGTTATCATTATTCTGCGACTGATAAAACATTTTTGTAGTTACGTCGATATCAAAAAGTGAATTATCATTAATCTGTAATAATTCAAAATTAACGTGGTCATGATGTTCCTTAAATTTGATAATCGCCTCTGTTACCATGGACGATGCAGCAAGAACGTTGATATGTATCGTTGTGTTATCAATATTCGCAATTCGCTTCAGCTGATTCGGGATCGCATCAAATTCCTCGATAAGCGGTTTTGCTTTTGTTTGCAGATATTCGCCGTATCTCGTCAATTTTATATTTCTGCCTTTTGAAACGAACAGCGGAACGCCGAGCGAATCCTCCAGCCGTTTTATGGACTGCGAAAGCGCCGGCTGAGCTATGTGCAGTTTTTCGGCGCTCCTTGTTATATGCTGAGTCGAAGCGACTTCGAGAAAATATCTTAATTGTGTTATCTCCATTATAATTCACCTATAATTTCTATGTTATGATTTACATAAATATCATATATTAGACTTTATCTAAAGTCAAGGGTATAATGGCAATGAAATGAAAAGGAGTGTATATAAAAATGACAGAATTTCTTGAAATGATTATGCTTATCTGCTTCGGTATTTCATGGCCGTTCTCGGTTGTCAGAAATATTAAGGCAAAAACGGCAAAGGGTATGAGTATAGAATTTACTTTGCTTATTATCGTAGGTTATATAGCCGGTATAGGTGCAAAGATTTATTCGGGCAATGTTGGATTTGTTCTTTTTGTTTATATTCTGAACCTCGTAATGGTCAGCGCTAACCTTGTTGTTTTCTTTATCAACAGACGTCTTGATAAGAAAAGAGAATTTGCACAGAACACTGCAGTTAATTCAAATAAAAAACTTGTAAATATTCATCATTAAATTATTTCGGAGATGTTATCATGAAACAGGAATTAGAAGAGTATTCTGAATTAAATGAAATGGCAGATGAGCATGGTATCGTGTTTTTCGGTCAGAAATATTTTAAATCTTTCCCCGTAAACGAAATTGCTTATAAAACGGGACTCGGAGAGGAAATTTTCAACAGAAGTTTGGAAAACGAAACGGTCACAGAAATGTCTAAAGAAGCTGATATCTGTGTTAACGAACTTAATCCCGATAAAGTTTTTCTTAATATCGGAGAGGTAGATATCAAAACAGACGGCTTTGATATAGACGAATTTATAAATTCGTATGAATGGCTTGTGTATAACATTCACACCAAAACGCGCGCTGATATTTATATTGTATCTGTTATTTCGGACAGTCCCGCGGCAGCCGAGGTAAATGCAAGGCTGAATGAACTTGCGAAGGATAAAGGGATTGTATTTATTAATGCAGGTACTAAAACGGGCTTAGGTTTGCACTATCTAAAACTGTTTGACAGGTTAAAATGTTATATGCGCAGATCGCCTATAACTTTCGGGGAAGCATTTTCATACTAAAAAATACCGTCCGTTGTGATGCGGACGGTGTTTTTTTTATTTTACGGCTGAACCGGAACCTGTATATGTTCGGATTCAAGCTCAAACGAGAGGAAATTATTAACGTAAAAATAATTCATTCTCATATCGAATGCTTTGCACAGAGCTGCGGTATCGGCATAGAGCTGGTCTCTCTGTGAACGGTAAACAGGAGCGCACATTTTAATCTCGCCTCTGTCCGTTACGGCGATATCGCTGTTTTCAGTAAACTCAATCCAATGACGGTACGCCTCAATTCTGACTTTACCCTCACTGCGTTTTACATCTCCGCCTATAAGAGCAAACATTACAGCGGGTGTTATAAACCAGTTGCCGTCCTTCTGTTCGGGGAATGTTTCACATGCGCCGATTCCAAGATCCGCGCCTTTAAACTTAATTCTTGTCTTATTATATTTCGGCGGAACATTATATGGGAGTATTTCATCCTTATTCTTGTCAATAATGCATTTGTCAATTATTGTGCCGTCTTCAAGATAAGATGTAAGCGTCAGAACATTTGAGTCAACCTCGGCGATTGCATACATAGACAGCTCTACTTCATGCTCATAAGTGCATGCATTCCACACTTTAGGAACAACTCGTGTTCCCGGAGGGTTGCGGTTTCCTGAGCCTAAATTATAATGAATCGTACCCTCGGACGGTTTTGAATAAAGATTTTCTCTTCTTCGGGGATAGCTTCTGGCATATGAATGTTCATGTCCGGAGAAAAGGACGTCAAATTTTTCAAGTCCCTCCATCATTACAGGATATGAATCCTCACATGCAAGATTTGTTCCGCCGTAGCAGATAGGGAAGTGGTGAGAACCGAATTTCCACGTTTTACCGGAAGCGTCTACGTCTTTGATAAGCCATTCGTTTACATACTCGGGTCCGCTCAGACCTATGCAGTCAAAATGCGAGTTGCCGTAGTCAAACGAATAGTTCGCGGTTTTCCAGTCCTCGGGACCGTTGTAATTATACGAACCCCTAAACTGCGAGGAAAAATACGTAGCCTTGTCTGAATAGTACTTTCCGGTTTTCGTAAAATAATTATCAAATCCCATATCGTCATGATTGCCCATAGCCATCATAAACGGAACATGATTTATAATATTTTTCATGCCGTCGAGAAGTCCCGTCCACTGAACGTCCGTCTGACCGCAGTTCGTGTTATCTCCGCCGGTGAGAATGAAGTCAATATCACTGTGTTTCTCAAAAATCTTTTCGCAGAACTCGCCCAATAAAGTATAATCGGCGGGCGGATCGCAGTCGCCGGTCTGGACATCGGATAAAAGCAGGAATTTAAATTTATCGCAATTCTTTCTCGCCGTTATAAAATATGAATTACCGCTTCTGTATTCGTTATTTCCGCAGTTATACTCGTATTTTGTTCCGGGTTCAAGTCCCGATATATGCGCCCAGAAAATTCTGCTGTCGTCCATGTCCGAGTGAAATTCTCCGCTTTCGGCTTCACAGCGTTCCCATTCTCCGTTATCGCTGAATTTACGATAATTAACATAACCGTCAGTAACGTCAAGGCAGGTTCTCCATGTTACAGCCATACATGTCTCGGCGTCGTCGATAATACTTATCATAATATGGTCGGGAGAAACGCCCGAACCCCTGAATTTTTTCCATTCTTCTTTGGTTATCAAATATTCCACCTCAATATTTTAAATAAAATCACATTAGAAATAATATCATTAAAATAATTTTTTGTCAATTAATACTTGCAAAAAACAGTTTAATGTGATAAAGTATTAAAATAGTTAAGTAAATAATTCGGAGATGTTATATTTGAGGATTTTTGACAATAAAGAAACGGACTACTTAATAAAAGCGATTCTGACGCTTGAAAGTGAAGAGGAATGTAAAGCCTTTTTGGAAGATGTTATGACAACTAAAGAAATTCTCGATATGTCACAGCGCATTCATGTAGCTTCACTTTTAAAGGATAAAGTTGTTTACAGTAAGATTTCGTCTTTAACCGGCGCCAGCGCAGCTACGATAAGCAGAGTTAACAGATGCATAAATTACGGTTCCGGCGGTTATGAAAAAGTTCTAGAAAAGATGGAAAAATAATTTACAAAAATTTAATATACAAATTGACATTAATGTATTGTAATCGACATACAGTCCGTGTTATTATATAAAAGTTGATTTTTTAATGACCGGAGAGATTCAATTTATAATGCAGAAATTGAGAATAAACGAAAAAGACCACAGAATTTATATATTACTGACTGACTATCCCGACAATGTTTCGAAATTTTTAAAACGAATCGGTTTTTGGCACTATTCACATGTATCAATCAGTACCAGCATGATGGATAAAAAATTTTTCAGCTTTGTAGGTAAAAAGGGGTTCAGAATCGAAGACCCTGTACTTCATCCGACATATAAAGGAACCGACGTTCCGTGCGCACTGTTTTCGATACCGGTTTCAGAGTCGGAATGCACCAAAATAACAAACAAACTTAAATATCATATTGGTAAAAGCGATTCTTACAAATACAGCTATTTCGGACTGTCAATGATGTTCTTCGGAATGAGCGTAAAGCTTAAAAATCAATACACATGTTCCGGATTTGTAAGCGACGTATTAAAAAATGCGTCGAATCCGAAAAGCAAAGAATTTTCATCTCTTGTAAAACCCGATGATTTTGAGGTATTATATAAAAGGAATCTTGTGTTCAGAGGTCCTTTGAGAAAAATGCTTTCTTATCTTAAAATGTCATCCGTATAATTCAAAACGCCGACCGGCACTGTTCCGATCGGCGTTTTTTTATATTTTTGATTCTGTTATAACGCACATAGCGTAACCGTGTTCCGTTACGGATATAACATTTTCGTCTCTTTTTGTATAATCAATCGTTTTCAGCCCCGCGCCTATGCCGTCTCCGGTCATTTTTAAATACGCTTCTTTGTAAGTCCATATTTTATAAAACGAATCTCTCGACGTTTTATTTATATATGCTCTTTCTTCGTTGGAACAAACGCGTTTTATAACGGAATCTTTTATTTCACCGACTGTTTCGATATCGATTCCGACAGGGAAGTCCGAAACGGCGGCTGCGGCATAATTACCGGAGTGAGACAGGCTGAAATAAAACGGATTATCTTTTATATACGGTTTTCCGGTTTTCGAATAGCAGAAAGTAATCTTATCATTACCTGTAATCTGACACAAAAGCATATATGCGCCGACGCATAATTTTTTATCTTTAACAGAAGAAAAGCGGTCGCATTCGGCTTTTCTCTCTTCGGGCATTAAAGAATAATACTTTTTAAATTCGTCTTCGCCGAGAGTGTTAATATTTAAAACCGCGTACAGCATCAGTCTTCAATCTCAGCTTTTTTTGAAAGGATAGCCTTGAATTTATCGCAGTCGAATTTCGGAGTTCTGTCGTAGTAGTAAAGTCCGTTGCGTTCCTGCTCGACATCGGTAAGCTGGGTATAGCAAAGTCCGAAGATATTTTTATTTGATAATAAGGCGTCGCAAAGTCCCTCAAATCTTGTAAAAAATTCATCCTCGGTTCTCGGTGCGTTTCCGTAGCCCCATCCCTCGTTTTCTTTGCTCCACTGTATTCCGCCGAATTCGCTCATAAAATACGGCTGTCCTTCGTATTTCTGCTCACGGTAAAGCCTGTCGTAAAATTCTCCGCCGTCTGCGAACGGGTCGAAATGTTCTCTGAATTTTGCGGGCTCCTGTTCATAGTCATGCGTATCGAAAACATCGCAGATAAAATGAATTCCTCCGCTCGTATCAATGCACGGTCTTGTTTTGTCAATTGCTTTTGTTATGGCATAAATATTTCTGCACGTATCGCCGTCAGGTTTATCCCATGCCTCATTGAGCGGGCACCAGCCTATGATAGCAGGGTGGTTGAAGTCACGTTCAAGCTCTTCGATCCATTCGTGTTCGATATACTTCATCTTTCTGTAATCGTCGTTTATAACGCCCCACGAATAGTATTCCCCCCATACGAGATACCCCTCTTTATCACAGTAGTAAAGGAAAAGAGGCTCGAATATTTTCTGATGAAGTCTCGCGCCGTTGAATCCGCATGCTTTGGAACGGAGAATATCGTTATGAAGCTCGTCGGCGTTTCTTGCGGTATAAATACCGTCGGGGTAAAATCCCTGGTCGAGTACGGTTCTCTGAAAAACGGATTTTCCGTTCAACATGAACTTCTTACCGTCAAACCAGATGTCGCGCAGTCCGAAATATGAATAGACTTCATCCTCACCGAATGTAAGCTTAAGAGTGTAAAGCTGACCGTCGCCGACATTCCAAAGATGCTTTTCTTTTAAGTCAACAGTCAGTACGGCACTTCCCTTTGTAACTTTTGCAGAAGCGGAACCTGTATCTTTATCTTCAAATGAAGTTTCGGCTTTTAAATCTCCGATTCCCGAAGTCTGGACTTCAATCGTTATTTTCGAATTCTCAGCGTCGGGATATACTTTAAAATTCTTAATATAGCTTTCGGGAACGAACTCAAGCCAGACTGTCTGCCATATACCCGTAGTTCTCGTGTATGAGCATCCGTATGAATAATATCTGTCACTCTGCTTTCCGAGAGGTTGGTCATCATCGAGAACCTTATCGACAGCGCATACGCAGACTGTGTTTTCACCCTCTTTTACATAATCGGTTATGTCGCATGAAAATGAAACCTGACCTCCTACATGCTCAAACGCAAGTGAACCGTTGATATAAATAAAGGCTCTGAAATCAACCGCGCCGAAATGAAGAATGACTCTGCCGCCGAGATTGTCCTTTGTCAAATCAAATTCGCGTGCGTACCATACACAGTTCATAAAATCCTTATATCCGATACCCGACAGCTCGCTCTCCGGGCAGAACGGAACATTGATTTTCTTTGAAAACTTATCGGTTTCTTTGTAAATCTCTCTTTCTCTTCCGCTTATTCCGAAATCGAACTCAAAACGCCATTCGCCGTTTAAATTCATCCAGTTTTTTCTTTCGAACTGGGGATTCGGAAACTCCGGTCTTGCAATATTCATAATAAAGCTCCTTTTTTTCTTTTTTCGCCGACAAGTATAACATATAATCGTATCAATATGCAATAAAAAAATAAATATTTTATATTTGGATTATGTGTTAATTGACAAACAACAGATTGACTTTATAATAAAAATTGTTTATAATATTTAATTGTCAATTGTAAAATTTAAAGAGAGGCAGGTCGTTTTTATGAAAAAAGAAAAGACCAAAAAGAAGCCGATTCTTTCGTTCGGCTCCATGCTCATGTATTCGCTCGGAATACTCGGAATTCAGACGTTTATCGGCTATATCAACAGCTATCAGTCGCAGTTTTATACGAGTATTCTCGGCGCAAAGCTTACGGTATGCGCAATTA
Organism: Oscillospiraceae bacterium; assembly: GCA_022763825.1. Taxonomy (GTDB): domain Bacteria; phylum Bacillota; class Clostridia; order Oscillospirales; family Acutalibacteraceae; genus CALACW01. The sequence goes on along the minus strand of JALEQX010000019.1, from coordinate 2,390 downwards.
TAATTCTTGTATCAAAAATTATTTCTTCGCTTGCAGACCCGATTATAGGCAACATAATTGATTCCAGTCATTTTAAGTCGGGCAAGATGAAGCCGTTTGTTCTGATGAGTTCGATTCCTCTTGCGGTTCTTACAACAATCATGTTTGTAAAGATCAATTTCGGCTCCGATATATTAATGTATACATATATTACGATAACGACCGTGCTTTGGAACATTGCTATGTCGTTTGCGGACATTCCTTCGCAAGGTATGCTTGCGCTTTTAAGCCCCGAAGCAGAGGAAAAGAATTCATGCGCAGGCATATCGAATCTCGCTAAATCCGCAGGACTCGCCGTACCCAATGTTTTGATTCCCGCAGTATGTATCATGACAGGCTCCGATGTTATCGGTGCAAAAGAATATCTCTACACGGCTCTTGTTATCTGTGCGCTCGGAGCGGTTTTATATGTTCTCATGCTCGCAGGTACAAAAGAGGTTGTCAGAAGCGAACCTAATAAAATGTCTTTTAAAGAAATGTTTACGGAGCTAAAGGACAATAAAATGCTGATGATAGTATTTTTAATGTTTATGCTCGGTTTCGGCAGAAACATAGGTATGAGCATAGGCGTTCAGGCGGCCGCCGTCCTGTGCGACGCCACGACAATCAATATCGGATCGTTCAGCTTTACTTTAGCGGGAGAGAATCTGCCCTTGCTTATAGGAATTCCGAGCGGAGTTGCCGCCGCAATATCGCTCGTTCTTGCTCCGATTGTTAATAAAAAACTCGGAGAAAAGAAAACATATATAGCTTTTGCAGTATACGGATTTATAACAGCTACGGCATCATTCCTTCTCTTTACATTCGGAGGAGAATCTTTGCGCAGTCTTGTTGCGATACTTATTTATCAGTTCGTAATCGGTTTTATGTTCGGTACACATACATATTCTCCGCTTGTAATGCTCAGCGATATTGTCGATTACCGCGAAATGAAAACAGGAAAAAGAACCGAGGGTACGCAATATGCAATTTTGAGTCTTTCGGTTAAACTTTCAAACGCGTTTTCTGTTGCATGCGGAATATTCCTTGTCGGTCTTTCCGGCTACACGGGTTCCATGACTTATGCCGACGTTACGCCTCACATGCAGAACGTTGTAATGGCGGCGTACTGGCTAATACCCGGCGTATCAACAATGCTCAGTGCAATACCCGTATTCTTCTATGTAATTGACGATAAAGTCAAAGCTCAAATTAGAGAATATAAAGAGAAAAACTATGAAAAGATAAGCTGAGTTTATATTAGCACTTAAAAAATAATGTCACTTAAAAATATTAGCACTCTTCACTCAGGAGTGCTAATATTTACAATTTGATAATACTTTTGCAACATAGGCGTAACATTTTAGTATTATTCTATCAATTGAGGATAAGAAAATATCCCCTAGAAATAATAGATGTTATAAACCTTTAGGGAGTGACATTATGAACATACAGAAATTTACACAGAAAAGCATCAGCGCAGTTCAAAACGCCGAATCAAAAGCAAAGGAGCTAAACAATCAGCAGTTACTGCCTGTTCACATGCTGTGGGCTTTGCTTGACGATAAAGAGGGACTCATTCCGTCCATTCTTACATCAATGCAGATAAACGTATCCGCTCTCGAAAACGCGGTTAACGCCGAGATTTCTTCATTACCGTCCGTTACTTCTTCTTCGGGAAGTGAATTATATCTTTCGTCAAGTCTTAACGATATTCTTGAAAAAGCCGAGAAAATCAGCGAAAAAATGGGCGACGAGTACGTTTCCGTCGAACACATCATGCAGTCGCTTATTGAGAACGCAGACGCGTCCGTTTCAGGACTGTTTTCTTCATACGGCGTTACCAAAGACAAGTTTTTAACGGCTTTAAAAAACGTAAGAGGCAACGCAAGAGTTAATTCGGACAACCCCGAATCAACATACGACGTATTAAAAAAATACGGTCAGGATCTTGTAGAACTTGCACGTCAGCAGAAACTTGACCCCGTTATCGGCAGGGACGAGGAGATAAGAAACGTTATAAGGATTCTTTCGAGAAAAACCAAAAATAATCCTTGTCTTATCGGCGAACCCGGCGTAGGTAAAACGGCTATTGCAGAGGGTATTGCACAGCGTATTGTTAAGGGCGATGTTCCCGACAAACTTAAAGACCGCACGATATTCTCTCTTGATATGGGTGCTCTTGTAGCAGGCGCGAAATACAGGGGTGAATTTGAAGAGAGACTTAAATCCGTTCTTAAAGAGGTTCAGAAGAGCGAGGGTAAAATCATTCTCTTTATTGATGAGCTTCATACCGTTGTCGGCGCGGGAAAAACAGACGGTGCAATGGACGCGGGCAATTTGTTAAAGCCCATGCTTGCAAGAGGCGAGCT
>JALEQX010000073.1 GCA_022763825.1 Oscillospiraceae bacterium | reverse complement strand
TTTTCATCTACTTCAGCACATAAGCGAACCCCGCTGCAGGCAATTCTGCGGCGGGGTTTTGTGCGTTTTAGGAGGATTGTAGCTTTCTGTGCCGTTGTAATCGTTAAACGGCTGAGGTAATCGTTAAACTGCCGGGGGTATCTCCGCACCGGTCGGCGCCCACGGCGTTCTGTTCCTTGCTCTGCGGTCGGAGTCCCTTGCAACGGTAAAGCCGTAGTTGTCCTTCAAAACGGCATTGGCTCTGTATGTTTCCTGTAAAGCCAACACATTTGCCGCATTCAAATCTTTTGAATTACCCTTGTACTTGGCAACAATCACTTCCGTATTTCGCAAAACCTCGGCTCTTTCCGCGTCATTCATTTCTACGGATATTTTATTTTGCCTTTTCACACCGCTGTTTTCGGCGGTGTTATTTGTTTCGGTTGTAATTTTTTTCGGGTTTTCGGATAAAATACTATTGACAGACGGTGATTTTTGTGTTACCGTAGTGTCAACAGAAGCATTCAAGCTATAACCGGCGACAATTGGTGTCGTCCGTTCACTGGCTTGAGTGCTTTTATTTTTTATCCTGACGAGATTACCTTTTTTTCTTCTCTTTGCAGGTATGCAAGTATGTCATTTCGGCTGAAAACAGTGGCAAGAGAAACGGAACGCAGTGCCTGTGCTGCTTTTGGCGAGACGCCTTTTATGAGCTATCAATTGTAACATCACATAACCTTTTTTTATTCAATACAAAACATCTTGCTTTTTATTCCTCCATAGGTTATACTGTATACAGCGTTTTAAACTAAAATAATTCGGCTTATCAGGTTTTATTGTTCAATATATAGAATTTTCAGTATACAAACCTCGGAGCCGATTAACGGGAGTGAGAGAATGAAAACAGCCTTGATAATACTTGCCGTACTGCTCGGCGTACTTATCATACTGCTGCTTTTGATTTGCGGATTTACATTTAATCAGATAATCTGGTACAAGCAGATTCCTTTGCCGAAATTTATCGGCAGACTCATTGCAGGCAACGAGTCTGCGCAGAGCGACTACGACAGGGACAGAGATGCGGCGCTTAAAGCGTTTGCCGATTTTCCGATTGAGAAGCTGAGTCTTACCGCCTCAAACGGTGAAATCCTGCGGGGAAGCGTCATTACGCCGCCGAACACCAATGGAAAGCTGCTTATTGCCTGTCACGGAGCGCACAGCTCGGGCATCGGCGAATTCTGTTTCGCTATGCCGTATTTCTATCGGGAGGGCTACACCGTTTTGATGCCGGAGCATAGAGGCTGCGGCGAGAGCGACGGAAAATTCCTCGGCTACGGAACGCATGAATCGAAGGATACGCTTCTTTGGTTGGAATACGCAAGAAAACGGTTCCCTGAGCTTAATATCTATCTGTACGGCGTTTCCATGGGCGGTGCTACGGTGCTTATGATGAGCGACAAGATAAACGACCCTGCCGTTAAGGGCGTCATAGCCGACTGCTCCTATACGAGCGCATGGGACGAATTTTCATATCAGCTTAAAACCTCGTTTCACCTGCCGAATTTTCCGATGCTTCATACTTGTAATCTTATCTGCCGCCTGATATGCGGCTACGACTTCAGGGATGCGTCACCCGTTAAAGCGGTGAGTAATTCATCGCTTCCCGTGCTGTTTATTCACGGGGCGGCAGATGATTTCGTTCCGCAGTTTATGCAGGATGAGCTTTATGCGGTTTGTCCGACACGCAAGGAAAAACTGACAGTGGACGGCGCTGTCCATGCACGCAGTTATTATACCGACCCTGCGGCTTATGAATCCGCAATGGAGAGCTTTATCGCCGAGTGCGAGAAAAGCGAAGCCGTTTAATGAAACAAGCAATAAGGAGAAAAATGTATGTCAAACAACGAAATGCTTGAAGAAAAACGCTATGTCGGCGTTAAGGAAACAGTGCTTTACGGCATTGCGAACGGCGGTCAGGTCATAGGCTACAATATGGTGCGTATGCAGATGACCTTCTTCCTTGTCACCGTTTTCGGCATTCCGAGCGAAGCCGTCACCGCAATGATAACCGTTATGGGCTTTTGGGACGCCTTAAATGACCCGATAATGGGTACGGTTGTTGACCGCACCCGTACAAGGCTCGGCAAGCTGCGTCCGTACCTGCTGTTTGTTCCGATTCCGCTCGGTATAGCCACCGTCGTATTTTTCGGCGGCGCAGAGTTTCTTTCCGGTGTTCAATCCAATGCAGCCAAGATAGTCTATATGTGCCTGACCTATTTCGTTTGGGAATTTTTCTACACAATAGGCGATATTCCGTTTTGGGGACTCTCTGCGGCAATATCTCCGAACCCCGTGGACAGGTCAAACGCCATTACATCCGCACGTTTCATTTCAAGCATCATCGGCGGTCTTGTCACTCCGATAATCTCCCTCTTTATTGACCTGAGCAACAAGGGCGTTATAGGACTCAATATGCGTAAACTCTTTCTCGTTATGGGTATTGTTGCCGGCACCTTGGGTATGGGACTGTTTTCGTTGTCAGGTCTTTTCTGCCGTGAACGTGTGGTACAAAATTCCGATGAGCCGAAGGTTCTGGACTGCTTCAGATTTATGTTTAAGAACAAGCCGCTTTTGCTCATTGTCTGCTCAAGCATTCTTTCAACCGTTGAGGGAATCGCGGATACATTTTCGCAGTATTTCTATATTTTCTCTCTCGGTGCCGCAAGCTGGGGTACGATAATCGGTATACCCGGCGCAGTTTCGGGCTTTGTCGCCTACCCACTTATGCCGATACTCGAACGCAGAATGACATCAAAGCAGATAGTTGTCGGAACAAGTATTCTCAAAGCGGCGGTCGCCTCGGTCATATTCCTTATCGGCGTTAAATTCTATCGTCAACCCATCGTAATAGTACCGCTTCTTATGATTCAAGGCTTCATTTTCAGTGCGATATCAAGCATAAAGATGGTTGTACCCACCAAAATGATCGGCGACACCGTAGACTATATGGAATGGAAAACAGGCGAAAGAAATGAAGGTATGGCGTTCTCGCTTTTGACCTTCATCAGCAAGCTCACAGGCTCGCTGTGTACCGCCGTCGCAACGGGAATTATGCCTCTCATAGGTCTTGTTACCGTACAGCTTGCCGATAATTCGCTGCAGCTCGTTGAGAGTGCGACGGTCAATACCCGTTTCTGGCTTTGGGCGCTCGTAACGATAATTCCGCCCGTTGTTTCGCTGCTTTCGCTGATACCGTATAAATTCTATGACCTTGAGGGAGAAAAGCTCCGCACCATTCAAGAGGAAATGATGATTCGCCGTGAAGAAAGGTCAAAGACTGCTTCACTCGAAACCGAAAAAGGAGAGATATAAATGGATAACAAATGCCCGAAATGCGGAAAAAAACTGAGCATATTTTACCTTAAGCAGAATTGCCCCGAATGCGGCTGCAATATAATGTATTACGATATGGAGAAACGCCTTGAGGAGGACTCCGTCAAAGCCGAAGCCGAATGGGAAAAGCTGAACCGTATTCTTGCCGGAATCGTTCCGAAGTCCATCAGGGAAAAAAGAGCGAAAAAGAAAGAAGCAAACGAGTAACGCAAAAAACATACTGATTTTTGCAACGATATGCATAATTGCGAAAAAAGAAAAATACGGTTCTGTTTTATGAACAGAACCGTATAGTATTTTACAGCCGAATATGCGATATTACCTATCATACGGCAAGCCGTATATCTCACATACAGCGGTAAGGCGATATGTCATTCGTTCGGGATATATTCGTGCGTTATCGCAGCCCTTTAGAAAACCGATGCCGCAGACCTTTACCGTTTGATACGGTCTTGGTTCTTTACAGCAGCGATTATTCCTGCGTATATCCCGTAAGGGCGGCTAACGTCTGAGCGCAGTATGGAGTGAGCGTTCTTCTGTCTATGATGTGATGTTCACCGCCGTCATCCCAAAAACAGCTCGGAACGCCGAATTTGTCGGCGACCTCCACCTGGAGCTTGAAATCGGCGGCTATTATCTGCAATCTTTCCTCGGTATCCTCGGGATGTATAATTTCGCCGAACTCTCCGATAACCGTGCCGTAGCCCTTGTTGAGGAAGAATTTTTGAATCATAAACAGATTATGCCAAACCGTTATGTCGTGGAACTTGCTGTCAGTCTCGACATAACCGTGAACGCTGACAAGAACGTGCGGATCGTCGGGGAATACGAACGCCGAGTTAGTGTCGTAATTATTGCAGGCGCCGTGTGTCGGGAGCATTACAAAACGGTTCTCGTTCTCTCCGCCCGTTGCTCTGATGGCGTTGAGCGTTTCGATATTCAGTTTGCCGAGAACGTAACGTGACTCGTCATTGCCGTGACCCTGATACTTTGTATTTGCGTATGCAGGCTCGTTAAGCGTTTCAAAAATCAGATTGTTGTCATAATCCTTAAAACGCTCTGCAATCTGCGACCATAAGGACGTGAGAATATCTCTTGTCGTATCGTAATGGGCGAGATCTGCGATAAACCATATTTTGTTATCTCCGCTTGTCGTACAGTCATGATGAATGTTGATAATGACCTTCAAATCACATTCCAGTGCGTAATCGACTATCTGCTGAACACGGTCAAGCCACGCCTTGTCGATCTCGTAACCCGGCTCCATTTTGAAATGGTTCTTGTATGTCACGGGAATTCTCACAAAGTCAAAGCCGGTTTCTCTGACATAAGCAAAAAGCTCTTTTGTCGTTAAGGGATTTCCCCATAAGTCCACCGTAATTTTGATAGAATTACGGTGGACTTTTTTCATTATTATTGTCAAGAGTTTCATTCTTTGATATAATCAATTCGATAAAATGAATTTTGCGGAGGTTACGGATATGAAAAGAGTGCTTATATTAAACGGCAATGGTATAGGTTTGGAAAGCTTTGCTATCAGAAGTGTTCTTGAATATTTTGGGTACATTGTAATTATGTACAACATAGGCAGACCGCAGGATTACTTTGATATATTCAGCGGGAAACAAAATTTTAACTATGACTATTTAATTATCGGATGTCACGGTGACGACGGAAAAATAATAGTTCCGATTTTAGGAGAAAATGTCTATTATCCGAATGAGTGCCGGAATAATATCGGCTATGAAGAATTACAAGGCTTAGTGAAAATCAAGGATAAAACCGTTATATGCACCGGATGCACCACAGGTGCGGGAGAACTATGTAAAGAGTTTAATCGAAATAACAATATCTTTGTTGCTCCGACGGATTATATCGAGGCTAATTGCAGTCTAATGTTTATTGTGAATTTATTTTATCATTTGTCAAACGGATTGAGTTTTAAAGACAGCTTTGCTATTGCAAGCGCTATCGATAGTGAAACCAAACTGTATAAAATCTATTCTTAACAGTTTAGTTTATTGTAAGGATGGTATACTCCGGTATGTCTCAGCGTCAAAAGCGACTCCGCTTTTTAACAAGATTGCTCCATGTTTCAAAGCAATATTATATTTTCAATATAAAAATCCGTTGTATTTCATATTCTCCGTTGCAACCCATGCAGGAATGTGCTATATTAAACTAAGCAAATCAATTTTCGGAGGTTTCTTATGGCTTCGGGACTGCCAACTGCATTTAGACATATAAAAGACAACCAAAAACCGCTTCGTTTCAATTCGAACGGAAAATTCAGAATTCTTCATCTTACCGACATTCACGAGGTTGACCCCGCAATGGACGACGATGAGGACCCGGAAATTCCGAAGAGAAAAAGCGAAGAAACTATAAACGTCATAAGAAAATGCGTCGAGCTTGCAAAACCGGATCTCGTCGTTTTCGGCGGGGACAACATAAGCGGATTCTGGGAAGAGTTTACATACGAATACATGCGTTCGACAATCAAAAAAATTATAGCTCCGATTGCGGAGAAAAACATTCCTCTTGCAATCGTTTTCGGGAATCACGACGCGGAGAGCGCATACGTAAACCCGTTTATGCAGAGAGAAAATCAAATCTGCGTTTACAGCGAGTATGATAACTTCAGAAGCTCCATGAACGACGAGGACGTTTTCGGCTGCGCGAACTGTTCACTGCCTGTTCTTCATTCGAATTCCGACAAAATCGCATGGAATATATGGTGCGTCGACTCAAACGACTATATAAGGCAGTCCGACTACTCCCGCCCCGTCGACCTCGGCTACGACTATGTTCACGAGGATCAGATTGCATGGCGCGAAAGAACCGCGCTTAAATTAAGAGAGCAAAACGGCGGAAAAAACGTTCCGTCGATACTGTTTCAGCATATTCCCGTTTTACAGGAATACGACCGTTTCGAAGAGGTGTCAAAAGGAACCGACGGCGCGTTCGAAAAGAACGGAAGGTATTATAAAGTTCCCGACGGTGTTTTTTCGTCCGGAAGGCTCAATGAGGCGCCGTGTCCGACGAACGAACGCAGAGACGAATTCGAAAGCTGGGTCAGAACAGGCGATATCGCCGCGGCATTTTTCGGTCACGACCACGTAAACGATTTTACCGAAAACGTTGAGGGCATAGACCTTGTTCAGACAATAGGCGCGGGCTACCACACATACGGAGGCGAGCGCGGCGGCAGGCTCATTATTCTTGACGAAAACGTACCATATAAGTATGAAACGGAAATATACCGTATAGACAAAATCTCAAAAGGGAAGGTTTAACATATGAAGATAACTGTAAACAAAAACTCTATAACCGGCAGAATAAAGCCGATGAACGCCGTTAACAACGGTCCTGTATATACCGAAAACGCCGATCAGAATTTAACGAACATGCCGTACTTTATCGACGCTGATATTCCGTACGCCAGAACGCACGACTCATCGATATGCTATGATTACGGCGGAGAGCACTGCGTTGACATAATCGGAATATTTCCGAATTTCGAAAAGGATGAAAACGACCCGAATTCGTATGATTTCGCGCTTACGGATATGTATTTAAAAAATATAGAACGCTCAGGAGCGCAGGTATTCTTCCGTCTCGGCAATAAAATCGAACACTGGCCGAAGCATTACGGTATTATACCCCCTAAGGATTATAAAAAATGGGCTGTGATATGCGAGCATATCATAAATCATTATAATTACGGCTGGGCGGACGGCTTTAAAATGGGAATAAAATACTGGGAAATATGGAACGAGCCCGATTTTAACAACAAATGCTGGCTCGGAACGCCCGAGGAATTCTACGAGCTTTTCGCCGTCACGGCAAAGCATTTAAAATCAAAATTTCCGTCTCTTAAAATCGGAGGCCCCGCAGTATGCTGTTATAACGAAAAATGGCTCGTACCGTTTTTTGAATATATGCGCGAACACGGCGTACCCATGGATTTCTACTCATGGCATCGTTATTCCGATAAAATCGAGGATTTCACTATCGACGCAGAGCGTCACCGCGAGCTTTTGGATAAATACGGATACACAGAAACCGAAAGCATATTAAACGAATGGAACTACGTCGTAGGCTGGGAGGGCAAAACGTGGAGAAAAAGCCTTATTGAAATGAATTCCGTAAAGGGCGCGGTTTTTTGCGCCGCCGTCATGGCGCAGTGCCAAAAATCCTCAGCCGACATGCTCATGTATTACGACGCAAGAATTCAGTCAAGCATGAACAATCTGTTTGATCGTAATACGCTTGAGCCGAAAAAGGGCTACTATCCCGTCAAGCTATGGGGTGAAATGCTCAAAATGGGGGCGGAGTGCAAAACAGAATGCGACATTCCCGATATCTACGCCGCGTCCGCCGTCGGAAACGGAAAAAGCGTAACCATGATAGCATACTACTCTGCCGATGACCGTGCAGTAACGCGTTCGTTCAAAATCGACTTCGGAAAAAACGAAAAGGACAGGCTTTACAGCATTTTTACGCTTGATGAGGATAAGGATTTCGAGCTTACCGAAACCTGCGCCTCCGACAACGGAGAATTCTTTATTACAATGAAGCCCAATACCGTAATAGCGATAAGATAAATGAAGGACTATATATTTTTAATAACAATTCTTATTCTGCGTATTCCGCAGAGCTTCTTTAACAAGAAAACAAGCACTCTCGTCACAAGCACGCCGAGGTACTTCGTATACTGTTCTTACAGCTACGTTCTTGCGGGATTAATCGCATTTGTTCTGATGCTGAGCGAGGGACTGCCCGAATTCAATCCGTACGCATTCGGGATATCCGCGCTCGGAGCCTTGGCACTGGCACTTAATATTTACTTCAGTCTCGAATCGCTCAAACACGGAGTTATGGTTCTGTCCTCTCTCGCAGGCTCTGCCGGACTGCTGATTCCCTGCATCGCAGGAATATTTATGTTCGCAGAAAAAATGAAGCTCATGCAGTTTGCGGGAATTGCTCTGCTTATATTCTCGGGATGGCTTCTCATCGGCTATTCAAAAAAACAGACGGGTGCGTTTACGTTTAAAACTCTGCTGTTGTTGATCGGCAGTATGTTATCAAACGGAACGGTCATGCTTTCGCAGAAAATGTTTTCGAAATTTCTTCCCGATATGAGCGCGTCGGTGTTCTCATTCTATACGTTTTCACTGCTCGGCGCGGGTATGCTTGCAGGACTTATTATAAATTCGTTTTCGAAAGCAAACAGAACAGAAATCAAAACCGTCCCGCGTAAGCTGTTTTTATACGGAACGATCCTTTCGGTTATTCTGTTTGCAATAAATCAGCTTGCCACCGTCGCGGCGAAAAACGTTCCGTCAGCCGTTATGTTCCCGATAAACGACGGCGGAGCGACAATAATTTCCGCACTGACGGGCGCATGCTTCTTTAAAGAAAAGCTTACGAAGCGAAGCGCTGCGGGAATCCTGATCGGCATAACGTCTTTAATAATTATTAATTTTGGTTAAAGCATTTTAATTATAATTGAGATAGCACTATTAAATAAGGAGCGAATTAAAATGAAAGATAAAATCAAAGTTGCAATTATCGGATGCGGAAATATCGCAAATTCGGCGCACATTCCCGCATACATGGCATCGGACAACGCCGAAATCAAGTATTTCTGCGATATACTGCATGACCGCGCGGATAAAGCTGTAGAAAAATACGGATGCGGTACGGCGGTTTACGACTACCACGAAATTCTTGACGACCCGGAGCTTGACGCGGTTTCCGTATGCACACACAACGATTTTCATTCGATTATTTCTATCGACTTTATGCGTCACGGAAAGGACGTTCTGTGCGAAAAACCCGCCGCGAGAATACTCTCAGAGGCTCTCGAAATGGAAAAGGTTTCCTACGAAACGGGCAGATCGCTTTCTATCGGCGTATGCAACCGTTACGCAAATTCGGTAAACCGTATTAAAAAGATGATAGCCGACGGCATGCTCGGCGAAATTTATCATGTTTACGCTTCATTCAGAGCGTACCGTTCTATTCCCGGGCTCGGCGGAGACTTTACGACAAAAGCCGTATCGGGCGGCGGAACGCTTATCGACTGGGGCGTTCACTTTCTCGACCTTATAATGTACTGTTTAGACGACCCCAAGGTTCTCTCGTGCGACGGCGAGGCGTTCTGCAAGCTCGGTAAGGATATGAAAAATTACGTAACGACCTCCATGTGGGCTAAGGATTCGTCCGATATCGAACACGGAACGTACGACGTTGACGATTCTGTTGTCGGAATCGTAAGAACCGACGGCGCACTTATCAGCTTCAACGGTGCGTGGGCGCAAAATATCGGAGTCGACGAGGAAAAATATATCGACTTCATGGGTACAAAGGGCGGAATACGTCTCATGTACTGCGGTAATTTCACATATTATACAAATAAAGACGGTGCGCTTTACGAGGTCACTCCGACGTATGAAATGAACGATATGCACAGAGACGAGGTTCTCGACTTCATCGAAGCCGTACGCGAGGGCAGAAGAACGAGGAACGACATCAAATACGCTGTCGGAACCTCGAAAATTATGCAGGCTATATATGATTCTTCGGATAAGCATTCGGAGTTTAAATTCTGAAATACATATATAAAATCGGCTCCGCTCTATCAATGAGGGCGGAGTCTTTTCATATTATTCTTTACTTATTTTGTTTTTATTTCTACAAGCACAGCGTCTTTTACGTCGAAATAATCGTCCGTATTATTGCTGAATCCGGCCGCCTTCCACGCCTGACCGAACGAGATATCCTTTATATTGCTTAAATATACAAACGTCGAATCAACGGCAGCGTTCGGCATTCTGCCCGAAATCTCCAGTCTGTATTTATACGTATAACCGTCTGCGGTATACGTACCGTCGGCGTTTTTAATGTACGTTTTCGAATTTGTGAACGCAGTCGAATAAATCTCAGATTCGTCCGAGCCGTCACTGAGGGCATTGCATCCGGCGAAACCGAATATGCATACAATCGCCAATAACAAAACTATAAGCTTTTTCATATCAGTCATCCCTCTGTAAAATTTTGTCATTATAATAATGATAACATATATCCGCGCCGTTTTCAAGCACACAAAAAACCCGTGCTTCTTAATGAAACGCGGGAATTGTGTATTTTACATATAATGTTATTTAATTATTCGGAACGAACGCTCGACAGGCATTGCCTGATAGTTACCGCCTACGGTTACGACAGTTACCGAATAACGTCCGGGCTCGGAGGGAGGAGTGGTCGTGCTTGAATAACGCTTCCACTTGCTCGTAAATCCTGTGTAAATGTACTTAACATTGCTCTGCGAAACAGTTACGTCGCCGTCGTACGAAAGCGTAGCCTTGAAGTCAAACGCCGCTGCTTCCTCAACGGTAAGCTTATTATTCTCGGGCATTTCCTGATTCCATGTAAGGTTAACGCCCTTGAGTCTCATTCTGATAAGAAGCGCACCTACGCCTACACCTGTCTCGTAGTTTTTATTATCTGTAACCGCGATAACGGTGTAGAGACCTGCTTTTGCAGGAACGGAGAATGTAACTCTTACGTTGTCCGCAACGGAGGGAAGCTTGTTGATACCCTCGAGTATCTGACCGAGCGTACCCGTGTCAATGCGGAGCTTTGCGAGAACGTCAAGAAGCTCGCTTGTATTAAAGAACTCTTTAAGTTCGCCGACGGTCATGCCGTCCTTGGTCATCTGAGTAAACGATTTGCCGTAGAGCTTTTCAACAATAGGGTCGAGAATTTTAAGAACCGCACTGTTCGTAAACTTTGCAGGGAGCAGAAGATTTACGGTAAGCTCCATATTGCTGTTAAGTCCGCCGAAGATAGTATAAATATCAAATTTGTCGACAGGATCGGTCGTAACGAGATTCTCGGGGAGAGGATCATTTGCATAAATGCTCGTCGATTTAACCTTAACGGTAACGGGAGCCTTTGTAACGGAGAGCGTTCCATCTGCAACGGACGAAGGTCTGTAATCCTCATTGCCCTTAAAGGAAATACGAATCTGCTGTTCGCCGGCACCCATCTGCGGATAGGTAAGATAATTTACGGTTCCGCCCTCGATAGGAGCCCACTGCATTACTCCGCCGTCTATTTCACCATTGACAACGTTCGAGGCGTAGTAAGCCATTGTGAAATCATCGGGAGTAAGCGTTTCCTTTGCGGGAAGCTCACTGTTTTCCCAATCAACAAGAGTATCGAGAATCGCCTGCTTCATAACGGATACGTCCATATTATATACGAATGCCGCACCCTCGAGACATACTATATTACTCTGAATACGGTTATCAACTGTCGTAACCGTAACTTCAACGCTGAAAGGCTTGTAAAGCGTGTTACCGCCCCACGAAATCTGAACAGTCCATTCTCCGGGACCGAATTTTGTAAACGTACTCGTCCAGTCGGAGGTATCAAGAGGCTGCCAGTTCTTTAACTTATCCGTACCTGCATTATACTTAACCGTAACGTCGTCCGCGGTAAGTCCCTCGGGATCGGTCGAAGCAACAACTGCATCAAAGATTGCCTTTTTCGTAGCCTCGTAGTTATACGACTGATCCTTATTGAATTTCATTCCGACTTCATACGGAGCCTCGTTAAGAGTAACAGACGACTGAATACGTCCCTCGACGTTTACGGTAACCTCAACGCTCGCGCCGGTATTCTCTCTGTCGCCCGCGTATGTAATGCGAAGCTTCTGCTCCCCCTCGCCGATACCGGGATAAACGAGTCCGTTTACCTTGCCGCCCGAAAGAGATACCCAGTTTTTACCGAGATCCTTAACCGCGCCGGTAGCGGGAGTTGCATAATATTCAACCGTAATGTCATCGGCGGTAAGTCCCGCAGGCTCACTCGATTCAAGATCGACTACCCTTTCAAATACCGATTTTTCAACAGCCGAATAATCAACCGAAAGATCGTCGTTATATATAAGCTTTAAAGACGGAGCATCTTTTATTGCGATAACGGAAGTATTCTTGCCGATATCAATATTAATTTCGGCTTCTGCGGACGAAGCATAGTAAGTATCGCTGCCCGCATACTCAACTTTAATCTTCTGTGTACCTACGCCGATTGCGGGATATTCGAGAAGATTTACCTTATCGCCTGCGATATCAACCCACTCTTTACCGAGAGATCCGAGATCACCCGATTTTGCCGAAGCATAGTAAGAAATTCTAACGTCGTTTAAAGTAAGAGCCGGAGTCGAATCAACAACGAGCGCGTCAAATATATTCTGACGGACAGCGTCGTAATTTACGCTTGCATCCTCATTGTAAACAAGCTTTGCCGTTGCGCCGGACGCAAGAGAAATGCCCGACGAAAGCTTTGCGGTTTTTGTAAGAGTAACCTCCGAGGACGAACCCTTAAGACGAAGCTTATACGTACCGTCCGAGCTGTCCGACAGCGCGGGATGCGTATATTTGTTTGTTATAAATCCGACTTTTTTAGAGCTTGTGAAGCCGAAAACACTGCCCCATGCGTCGTTTTTAAGAAGACCGCTCCTGCCCGTGCAGTAGTATTCCCATTCAAGCCCCTGCAAATCAACACCCGAAGCGTTAGAAACAAGAGCCTCGCCGAGAAGCCTCTTCACTGTTTCGGCATCCGCTCCCGAAGGAATGACAGCCGTGCCGTCCTTAATTACGGCGTTTGACGTCGAATACGAAACGGCTGCGGATGAGGAGGACGACGGTCTTTTAAACGATAAAGCCGACGAACCTACAACCGCAGGCTGGGCAAGCAAGGCGGCGGTAAGCGCAACGCTCAACGCCTTTTTAACAAAATTGCTTTCCATTTATTTTCCCTACCTTTTTTAATGACGGAATCAGTTTACAAATAAAAACGACGCGTCATCTTTTTTCTGTTAAATAGTACTACATTATTAACTCACTGTCAATAAAAAACTGCGAATTTAACATTATTTTTTTTCTAAAATGTGAATGATATATTACGTTTTCCTTAATTACAAATATATTTATATTACATTACAATACAGTACAACGCTTAATTCATAACATAAACACCGATTTTTGTTTTTAAAATAAAAATTTTATAAAAGTCCTTGACATTTCAAAGTCTTTGTGATATTATACTAAACGTTCCGAAGATAAGCGGGTGTAGTTCAATGGTAGAATCCCAGCCTTCCAAGCTGGTCGTGTGGGTTCGATTCCCATCACCCGCTCCATTTTTTTGACCTAACATGCGTTTGTAGCTCAGGTGGATAGAGCAACTGCCTTCTAAGCAGTGGGTCAGGGGTTCGAGTCCCTTCAAGCGCGCCATTTGCGGTGGGTATAGCTCAGTTGGTTAGAGTGCCAGGTTGTGGCCCTGGAGGTCGTCGGTTCGACCCCGACTACCCACCCCATTTTTTAAAATCTCGCAAATCGTTCCGATTTGCGTTTTTTGTTATAAAGCTATATTATGTAATGCATTGGGGAGTCGTCAAGCGGTAAGACACAGCACTTTGACTGCTGTATGCGTGGGTTCGAATCCCGCCTCCCCAGCCAGAAAAAAGCGTCCCGACGGACGCTTTTTTTAATGAAATAAATTCCTTACGGGATTTATGAAATATTGCTAAATCAATAAAAATATCTTACGCAATGAAATACTCTGAATCGCATGAATTTATTTTATTGAACTTTTTATCTATGATAAAAAATTTCACAATCCGCCGAGAATGCAAAATTACGCGAAATCGCCGTTTATTAATAAAAAAATAAATAAAAAGGTATTGACACCCGAGTTTTCGGAAATTATAATATTAATGTATATAATATAAATATGTATATGGCTTTGACGGGTTTATTCCCGGCTGCGATTTTCAGAGAGAGGACGTCAGGTGTGAGTTCTCATTCAACGCCGTGAAACGCCGACCCCGAGCCCGCCGTGACGAACGGCGCGTTTATCCGCGTTAAGGTTATTACAAGTGGTGCTTGCCGCACAATCCGGGTGGTACCGCCGACATAATGTCGGTCCCGGGCTGATGACGTGCAGGCTATTTTTATTTTCCGGAGGTTACTTTATGGAATGGACAGGACTTAACGAATTAAGAGAGAAGTATTTAAGCTTCTTTGAATCAAAGGGTCATTTGAGACTGCCGAGTTTCTCGCTCGTACCGCAGGGCGATAAGAGCATACTGCTTATAAATGCGGGCATGACCCCTATGAAAAAATATTTTACGGGCGAAATTACTCCGCCGAGAAAGCGCGTCACGACTTGTCAGAAATGTATCCGTACGCCCGACATTGAAAACGTCGGCAAGACGGCAAGACACGGCACGTTCTTTGAAATGCTCGGGAACTTCTCGTTCGGCGACTATTTCAAACGAGAGGCTACTGCGTGGGCGTGGGAGTTCTTTACCGAGGTTCTCAAAATGCCCAAGGACAAGCTTTATATAAGCGTTTATCTTGACGACGACGAAGCATATGACATCTGGACTAAGGAAGTCGGCGTTGCACCCGACCACATGGTTCGCTTCGGAAAGGAAGATAACTTCTGGGAGCACGGCGCAGGTCCATGCGGTCCGTGTTCGGAAATTTACTTTGACCGCGGTCCCGAGAAAGGATGCGGAAAGCCCGACTGCAAGGTAGGATGCGAGTGCGACAGATACGTCGAGGTTTGGAACCTTGTTTTCACACAGTTTGAAAACGACGGAAACGGAAACTACACCCGTCTTACACATCCTAATATTGATACGGGCATGGGTCTTGAAAGACTCGCATGCGTTATGCAGGGCGTTGACAATCTGTTCGAGGTTGACACGATTCAGAATATTATGAAGCACATAATGCGTATCGCCGGTATCAATTATCACGACGACCCCGAAAAGGACGTTTCGTTAAGAGTTATAACCGACCATATCAGAAGCACGACGTTCATGATAGGCGACGGCGTTCTCCCATCGAATGTAGGCAGAGGCTACGTTTTAAGAAGGCTGTTAAGACGCGCGGCGCGCCACGGCAGACTTATAGGCATTGACAGACCGTTTCTTGCAGAGGTCTGCGAGACAGTTATTCACGAAAACGAAAACGCATATCCCAATCTTAAAGAGAAAAAGGATTATATAATAAAAGTTATCTCAATGGAAGAAGAAAGCTTCTCGAAAACCATTGATTCCGGACTTAAAATGCTCTCTGACATGATAGCAGACTCCGACTCAAAGGTTCTTTCGGGCGCAGACGCGTTCAAATTGCAGGACACCTACGGCTTCCCAATCGATCTTACTAAAGAAATACTTGCGGAAAACGGAATGACCGTTGACGAGGACGCGTTTAAAAAGCTTGTCGCCGACGCAAAAGTCATGGCGCGAAACGCAAGAAAGGACGCGGGAGCAGACGCATGGAAAAATTCAGCCGCCTCACTTAAAGATCTCGGAAGAACCGAATTTACAGGATACGAAACGCTTACGCAGGAGGGCAAAATTCTCGCTCTTGTCGTTGACGGAGAGAGAAAGGATTTCATCGAAAACGGCGCGGACGCAATGCTTGTTCTTGATAAAACCTCATTCTACGCGGAAAGCGGAGGACAGGTCGGCGACACGGGCGTTATCACAGTCGGCGACAGCGTATTTACCGTTAACAATACTACAAAAACTCCCGACGGCGTATTCGTTCATTTCGGAACTCTCACTTCGGGAGAGGATATAAAGCTCGGCGACACCGCGACGGCAAGGGTCGACGAGGAAAAACGCAGAGCTATAATGAGAAACCACACCGCCGCGCATCTTCTTCAGGCAGCGCTTAGAAAAGAACTCGGAACGCACGTCGAGCAGGCAGGACAGCTTGTAAATTCCGACTACGTAAGATTTGACTTCACCCACTTCTCCGCTCTCACGGGCGAAGAACTTAAAAAAGTCGAGGACGACGTAAACGACGTTATTCTCTCGGCTTTGAAAGTTACGACCGCCGAAATGCCTATTGAAGAAGCCAAAAAAATGGGCGCGATGGCTCTGTTCGGAGAAAAGTACGGCAATATCGTAAGAGTCGTAAAGGCAGGCGATTTTTCAACCGAACTCTGCGGAGGTACGCACGTTTCCGACACCGGCGCAATAGGACTTTTCCGTATCGTTTCAGAATCCTCGGTAGCTTCGGGCGTAAGACGTATCGAAGCCGTCACGGGTAAAAACGTTATTAAATTAATAAGAGAAAAAGAGAAGCTTATCTCTTCCGCTTCGTCTGCATTAAAGCTCGGCAATACCTCTGCGCTCGCAGAAAGAGCCGTATCCGTCGCGGCGGAGCTAAAAGAAAAAGACAGAGAAATCGAAAAATTAAAAGCCGAAATAGCGGCGAACAAGACGGGCGATCTTCTCTCTAAAGCTGTTGACGTAAACGGCGTCAAGGTAGCATGCGTCGACCTCGGCGAGAGCGAAGCAGGCGAGGTTCGTTCAGTCATGGATCAGGCAAAAACGCTCGGCGACGACGTTGTCGTTATCGTGGCAGCCGTCAACAAAGAAAAAGGCACCGTTTCGTTCGGATGCACGTGCGGTAAGTCCGCCGTTAAATCGGGCGCGCACGCCGGAAATATCGTCAGAGAAATAGCGAAAATTGCGGGCGGTAACGGAGGCGGAAAGCCCGACAGCGCAATGGCAGGCGGTAAGGATATCACCAAAGCTTCCGAGGCTCTTTCAAGAGCAGCCGAAATCGTCGGCACGTTTGTAAAATAATCAAAATTTTTAATAATATAAAAAGGAGATGAAAAAAATGGACGACTGCATTTTCTGTAAAATAGTCAAAGGAGAAATCCCCTCGACAAAGGTTTACGAGGATGATACCGTTCTTGCATTCAGAGACTTGGAACCTCAGGCTCCTCAGCACATTCTGATTATCCCCAAGGAGCATATCGCCTCCGCCGCCGAAATCACGGACAAAAACAGCGCGGTTGTGGCTCACATATTCGAAACCGCCGCAAAGATTGCCCATGATCTCGGATTTGCCGACGGATTCAGAGTCGTAAACAACTGCGGAGACAGCGCGGGACAGAGCGTAAAGCATCTGCATTTCCACGTCCTCGCGGGCAGAGACTTTACCTGGCCTCCGGGCTGATAAACAGATTACAATACAAATAGGAGGGACAGACTATGATAAGACCGTTTTTCGTATTCGGGCTTACGGAGTTTCTGTCCCTTCTTTTGTTCAGATTCGCAGGTATTAAAACAGCCGTCATATCCGGCGCAGTCTCTCTCACGGCGTATATATTCTTAATACTGTATAAACGAAATTTCAAAATAAAAATTTATCTTAAAAGCATATCTGCGTTCATTCTGATTTCTGCAATATTATTTTCCGGGGAATATTACTGCGTGCAGGTGCCCGCACAATCTCTTGCCGACGATTCGGCTCACTCGTTATCGGGTGAAATATTCGACGAAGCAAAAGAGTCGTACGGAAAGTATTATTATTACATAAAACTCAGCGAATTCGACGGAGAAAAGACGAATGTAAAAGTTCGCTTTTCATCCTCAGATTATTATAAACTCGACATCGGCGGTAAAATCAAGATTGATAATGCGACGGTCTATAAACTCGGCAGGTATACGGACGGCGTTTATATAGGCGCATATTCTTCCTCGGCGCCGGACGTTTCAAATACCGATACGAACGCAGTTTATTCTTTTATATCAAAAGTCCGAAGCCATATAACAAACACGCTGTTTAATAACATGCCGACCGACACCGCGTCGCTGTGTACTGCTCTGCTTACGGGCAATACGCAAAGTCTTCCGCAGAGTTTTATTTCTTCGTTCAGATACTCGGGAGTCAGTCATCTGTTCGCAGTCTCGGGTCTTCATCTTACAATATGGACTTCCCTGTTGTTCATTCTGCTTGACAAAATTTTAGGAAACAAACGACGGTTAAAGGCTGTAATTTCCACGCTGTTTATAGTTTTCTTCATGTTTCTTACAGGTTTTTCGCGTTCGGTAATGAGAGCGGGCGTTATGCTTTTGCTTTACAATGCGGGAACATTCTCAGGGAAGAAAGCAGACAGCATAAACTCGCTTTTCTTTGCGCTGTGCGTGATTTTAAGTTACGACGTAAATCTGTGCACGGACGTTTCGCTTTTAATGTCGTTCTTTTCGTGCCTCGGGCTGGTAATATATGCGCCGAAACTTAACAATCTGCTCGGCGTATACATCAGGGAAATTAAGTTTAAACCGGCAAAAATAATTCTTAACTTCGTAAATTCAAGCGTATGCGTTTCACTTTCCGCGTCGCTTTTCACACTTATAACATCGTCAATATTCTTCGGCACATTTTCAGCAATAAGCCCTGTAACGAATTTAATCGCCGTACCGCTCGGCGAGGGCGTAATGCTGTGCTCTGCATTAGGAATTATTCTGTCGTTTATCGGTGCTCAGAGCATTATGTTCATCATTGCAAATATTTTATCAAAGACGCTGATATTTGTTACCGATAAACTTTCGATGATTTCCGAATGCACCGTAAACATGACAAACGATTTATTTTTATATATTGCCTCGGCAGTTTTCATCTGTTTTCTTATAGTTCTCTTTATTAAATCAGGAAGTGAAAAGATCGTCAGAAATGCGGGAATCATTGCAATGTCCGTTATATTTTTATGCGGTATATCCTCGCAGTTTACCGCACTCAACGACAACAGCATAACCGTTTCGTCGACGGGCGAATGTATCTCTGCGGTGTTTAAATTCAAGGGCGGTAACGTTTCGGCAGTGTCATCCGCAGACGCAAAGACATCGGATTACTCCCCGATAAGTTCAATTCTCGGAAGGCGCGAAACCGATGTGCTGATTCTCGACAGCGAATCAGATTCCGCATCGTCATATCTGAGCACCGCCGTATCTCAGATTTCTGCGCGGTTTACGATAATTTCACCGTCAGTTCACGACCCGGCACTGTTGAGATCATCTGAAACCGTAAACAAAAGCGATGCGTGCTCGGTTAATATAGGAAACGGCGCCGAGACGAAGTACATAAAAAACGAAAACGATTCTTACATATATTTCAAATCTCCCGAATATTCGTGCGTTATGATTCTTGACTCCGATTCGGTTTCATCCTGCCCGGAGAGTGCGGACGTTCTGATAGTCAGAGGGGATATCCTCGATTATATTGACCTTTCGCAATTTCGGTGTATAATAGTAGTATCTCCCGACGATGAAACGCTCGCGGGACAGAGGAAAGAAAACGTTTACTTTACAGAGCACAACGACACCGTAACAGTCAGAAACGGAGAGGTAAAATGATTTTAAACGGCGAGGACGCGCTGAAAAAACATATAAAACAGAATACGCCCGCGCGCCTTTATTTTATCTACGGCGACGAGGATTATTTAAAGTCGAATTATTCCATTCTTTTAGCATCGAAAATTACCGATACGTCCGGTTCCGGATTTAATTTTTATCAATTCAATTCCGAAATGACGTTCGATATGTTTTACGAGGCATGCGAAAGTCTGCCCATGATGGCGGACAGAATATGCGTATTCGTAAAGGATATGCCGTTAAATAAGCTGACGGACGCCGAACTGAGTGATTACGAAAAACTGTTATCCGACCTGCCTGAGACGACCACGGTTATTTTTTCAATGATAACCGTCCCGGTCGATAAAAATACGGCAAAGTGGAAAAATATAATAGACATGTTTTCGAAATACGGCGTCTGCGTCGAATTGTCAAAACGAAACATGCAGTCAATGATAAAAATGCTCGTCTCGCGCGCAGGACAGACCGGCTGTTCGATATCGCCTCAGAACGCGCAGTATTTGATAAACGCCGTGGGAGACGATTTAAACAGGCTTTTAAGCGAGTTTGACAAGGTCTCGGCATATGCTTCATCCCGCGAGATAACCGCTCAAATGATAGACGAAGTCGCCGTCAGAAGCGTTGAAGCGTCCGTGTTCGACATTGCAAAGGCTATAAATTCAGCAGACGGAGACAAGGCGTACAGACTGCTCGGAGAATTATTAAAACAAAAAACCGAACCTACGCTTATAGTCGGCGTTTTGGCGGGTGAATACGCGGATTTATACAGAATGAAAATGTCAGACAAACACGGCGGTTCGCTTAAAGAAATATCGACAGAATTCTCATATAAAAACAGAGAATTCAGATTAAAAAACGCCTCGAGGCTTTGTAAATCATATTCCGAAAAACGCATAAAAAAAGTCATGGAGACTATAGCAGATACGGATATAAAAATCAAAACGTCCGGCGCCGATAAAACTATGATTTTAGAGGAACTTATCGCGAAACTGTTACTGCTCATGGGGAAAACAAGATGATAAAAACCGACAGAGCCGTTATAGTAGAAGGGCGTTACGATAAAATAAAATTAAATAACATTCTCGACGCGCAGATAATAGAAACCGGCGGATTCTCGATATTCAACGACGGCGAAAAACGCGCGTTCATAAAACGCCTAGCCGAGACTAAGGGCATTATAATCATAACCGACTCGGACGCGGCGGGATTTAAAATAAGAAACTATATTAAGAATTTTTCAAAAAACGGTGATATAATAAACGTATACATTCCCGACATTCTCGGCAAGGAAAAACGTAAAAATGCGTACTCAAAAGAGCGGAAACTTGGCGTAGAGGGCATGGATGACGCCGTACTTCTCGACGCATTCAAAAAAGCGGGTATAACAGCCGAAAACGCGAAAAAACCGACGGACGAAAACCGACGTTTGATTACAAAAACGGATTTATACCTCGACGGACTCAGCGGGACGGACAATTCAAGCGAAAAAAGGCGGAAGCTCTTAACTCTCCTCTCGCTTCCGAAACGGCTTTCATCCTCGGCTATGCTCGGCGCGCTCAATTCATTTTATACGTTTGAACAATATAAACAGGCAGTAAACGCTGTCGAAAAGGGTGATGAATAATATGAAATTTAACAAAAAACCCGCATTCATTTTTCTGGTAATACTTTTATGTATTGCATTATGTGCGACGGCGACGGCGGCGATAACGCGCCTTGCGTCAAAATCGCAGGGCAAAACGCAGAGCTATATCGTCAACCGCGTTAATATAACGTTTGAAAACACAGAATTTACGTTTGACAACGCAACCGCAGGTGACACGCTGACATGCAAGGCTCATGTTTCGATAGAAAAAACGGAACCCGATTTTTACGGTAAACTTAATTCGATAACAATTTCCGGCGTGCCGTTGACATCTACTGTTTTCTCCGCCGGAAAAAACAACGGCGATACTTCGCTGCCCGAAAACGCGGTTCTGCCGGTCTCGGACGGAAAAACAGTACCGCTCGAGTGGGATATAGAGTTCTCATTCGTATTCGACGGCGAAACGACAAGCTATAATCTGAGTGCCGACATAGACTACACAACCGGCGTTTCCGAGGTTACTGCACAGAGGTATATCACGAGCGTACCGATAACCGTGCATGTTCCGGTCGAAAAAGGATAATAAATAAAGACACAAAAACACCCGCGGGGACACACAAATCGCAGTCCCCGCGGGATTTTTTACCCTGTTTTCTTTTAACGAGAAACAGTTTTTTTTAAATTAATAGTGCGACAAACCGCAGTCACAGACCTTTTTCATTCCGAAGAGTTTCCATAAAAATCTGATTATTTTATAAATAAATCCGGCAAATCCCTTTTTATGACAAATGCATTTACAGTTTTTAACCTCGGGCATAACATCACCGCAGTTGTCGCATTTTCCGTCTTTGTCTGAATCGACGTGACCGTTCTTGTCACAATCCGCGTCTGGCGTTATTTCTTCACCGCAGTTGTCGCATATGCCGTCTTCATCGCCGTCCTCTTTTTCTATCTCGCAGTCACGCGCATATTCTTTAAATTTAACAACGTCGCGTATATATTTATCAATTGTATATACACATTTATCGTTATCAATCAAATATTCCTTAAAACTAATAATAATATCATTTGTAAGTTTCATCATTTTCCCCTCCGACATAAATTATCGGAAAAGCAGGATCAAAATACAATCCCCCCTCTAGTACTCTGTAACGCCTAAAAATTTACATCTGATTACAAGTATGGCTGTGTTTAACAAGGATTGAAAACGCAGGCAGGCTGGCGCCTGTCAAGTTTG
>JALEQX010000072.1 GCA_022763825.1 Oscillospiraceae bacterium | reverse complement strand
AAACATACTCTGTCTGGGAGGTACGCATTACGAGTTTGAGAGTAGTGTAATTTCATATGGTAGTCAAACGTTTGATTTGTGTGATGGTCTTACTTCTATGTTTGAGAGTAGTGTAATTTCATATGGTAGTCAAACGAATATGTCGACCACAAGAGGCGGACAGTCGTTTGAGAGTAGTGTAATTTCATATGGCAGTCAAACAAACGAGAAACGAGCTTATCGGCGAAATCGGTTTGAGAGTAGTGTAATTAAAATAACAACATATTTATTTGGGAGAAAAGTATGCAATACATATTGATAATTCTATTATTGGTAATAGTGATTTGTATTTTAGTCGTCAACTCAATAAAGAAACAAAAATCGTTAAAAGGATCTGCCGGTCAAAATGGTACCGTGGATGACGATATTCTCGTACCCGAGGAGAAACCGCCTTATAAGAAAAAGCTTCTGCTTACAAAAAACGAGTGGCGTTTTTATAAAGATTTAAAGCCCATTGCGGATAAGGAAAAGCTTACGATTATTGCAAAAGTAAGACTTGCTGATCTTGTAGAAGTAGATTCATCGCGTATTCAAAAAAACGAATACATGAAGTATTTTAATCCAATTGCAAAAAAGCATGTCGATTTTGCACTTTGCAATCCGGACAATCTCGCAGTCATAGAACTTATTGAGCTTGATGACAATTCACATAATAACAATACGCGTGTAGTTCGTGACAACATGGTAGATAAAATACTGACCGGTGCCGGTTATAAAATAACCCATGTAAATAATATAACCGATTATGTCGCAGTGAAAAATGCCGTTACAGAGAATAGTACAGTTGTGCCGACGGCTAAAGACGGTAAATCAAATTAAAGCAAACCGCCCCGGACGTTTTTCGTCCGGGGCAATTTTATATATTCGTATTATTTATAAAGTCCTTTTTGTTTTAAGAACTCCATGAATTCGGGGTAAGTCCCTTTTGTAAACGAGTCCTTTTTGAACAAATAATAGAGGTTTGCGGTTTTTGATTCGATGACAACAAGATGTTTTGTCTCATACGCTTTTTTCATATTATAAAGCGGAACCTCGGTAAAAGCTCCGTTATACGATTTACAGCGCAGAGTATCGTATGTAACCTCCATCCTTGCACCGGAGGGACTGCCGTTGTTTAATTCCTTTTCGCGGTCTATTGTTTGTTTTGAGAAACGTTTTACACGCCAAACCAGTTCTGAATTATATACAAGTATTAAAAGCAAAAAGAGGAAAATGCAGATTGCTTTTGTAATATCCGAGGTGAAAAACATAAAAAATACGATTGACAGAATCATCACGGAGTTCACAATATAAGGAACCGGGTTTCTGAGCATAACCGATGTCTGAAATTCAGTCATTAAAGGTAAATTGTCGGAAAAATCGTTGCAAAAAATGACGTCCATGTAAAACCTCCATATGTTTTTATAATATTTTATCATAAAAAAGCTCGAAATGCAAATAGTTGTTGATTAAATTGTCACGGACAGTTATAATATACAAAGTGATGAAAATATAAAGGCGGATAACATGGATAAAATATTTCCCGGGGGAATTACGGTTACTACCGTGATAATGTGCGTAATGGCGGTTTTTGCGCTGATAGGTACGATTGACCGCATAATCGGAAATAAATCAGGTTACGGTGAACAGCTCGAAAACGGAGTTAAAACCGTAGGACCTTTGATTCTGGTAATGGCGGCGACTTATGCGGCGGCTCCGCTTCTGGCAAGCGTTCTGACCCCGATAGCCTCGCCGATATACTCTCTGTTCGGAGCTGATCCCGCAATGTGCGCCGGCACTGTTTTGGCTGTTGACATGGGCGGATATCCGCTTGCTTACGGAATGACGAACGACGTTATGAACGCGAACTTCAGCGGTGTAATACTCGGTTCGACAATGGGCGCGATGCTTGTCGGCACGCTCCCGATTGCCGTTACATATTTAAAGGACAAGGATAAGAGCATTTTCTCATACGGTATGCTGATAGGCATAGTGACCGTTCCGATAGGCTGTATCGCGGGCGGACTTGTTATGGGTATGAGCTTTGTCAATATTATAAAAAATCTCATTCCGCTTCTTATTCTTGACGTTATAATCGCGGCAGGACTTATATTCTTTCAAAAAATTACGGTTAAAATATTCAGTCTGTTTGCGTCCGCGGTTACAATTCTGATTGCCGTACTGTTCGCACTTGCCGCCGTGCAGTACATGACGGGAATCAGACTGCCCGTATTCAGCGATATGTTTACGTCGGAGGACGGCGGAATTACGCGTTTTGACAGGGGACTTCTCATCTGCGCACAGATAGGAATTATACTCGCAGGCGCATTTCCGATGTTCGCCTTTTTAAGCAATAAGCTTGACAAACCGTTTTCGAAGCTCGGCGATAAAATGGGCGTAAATAAGGATTCCGTAGTCGGAATTATCGCAAATTTCGCAAATGCTATTGCAATGTTTAATCTTTTTGATAAAATGGACGACAAGGGCAAGCTTATCAACATAGCCGGCGCGGTTTCGCTGTCGTACGTTCTCGGCGACCATCTCGCGTTTGTCGCGGGCGTAAACGGGGACATGATGCTCCCGATGCTCGTAACTAAATTTACTGCGGGCATATCGGCTATAATACTTGCAAATCTTCTTTCGGGTAAAATATTAAAGAACAGGGAGAGCAAAACATGAAGGATTTTAACAGATCTGGCGTTATGATAGATATGTCGCGCAACGCGGTGATGAACGTCGGCGCCGTTAAGAAAATGATTGATATAAACGCGAGTCTCGGGTACGACTTTTTAATGCTTTATACCGAGGATACATATGAAATCGAGGGACAGCCGTATTTCGGTCATTTGAGAGGCAGATATACCTCGGAGGAATTAAAGGACATTGATTCGTACGCGCAGAAAAAAGGTATCGAGCTTATCCCGTGCATACAGACTCTCGCTCACCTCGGCGCGATTATGAAGTGGCCCGAGTACAAAGATATAAACGACTGTGCGGATATTCTGCTCGCGGGAGACGAACGCGTCTATGCGCTTATTGATTCGATGTTTAAAACATTGAGCGAGAATTTTAAAAGCAGGATTGCAAATATCGGCATGGACGAGGCTCATTTTATCGGACTGGGCAAGTACATGCAGGAGCACGGTATAAGAAACAGGCTCGATATACTGTTAGAGCATCTCGAAAAGGTTTCGGAGATTGCGAAAAAATACGGATTCGAACTGCTGATGTGGGGCGACATGTTTTTCAGACTTGCGAACAACGGCAGCTACAACGGAAGCGTTGATTCATCCGTAAAATCGCGTATTCCCGATAACGTTACGCTGATATACTGGGATTATTATTCGAAAGATAAAAAGCATTACGATGAAAATATTATAAATCATAAAGCCGTTGACGAAAACGTTTGGTTCGCGGGCGGGCTGTGGACGTGGACGGGATTTACTCCGCATAACGAGGCTTCGATTGAAAATTCGCTTGCGGCGATAGAGAGCTGCCGTGAGCACGGCGTTAAGAATATTATAATGACAATGTGGGGCGACGACGGCGGAGAGTGCTCGAGATTTTCCGCGCTCCCGTCGATGTATGCCGTTTCCGAATTCTTAAAAGGCAATACCGATATGAAATCGATTAAATCGGGATTTTATAAAAAATTCGGAATTAAGTTCGACGCGTTTACCGCTCTCGATTTGCCGGACACGCCGAACAACGAGAACGGCAGAATAAACGACCCCGAAAAATACATGCTTTACTCCGACTGTTTTATGGGTATAGCCGATTCGACAGTCAGAAAGGGCGACGGCAAAAAGTACGCCGACTGCGCGAAAAAGCTCAAAAAGAATGTTGACAATAAGGAATTCGGATTTCTTTTCTCGACGGCTAAGGCGCTGTGTGATGTTCTCGAATTAAAATACGAGTTAGGCGTCCGCACGAGAAAGGCATATAAAGAGAATAAAAAATCACAGCTTAAAAAATTAGTCGGGGTTTACGATGAGGTTATATCGCGTATCGAGGTTTTTTATGATAAATTCGAACGCCAGTGGAGTATAGAGAATAGACCCCACGGATTTGACGTTCAGGATATCAGAATCGGCGGAACGCTTATGAGAATCAAGCACTGTAAAAAGAAGCTTGAAAGCTACATAAACGGCGAGATTGACTCTATCCCCGAACTCGAGGAGCCGGTGCTTCCTTATAAAGGAAACGAGCCGACGGATATAAATAATTTCTGCAATATAGTTACGGCTAACGTAATGTTTTTTCAATAACGGAGGTTTTAAAAATGAGTAAAAAATGGAGAGTCGGAATTATCGGCATCGGCGGAATATGCAAGGGTTCGCATCTTCCGGAGTATCTTTCGGACGAGCGTCTTGAGGTTGCCGCCTTATGCGATATTATTATCGAAAGGGCAGAGGAGATTAGGGATAAGTATTTCCCGGACGCGGCCGTTTATTCCGATTACAAGGAGCTTTTAAAGGACGAGAGCATAGATTCCATCGATATATGCACGCCCAACTATCTTCATTCGATTATTGCAGTTGCCGCATTCGAGGCAGGCAAGCATGTATTCTGCGAGAAGCCCGACGCTGTAAGCGTAAGCGAGGTTATGAGAATGAAAGAAGCCGCCGACAAGGCCGGCAAAACTCTCATGGTTATGAGAAATAACCGCTGGGTTTCGGCTTCAAAATATGCTAAAAAATATATCGAATCCGGCAGAATGGGTGAAATCTACTGCGGTCGATGCGGATGGCAGAGACGACGCGGAATTCCCGGAAAGGGCGGTTGGTTCACGACAAAAGAGCAGTCGGGAGGCGGTCCGCTTATCGATTTGGGCGTTCACATGATCGACCTTGCAATCTGGCTTATGGGCAATCCCACGCCCGTTGCGGTTTCGGGCAATACTTATATGAAGTTTGCAGACAATGACGTTTCGGACTCCGTAAATTCGGATTTCGGCGATAAGAATTCCGAGGGTACGTTTGACGTTGAGGATCTCGCTATGGGTATGATTCGTTTCGATAACGGAGCGCTTTTGCAGATTGAATTCAGCTGGGCTTCCAATATCGAAAAGGAAAACCGTTTCGTCGAGCTCCGCGGTACAAAAGCGGGTCTTAGCTGGACGGACAGCGGTGTTAAAATATTCTCCGAGGATAACGGCGAGCTTACCGATACTGTTTCCCCGACGATCGACCAGCAGAACGGTCACCGCAACAACTTAAAGCATTTCTACGATGTTGTCATAGAAGGTGCAGAGCCTCAGTTTAAACCTCAGCAGGGTATTGATATGATTAAGATTCTCTGTGCAATTTACGAATCCGCAAGGACGGGCAAAGAGGTTATTCTCTGATTTAAAACATAATATAACGCCGTAAACCGGGACTGAGTAAAAAGTTTGGTTTACGGCGTTTTTTCTTTTTTTTATTGTTCTAAGATTTTTCCGTCGGTCGAGATAACGTTTATCTGCCACGGGATGAATTCACCGCTGTTAATGAGAGCCTGTCAGACGGCGTTTTCGATTCACGCGCAGCAGGGAACCTCCATTCTTACGACGGTAACGCTTTTGATATTGTTATTTTTGATTATTTCGGTGAGTTTTTCCGTGTAGTCAACGCCGTCGGGCTTCGGACATCCGATAAGCGTTATTCGGTTTTTAATTATCTTCAATTCTAACCGACTGCTGTGATATTAAAATGCTTAATAGTGCGCCTTTCCGCAATCGCATACCCTTTGAATTCCGAACAATCTGATTAAAAACAGCTTGATTTTCCAGAAGAATGACGCAAATTTATTCTTTGAATGGCAGAGGCAGCCGCAGTTTTTCTCTGTATCGGGGACATCCTCTTTTATTTTTGTACCGCATTCGTCGCATATGCCGTCATTGTCGGAGTCTGTATGCCCGGTTTCATTGATAATTCTTGTCTCGGAGACTCCGCATTCCGTGCATTCGCGTTTTTCCTCGCCCTTGTCCGTGCATGAGGGGGACACTGTGACGACCCACTCGCCGAAGCTGTGACCGTTTGCGGGGATGATTTCCTGCTCTAAGAGAACCTCCTTGCATCTTTTGCAGTGAACGCCGGAGGAAAGACCGGTTTCGGTGCATGTGGGTGCGACGGCTTCGTCGAACTCTGCGTCATGCTCGAGCGCGTCTATGACCTTCTGCTCGGTAAGAGTTTTTTCGCATACCGAACAGTGCGAGCCGTCCGTAAGTCCCGGCTCTGTGCAGGTCGGAGCGAAGCCCTTGTCCGTTACGGGGGTATGTCCCTTTGCCGGAACGATATCCGATATATATTCGTTTTGGCATAACGAGCATGTATATGTTGTAAATCCGTCATCAAGGCATGTCGGCGGAGTTACAGCGGATGTATACTCATGGCTGCATTCCTTAACGTCGGTTGACATTACCTTGAGGCAGACATTTCCGGCTGTTTTGAAATATCCCTCGTCGGGAGCAATGTAATCCCAGTTTTTGCCGTCCATGCTTATATAGCTTTCATATTTATTAAAGGAAGCGTTGTACATTGAGCCTTCCGTCATTAATGCCGCGTTTGAGTCTCCGGAAACGTCTATTTTAATAACGGCGGAGAATACGTCGCCCTCGTTGACCTCAACGCTTTGTGTAAGCTTGGCGGTGTGATAGCCGTAATAGCTTTCTGCTCCGGAAACGGCGGAAACAAGAGTTCCGGAGACGGGGGAGTCGTTTGCGCTGTTTAATTTATAAATATAAATCGTGTACAGCATCGCGCCTCTGCTGTAAAATCCGACATGACTGAGCGTTTCGTGTCTCTTTGCCGTAAAGACGTTTGCGCCGTAAATCGTTGTTCGTCCCATATATGAAAGCGCGCTGTAAGAACCGATTCCGTCATATTGATAAACATTGTCATAAATCGATTTTGAATCGGCTTCGTAATACGAGAATGACGCGATCTCTTTCTCGTCATACGACATCCAGAAATAGCCGTCCTTGAGATGATAGTTGTCGCCCCAGCTTCCCTTTACGAGCCATGCGCCGTTGTTTTCGGGCTTATATCCGTCGCGGAAGTTGTCCTTTGAATAATTATCGTCCCAGCCGACTACGGTAACGTCGTGATTCGTATCCTTGTTTTCTGTGTCGGGATTATAGTAAGCCAAGCCGTTATCCGTGACATTATAATACCAGTTGTGATTATAATAGCTTGTCTTGACGCTTCCGTGCTCCATTATCGCGCGTTTAATTTTTGTCGTATTGGCAGTCGTGTTGTCTATCGCGGAGCAGTCAGTGACTCTGAATTCTGATTTGTACCTGTGACTTTCGTCCCAATTGCCGGTGGCGTACGGATAATCGGAGTCGTAAACCGGTCCGCTTCCTCTTGCGTACGTGCTGATGGAATCCATCCATGTACCTCCGGCTGAAAACGCCGAATTCATATCCGTGTAAGTCTCGCCGTCGCCGTGTGTGGTGTCAGCCTCGTCGGTTACAAGGCTGTTTTTTGCAAACCATACAAGATGATCCTCGGAAAGATCAACGGTGTTGTCCGCAAGTCCTTTTTTTATAAGCGATGTTTCAACGCATGATGCTGCGGCGAACGCCCAGCAGGTGCCGTACTGCCCCCTGTTCCTTTACGGAGATTATAATTCCCTCGTCGCGGACGTCGTATTTTGCCGGGACGTAATAATTGCTTCTTGCCCTGGCTTTGACCGAGGGCAGCTCGCTTTGCGTGAAATCAACTGTATTTCCGTTTTCGTCCTCCCAATGAGTATTTCTTCCGTCTGCCTCGACTATCATGTTATACTGAATTATTTTTCCGTCCTCGTTTTGGGCGAAAGATAATGATGAGAAGTACGGTAAAACAGTAATTACGGATAACATAACGCCGATTATTTTTTTAAATCTTTTCATATGCGCCTCCGATTTGTTTTTTTCGGTTAGATTACGAACGGCAAGACAGAGACGAAGCGTGAGCCGAGATGGAACGGGCTTTGCCGTTTCGAGCCGTTTTGCCGCAATGCGTATTAAGAGAAAAAAGAAGGAACGCCGTATTCTTCCCCGATTTGATTATACTAAACGGACAAAAGCGTTTTCAATGACATTCGGGAATTAAATATACGAAAAAATTGAGTTAAAAAACAAATAATTCGTTGATAATAATATAGAATTGTGGTATTCTTTATTAAATTCAAAAAAACGAGACGGGAGGCTGTTAAATGAAAACACTGCGGCTGATAAACGATATTTTCTTCCCCGAACGCTGTGTTTTCTGCGGGCAAAATTCCGTATTCCCCGGAAAAATTCTCTGTAACGAGTGCGAGAACAGTATAGAATTCATCCCGACTCCGCGCTGTCCGAAATGCGGGCGTGAAGCTAAGAAATGCAGATGTAAAAATCTGCGTACATTCTACAAGGAACTGCGCGCTCCGTACTATAATGAAACATCAGTACGCCGTGGGGTTGACAGGTGGAAATTTTACGGCGGGATTGAGAGTACGGAAGTTTTTGTCAGGGATATGCTGAATATATACGAGGATGAAATAAATTCCGGGCTGTTTGACTTTGTAACATTTGTCCCCGCTTCTCAGTCTACGCTTGAAAACAGGGGATTTAACCAGTCTGAACTGCTTGCTGAGGTTTTCTGCGCGTATTCGTCGCTTGAATGCAGAGACTGTCTTGTCAAAACTTTCGATACTCCCGCACAACATACCTTGCCGAGATATTTAAGACTCGGAAATGTCCTCGGTGTGTTCGAGGTCAAAGATAAAGAAGCGGTTTACGGCAAAACGATACTTCTAATCGACGATATCAAGACAACCGGAACCGTGCTTAACGAATGTGCGAAGATGCTGATGATAGCCGGCGCGGAGGCTGTATACTGTCTGACAATCACGCTCGGATAGTGCGGTCGGAGCGTTAAAACAGAGACGAGAGCGATTTAAGTCTGATCCTCACGCCGAGAAGAGAATCGGAAACATTATTTTTTACCGTGATGTTTGAATTGTGTTTTCCGAAAATAATTCTCGAGTTTGTATTTTTAATTGAATTTGAATTAAATATCAGTTTGTTTGCGTTCGAAGCAGAGAGAATATTTCCCTCGCAGCTTTCGAACGTATTATTATTTATATAGATGTTTTTAAGCATTTGGGAGTCGGCGGTCCTGCCGTTTATACTCGCCGAAATGTCGATTACGGCGCCCCGGTCGGAGACATTGCAGGAGGAAAACGTGTTATTTCTGATCTCGAGCGTATTTACGCCGGTACCCTCGAGCCATTTTCCCGGGGAAATATCGGCGATAACCTTTATCGCGTTGCCCATTGTTTTATAAAATATATTGTTTTCGCACAGTCCGTTTGAACTCTGGAGAAGAAGTCCGCGCGCATGGTTTTCATGAAAATAATTGTTCGATATGACGTAATTCGCGCTGTCGATACTGCCGTTTTGTACTATCGAGCCGACCGTTACGCTGTCGGGAATGTCCGCGTCAAACGTGACGGTATCGCCGTCAATATCGGTTACATTTGCCGTGAAATCAAGCTTATTATACTTCGAGTCGCAGAATACCGCCTTGTCTCCGATTTTAAACGTCGGGGCGTTTGTATAAAGAGTCAGCTTGTTTTTGCCTGTCAGCTCGCTTACGGTGCAGACGTTGTCGTGAACGTTCAGCGCGTCGTCGCCCATGAACGAAAAGTCGCATCCGCTTATCTTAAAATATCCGTTTGTGTTTGCGATATGAAGCGCGTCGGCTGTTGTCGAAATGCGTTCTGCGTTATCGGAATTTTCAAGTCCTATCGTGCAGTCAAGAAGCTGAAAACGTGATTTTTACTGTCGGCGTTTTGGGCTTATGGAGTTCGACTCTCTTTTGCTAAGAAATAATTATAAGAAATATTGGAATTCAGACTGAAAAAGTGTATAATTAAATAAGTTTTTAAATTATTGTCATGAAGGGGGCGGGGAAAGGTTTATGAAGCTGAAAAACAGAAAAACAGATAAAATCTGGACGGAGCATGAGAGCTATATCAGAAGGCTGTGTTCGTATAAACTCGAAAGCAGACCCGAATATATTGACGACTGCGTTCAGGAGATATTCCTTGCCCTGTCCGAAGCTTTGCACAATGAAAAACGTATAGATTGCCCCAAGGCGTGGCTTACGAAGGTTGCGTATAACAAAATTTCGGATATATACGAAAAAATAAAGAAGGAGGACGAGCTTTTCGTTCCTTTTAATTCGGACGTTATCGGCGAAACGTATTCGCTGTCCGTTCGGATTGATACGGATAAAGAGAGAGAAACGGAGTTTTTAATGGACAGAGTTCTCGTTTTGCTTGATTCGGACGAAAGAAAGCTGTTATGTGACCGGTATGAGCTTGAAAAAAGCATATCGGAAATAGCCTCAGAGAGCGGTATAACGGAAAATGCCGTATATCAACGGCTGTACAGACTCAGAATTAAGGTTAAAATGCTGGTCAAAAACGTATTAAATGAATGAAATATGAACTTTTTATGAATTTTTAGCTTTTTTCTGTAAGAAACGGGAAAACGGCAGACTATATTAACGGAGGATGATTTACAGTGCTTACTGACAAACAATTTGAAAAATTCCTCAAGGATGAGTCTTTCAGTGAAATTTCAAAAGAACAGCTCGATAAAATCATTGACGATGAAATGAAAAAGCCTGAGTCCGAAATTGATACCGAGCTTATAGAATACTGCCTTAATCTTTTGGATGATATTGACGAAAAGACCCAATCCGACGATATTAATAAGAAGGGTTCGGGTGATAAGAATGTAAAGACGTTAAAATTCAGTTTCAAACATATAGCTGCTGTTGCCGCGGTAATTTCGATAGTAATTGTCGCCGCAGTCTCGGGTTCTGCATCGGTATCGCATTTTAAAATGTTCGGGGGCGCTGTTGAAATTGACGGCGGAAGTGTGTTTATCGATTTCGGTAAATTAGGCGGAAAATCGGAGGAAACTACGTCTCTCGGCGATCGTCTTATAACGGAGCTTGCGAACAACGGATTTTCGGATATTCTTATTCCGAAGGCACTGCTTTCCGATACGATTATTATTACGGATACTTATTATGAGCATTCAGAATTATTCAGTACAGCGAGTATAAAATTTACATACGGCGGCAAAAAAGGATGTTTGTTAATTGATAAAGCGGTTGATGATAATACTTCCGGAGCTGTTGAACATCCTAATGTAACGAGCACTGTAGAACAGGTTAAAACAGATAAAACAACGGCTTTTTGTTTTATGCAGAATGACAGCGCCTTTTCCAGAATAGTTTATCGATACGGGGTAGCGGATTATTCTATAGAAGTCCCTGTCGAATTGGAAGACGCGGTGAAAATTGCAGAAACTTTAAATTAAAAGGAGATTATGTTTCATGAAAAGAATAATATCAATATTAGCTGCAGTTATTACAGCATTCAGTTTTTTTGCTTTTAATGCATATGCACAGACTCCGGAAATTAATTCGGAAGCTGTCATAGATTATGATACGGATATTGCGTACGGTATATATAATACGGATTTAAATTCTGATATCAGCACGAAGGCAAAAAGTCTTATTGTAACTAAATATATAAGTATTACAAAATCAGAAAATTACTTGGAATTGTACGCTAAAACATTAGGAACAAGTGAAGTTACAAAGTGCGGATTTACCTATATTAAGGTACAGCGTCTTATTAACAATACATGGACGGATTTTGGTACGTACTGCTATAAGGACCAGTATTCCGATTCAAATATGAAAGTATTTAAGGTTAATGTTTATGGTCCCAAGGGATATACATACCGTGCGATATGCGAACACTATGCGGAGAAAAAGACTTTACTTGGTTTAAAGTCAAAAGAGACAGCATATAACGTTACGACAACGATGTATTTCAGCTGATAAAAACTGAAAATATTACATATTTTATATTCTGTTTGTTTTTTTGTGCTGTCTATTTTCTGTAGTTAGGTGTAATTTTAGGCTTTTTATTGCATTTGCATAAAAAAACAATCAAAAAGCTCGTGCAA
>JALEQX010000065.1 GCA_022763825.1 Oscillospiraceae bacterium | reverse complement strand
CGTCGTCGACTGCGTAGGTATTTCGAATCACGACATACGCGATATACGTTTTCTGCTCGAGGATTTTGCAAAGGAAAACAATATAAAATCTATTAATGTTTCGGCAACTCACTGTCATTCGGGACTCGACACGCTCGGAATATGGGGCGATATTGTCGGCTCGCTCAAAAACAACGTTATTGAGACGATAAAGAAAACTTATAACTTCAAATCGGGCAGAAACGCGCGTTTCATGGGCGAATTAAAAGAAAAAACCGCCGAAACCATCAAAAAAGCCGTCCTCGATATGAAAGACGGCGAACTCTCTATTGCAACAGTCGACGGCGGAAAATTCATGCGAGACAAACGTCCGCCCGACGTTTATTTAAAAGATATCAACGTAATGCGCTTTATTCCGTCAGACGGCACCGCTCCGACAAAAGCCGTTTTCATGGCGGCGCACCCGACGTGCGTGGGATATTCGAACTGCTCGGTAAGCTCCGACTTCCCGCTGTACATATGCTCACAGCTCGAGGAAACGGGGAACAACGCTCTGTTTTTCCAGGGCGCGGAGCTTGCGATAGCGACGGAGCGCGGGGCGAACATCCCCGAGGGACTTGACCATTTCGAGGGCATACAGGAGTACGGCAGAGTTATCGGCAGATTTGTCGAATCGATAGGCGAGGAATCGTATAAAAAAATCGAGCCGTTTATAAACGTAGGAATCAAGGAATTCTATATCCCCGTTACAAATAAACTTTTCCTTGCGCTCGGAAAATCACATCTCGTCAATCATAATATAGTCACCGTTCCCAACAGCTCGGACATGGGATTCATAACGGAAATAGGCTATGTCGAATTAGGAAGCGAGTACAGAATCGCGCTCATCCCCGGTGAGGCGGCTCCCGAGCTTCTGATGGGCGGATGCTATTCAAAAGAAGAATCTTATAATCATGAGGAATGGACTCTGCCGAGCATGAACTCACTGACCGACGGCTATATGTTCGCCGTCGGACTATGCAACGACGAGATAGGCTATATTGTTCCCGACAACGACTGGGGCGGATTCGTCGCTCCTCTTCACTACGAGGAACTCGTCTCCACCGGAAAAACCGCCGCGTCGCATATCGTCAAGGCTTTCATGGCTCTTGTCGACGAATGCAAAGCAAAACGAAATTAAGATCAAATAAAATAAAACCGAGATAAACGAGAAAATCAAAGTCCCGTTTATCTCGGCTGTTTTTGTATCTTACCGACATCGTGTCGAAAATCTACCTTTTCAGTCGGCATTTATATTAAAAAAATTCAGAAATAAAAAAGTAACGAAGCTCCGCAGAAAACTACGGAGCTTCGTCGGGGAAGAGAAAATAAAATGAAAAGGAATTGAAAAAACTATACGTTTTTCACAGTTGATATTGTATATCATTCCAACCAATTTGTCAACACCGAAATAATCAAAAATTATTAATTTTTAATTACAATTACCGTTAAACGGCATCGATTATGTATGATATACAACACATGTTGTATAATTAGTCAAGAAAGTCTCTTAATTTTTTACTTCTCTGCGGGTGGCGGAGCTTTCTCAGAGCCTTTGCTTCAATCTGACGTATACGCTCTCTCGTAACGTTGAATTCAAGTCCGACATCCTCCAAGGTTCTCGGATGACCGTCCTCAAGACCGAAACGAAGCGTAAGAACCTTAGCCTCTCTCGGCGTAAGAGTTGAGAGAACGGAGTTAAGCGCCTCTTTCAAAAGCGACTGCGAAGCCGCGTCTGCCGGAGCAAGCGCGTCGTCGTCGGGAATGAAGTCGCCCAAGTGGCTGTCCTCCTCCTCGCCTATCGGGGTTTCGAGCGAAACAGGCTCCTGAGCGACTCTCAGAATCTCTCTGACCTTTTCGTTCGACATGCCGAGCTCAGCGGCAATCTCCTCTGCGGTGGGGTCTCTGCCGTTTTTATGAAGGAGCAGACTGTTCGTCTTTTTAACCTTATTAATAGTCTCGACCATGTGGACGGGAATACGAATCGTTCTCGCCTGGTCTGCTATCGCTCTGGTGATAGCCTGTCTTATCCACCACGTAGCATAGGTTGAGAATTTGAATCCCTTTGTATAGTCGAATTTTTCGACGGCTTTGATAAGACCGAGGTTACCCTCCTGAATAAGGTCTAAGAACTGCATGCCCCTTCCGCCGTAACGTTTAGCAATGCTGACGACAAGACGGAGGTTAGCTTCTTCCAGTCTCTTTTTCGCCTTTGCTCTGTCAACGGGGTCGTCGCCCGCGATTCTTATGGCGAGGTCAATCTCTTCCTCGGACGTAAGAAGCGGAACCTTGCCTATTTCCTTAAGATAAACCTTTACGGGGTCGTCATTTACAATGTTTTTGCTGTCGCTGTCATCGACCTCGGCTTCCGCGTTTCTGCCGATATCCGAATCAAAATTGATATCGTCAATCGAAACGTCCGCGGGCATATCGTCGACTATTTCAATGTTGTTTGCCTCGAGCGTTTCATAGAGTTTGTCAAGCTCCTCTATGTCGAAATCAATTTCGAGAATAGTGGTATCGATATCCTGCGTAGTAAGCTTGCCCGCCGCCTTACCGCGTTCGACAAGTTTGTTAATTACATTTTTTTTCTCGTTTGCGTCCATATCTTTCTCCGATCCTTAATTTTTTCTTTCATATATATGATACGAAATATCTGTTTAATTTTTCTTAAACAGATTGAGGAACTGCTCGTCGCTCATCGACGACGGGTCGCCCTGTTCTCTTATTCTGCGTTCCTCCTTA
Source organism: Oscillospiraceae bacterium (assembly GCA_022763825.1). GTDB lineage: Bacteria > Bacillota > Clostridia > Oscillospirales > Acutalibacteraceae > CALACW01. The sequence continues at coordinate 41,074 of JALEQX010000065.1, read as the reverse complement.
AGCACGTTTACGCAGTCAAGACACTCCTTTTTTGTATTGCCCAGCTTGGAGCGTTTTGATTCGAGCATTGCAAGATAACCCATTTCCTGCGGCGTAAGCTCGCCAGCAAAATACGATAACTCAACGGCTCTGCAATCCTCGATGCGTTTTGCTATAAGAGAATACAGCCTGTAATTGAACGGCGTTGCAAAATCCTCTTTCGTCAGTTTGTCCTTTATTTCCTTATAAAAATCAGGGTTGCTCAACAACGTGGAAATCAGCGTCTCCTCCGCAATTGCGGCACGCAGATTCTTTTTTCTGTCGGGATTGGGACTGTTCTGTCCGCCCATCGCGGCAGAACGCGCGCTGTTATAAATCTCCCTGTTTTCTTTACGTTTTTCGGCGGTTTTTCTGCGCTTTACCTGCGCTAATATAGCGTCCTTGGAAACGCCCAGTTCCTCTGAAAGTTTCGAAGCGTAAACATCACGGCTTATCGGGTCGTTATACGAAGCGAGAACCTCAGCCGCCTTGTTTAAATACTCAACCTTGCCCGCGGAATCCGACGTATCTATGCCTGCCTTTATTCCTGCCAAATCGAATTCTATATCGTTTACCGCCCCCGAAAGAATAGCGCGCATACGCTCTTTTCCGAATTTTTTAATAATCTCGTCGGGATCCTTTCCTCCGGTCATTTTTGCGACTCTTATTCTGACAGGCGTTTTTTCCAAAATACCCATCGTTCTCTTCGTCGCCTTCTGCCCCGCCTCGTCGCCGTCGTAGGATAGAATTATTTCATCGGCGTAGCGCGAGAGAAGCTTTGCCTGCTCCTGAGTAAACGCGGTTCCGAGTCCGGCAACGGCGTTTGTAAAGCCCGCCTGGTGATACGCGATTACATCCATATATCCCTCGCAGAGTATAAGCGTTCTGTCCGTTCCGCGTTTTGCGAGATTCAGCGCGAATACACCCTGACTTTTCTTATAAACAAGCGTATCCGACGTGTTTAAGTATTTCGGCTTAGAATCGTCGAGAACTCGTCCGCCGAACGCTATAACGCTTCCGCGCAGGTCGATTATCGGAAATATAACCCTGTTTCTGAACATATCGATAATCGAGCCGTTTTTTGTTTTTCTCGCAAGGTCGGCGGATAACAGCTCGTCATCCCTGTAGCCGAGAGAACGCATGTGCCGGGTAAGAGCGTCCCACCTGTCGGGTGCAAATCCCAGTCCGAACCTGCGAATCGTGTCGTGCGTAAGCCCTCTTGAGAGAAAATAATTAAGACCCGTCTTACCCTCGTTTTCATAAAGCATTTTATAGTAAAACCGCGCCGCTTCCCTGTTGGCTTCAAGCATGCGTCTGCGCGCTCTCGCCATACCGTCGTCGTAGCCGTCCTCGGGCAGAGGCAGTCCGCTTCTCTGCGCAAGAGACGTCACCGCGTCCGCATAGTCGAGATTTTCCATAGCCATTGTAAATGAGATGATATCCCCGCCGGCTCCGCAGCCGAAGCAGTAATATGACTGGGTATCGAGATAAACGGTAAACGACGGCGTTTTTTCGTTGTGAAACGGGCACAGCCCTTTCATTATACGTCCCCGGCTTCTCAAATCGACATAGGGCGAGATAACGGCCTCTATATCGTTGCGTTCTTTTATCGCCGCAATAAATTCATCGCTGAAGCGTGCCATAATCTCTCCCTCCGTTTCTGTCTTTTCACCTTGTTATACGCAAATTAACGCGTTAAATCCTCTTTTTTTTAAAATTTTTTTATGTTTTATAAAATATTTGTCTTCTGATACCGTTCTTCAACAATTTCAAACGCATACCTTCCCCGTCCCTCGTCTGTAAGCTTAGACGAAAAACGGCTGACGTTTTCTTTCGGAACAGAAAAAATAACAGATACCTTATCGGTAAATTCGGCACTTTCGACCGTTCCGGCGAATTCGGGAATCATTGACGACAGCTTGCCGTAAAAGTTATAATCACATTCCGACCTTAAAACGCAGAACGGCTTCATCGCAACGATACCCGCCGCCTCAAGAGCTATTGAAGATGTGTGCGAGTATGCCCGCACGAGTCCGCCCCCGCCGAGCAGTATACCGCCGAAATACCTCGTCGCAACAACAACGCAGTCCGTTACTCCGCTTTTTTCTATAACGTCGAGTACCGGCACGCCCGCCGTTCCCTGCGGTTCGCCGTCGTCCGAGTACCGTTTTGTATTCGAGTCTCTTAAAACATAGGCGTAAACGTTGTGTTTAGCATCCCAGTGTTTCGAACGTATTTTTTCTATAAACGCGGCAGCTTCATCCGCAGTCGAAACAGGCTTTGCATAACCGATGAAACGCGAACGTTTTTCCGTAAATTCGGCATGGTTTTCTTTATTTAACGTAAGATATCCGCTCAGTTTAATCACTTCCAATACGGCAAAAAAGCCACGATAGGCGAATGCATACCGTGGTTTTAACGCTTGTTGTTACGGCCGAAACCGCTCTCATTACAAGTAAAAACTTACTTTGAGAGATTGTAACGCTTGTTGAATCTGTCAACACGTCCGCCTGTATCTACCAGCTTCTGCTTACCGGTAAAGAACGGATGGCACTTAGAACAAATATCAACGCGAAGATCGGACTTTGTAGACGAAGTCTCGATAACATTACCGCATGCGCATCTAATCTGCGTGGGTTTATAATTAGGATGAATACCCTCTTTCATTTGGTTCACCTCTTTCAAACAGTTTATAACAAACGTAATTTTAACACAACACGTAAAAAAATGCAACTGTTATTTTGATATTTTTTATTTTTTTGCATCGAACAAACAAGATTATGCTTTTTCTTTCTGCTTTTTCGCTTTTTTAAGCCATACCGCATTTGTTTCGGACATCTTTTTTCCTACGAAAAACGGAGCTAATCTATTAACCGCAAAACACGGCAGAATCATTACAAGCATAGCGATAATAACAATCACAAGCCACAAAAATCTGTTTGTCTTCAGATACGTCTTGTCTATATTAATTCCGGATATAAGTCCCGTTACTATCATTACAAAAGTACACGCCTGATTATGAAATGCATAATAAAACAGCGTGTTTCTGCCGAGAGCTTTCATAAATTTCGGCAAAGGTATAAACTGAACGAGTAAAAACGAAGCTAAAGTTCCTGTAAACATTATAAATATGTTCAAAAGATAGTGATTGTAAATACTGTCGTTTATGTTCATTATTATCCACTGTCCGAACAAAGCACGCGCCATGCAAAGACCGAAGCAGAATATTCCCGCGGATATAAGTCCGATCACCAATTTTGTTTTTTTATCAAGAACATTAATATAATCTCTGAATAAATATCCGAATACAAAAATCGGCCAAATAATTAACAGAGCGTTCACCCTGAACGGCAGACATTTCCCCGGAGTCAGAGCAAAATATCCCGCAATGAGTGAAATACAGGACAGTATTATCAACGCTTTATCGTTTTTTTTTCGTAATTTTTAAAACAATAAACATTATAATTTCCGTAAGAAACAGGTTCGGCACAAACCACAAAATATCGCCGTGAAGAAGCATTTTCGCAAGCGACTGCGGATAGCTAATCAGGAGAGACGGATTTTTTATAAACCGCGGGAGCATAGTCAGCGTCTGTGAGATAACCGACAAATACAAATACGGGAGAAACAGTCTGAATATCTTATTTTTGAAAAAAGCTTTGACATTATCAATTTTTTTCTTACTGAACAAAAACCCCGATACCGCAAAGAACAGCGATAATTTTAAATGAGATGAAAACGAAGCATATAAATACACCCCGGATCCCGCCTGATGTCCGAATATAACAAGAATTATAGCAAACGCCCTTAAAAAATCAAGCCAGTCATATCTGACCTTTCGAGAATTGTTTAATAATTCCGCGGGGGCAGCTTCGTTGCTTATCGCCGTATTTGACATAATTATAACACCTTTCGATAAATTGTAATTAAATAACTGCTACAACATGATAACATTATTTTGAATTTCAGACAAGTTATTTTCAATATTTTTTGCATTTTTTTATTCCGACAATAAATTTACAAAAAAAAAAATGATATCTTTCGTATTCTATAAAAATATTTATTTCTCCGTATATAAAAAAATTGTTGACAAAGTATAAAAAAATGGTATATAATTATAATTGTATTAATAAAAACTATCATCATACGAACGGATTACATTATGAGTTTATCATTTTCCGGTTCCGCAGGAAGCGAGTCCGACGGCGTTCTTATATCAAAATGCAAGTCCGGAGATGAAAAAGCCCTTGCCGAGTTAATCGCAAAATATACCCCCATGATAAGAAGCGCGGCGGGCGGTTTTTCGGCTGTCACTTTGGACTCGGACGACATTGCTCAGGAGGGCATGCTCGGATTCATAAATGCGGTATACACTTATGACAAAAACAAAACGAAAGCGTCCTTTTCAACATACGCCTATACATGCGTAAAAAACCGCATTCTGTCGGCAATCCGCTCGCTCGAGGCAAAAAAACGCTCTGCAAACGGCGGATTAATCAATATTGACGACGTGTCGGATTTTGACGCGGATGAGGACAGCGCTCCGGAAATAAAGCTCATAGAACGGGAACAGTATGCAGAGTTATTGAACAGTTTTTACTCGGTCTTGTCTGACTTTGAAAAAAAAGTTCTGTCCATGTATCTTTCCGGTTACACTTATAACGAAATATCATATCGGCTTAATATTGAAAAAAAATCGGCGGATAACGCATTGCAGAGAATAAAACGAAAACTGCGCGCCGTTTCACTTAAGCCGGATAATCATGGTGCAAAGCCCGGCTGACAGTCGGTTTTTGGATATATGTCCCAAAGCGGGTGTACCGCGCGGGGGGCGAATACTTTTTTTTCAAGCGAGGTTACACTATGTACGAAGACAAGACACTTGTATGCAGAGACTGCGGTAAGGAATTCGTTTTCACCGCCGGTGAGCAGGAGTTCTACGCAGAAAAGGGACTTACCAACGAGCCTAAAACATGTAAGGCATGCCGTATGGCACGCAAACAGGCGGGCAGACCCGAAAGAAAGCTTTACACGGCTGTCTGCGCAGAATGCGGCGGAGAGGCTAAGGTTCCCTTTGAGCCCCACGACGACAGCTCTGTCCTTTGCAGCGCATGCTATGCTAAAAAACTTGCGGCTAAGGAATAATTTCGATACGCCGATCACTATAACAGCATAAAGAACATATAACTAAAAACGCCGGAGAATCACTCCGGCGTTTTAAACTGTTTTTCCGAAAAATCAACTTGACAAATGTCAGGTTGATTTTCATATTCAGAATATAATATTTCCCCCTCCCGGATTATTTACTCGAATGACTTAAATGTATATATTAAGAAAAAATACAAATAATATCCGTGCAGAGGTGTTATATATGATTTTTCTCAAAGCATTTCTTATCGGCGGGCTTATATGCGTCGTCGGTCAGCTTTTAATCGACCTCACGGCTCTGACTCCGGCGCGTATTCTCGTCGGGTTCGTCGTCGCTGGAGTTATTTTATCCGCTGTCGGACTGTACAAACCGTTTGCCGAATTCGCACAGGCGGGCGCGACAGTTCCGCTGACGGGATTCGGTCACGTACTGTGCGAGGGTACAAAAAAAGCCGTCGACGAACAGGGACTTCTCGGCGCGCTGACAGGTCCCATGACGGCGGGAAGCGCGGGAATAATGGCGGCGCTGTTATCGGGACTAACAGTTTCGCTGCTGGCAAAACCCAAATCAAAATAAATTTCGCTCCCCTCTTGACAAATCCGAAAATCGGATTATACTATATATTAGCACTCGAAATATCAGAGTGCTAATATTTCTTTTTAAAGGTGACGTATCATGAAGAAAAAACAGTTTAAAGCAGAATCGAAAAAACTGCTTGACATGATGATCAACTCTATATATACGCATAAGGAAATCTTTTTAAGAGAGCTTATCTCAAACGCAAGCGACGCTATCGACAAACTTTATTTTCGTTCGCTTACCGACGAGAGCGTAGGCAAGAACAAAGAGGACTTCTTCATTAAAGTTGACATTGACAAAGAAAACAGAAACCTCATCATCACCGATAACGGTATCGGAATGACGAGCGAGGAGCTTGAGAACAACCTCGGCACGATTGCCAAGAGCGGTTCGCTTGATTTTAAGAAGGACAACGCGGAGTCGGACAAAAAAGACGATGTTGAGATTATCGGTCAGTTCGGCGTAGGATTCTATTCGGCGTTTATGGTAAGCGACCTTGTTACAGTCGAGAGCAAGGCTTTCGGCTCGGATCAGGCATACCGCTGGACTTCGACCGGCGCGGACGGCTACACGATTGAGCCGTGCGATAAGGAGGACGTCGGCACCGTCATCACTCTTCACATAAAAGAGGATACGGAAAACGAAAAGTACGACGAATTCCTTGAAACATACAAAATCAGCGGACTTATCAAAAAGTATTCCGATTATATAAGATATCCCATTAAGATGGATTTCGAATCCTCACGCCCTGTCGAAGGCAAGGAGGGCGAGTACGAATCATTTACCGAAACGCGTACCGTCAACAGCATGATTCCGCTTTGGAGAAAAAATAAGAGCGAGATTTCAGAGGAAGAATACGAGCGTTTCTACTCCGAAAAATTCTACGATTTCGAAAAACCCGCAAGGATTATACACACAAAGACAGAGGGACAGGCGACATTCGACGCGCTTATGTTTATCCCAAAGAAGCCTGCGTACGACTATTATTCAAAGGAATTTGAAAAAGGACTTGCGCTTTATTCAAACGGCGTTCTTATCATGGACAAGTGTCCCGACCTGCTCCCCGACTATTTCAGCTTCGTAAGAGGTCTCGTCGACAGCGCGGACTTATCTTTAAACATTTCGCGTGAAGTTCTCCAGCATGACCATCAGCTCAAGCTCATCGCAAGAACCATTGAGAAAAAAATTAAAAACGAGCTTACGAAAATGCTTAACAACGAGCGTGAAGCGTACGAAGAATTCTATAAATCGTTCGGTGTTCAGCTGAAGTTCGGAATTTACAACGAATTCGGCGCGCACAAGGATTCTCTCAAGGATCTTGTAATGTTCTATTCATCAACCGAGAAAAAGCTTGTCACCCTTTCCGAATACGTTTCGAGAATGAAAGACGGACAGGATAAAATTTATTATGCGTGCGGCGACAGCGCAGAAAAAATCGATATGCTCCCGCAGACCGACGCTCTTAAAGAAAAAGGTTATGAAGTCCTCTACTGCACGGACAACGTCGACGAATTTGCTCTGAAGATGCTCGACGAGTACGACGGCAAGAAATTCGCAAACGTCTGCGCCGAGGAAATCGACCTTTCGACAGAGGACGAGAAAAAACAGCTTGAAGAACAGAACGAATCGGGCAAGGATATGCTCGAGGAAATGAAAAACATCCTTTCGGGCGCGGTTCAGTCGGTTAAATTTACAAACAGACTCAAAAACTACCCCGCCTGCCTTTCGAGCGAGGGCAATATCTCCGTCGAAATGGAGAAAATACTCAACTCCATGCCCACAGATAACAAGGTCAAGGCCGATATCGTTCTCGAATTAAACGCCTCTCACCCCGTAGCCGAAAAACTTAAAACTCTGTACACTGAGGATAAGGATTCGTTTAATAAATTTACGAAACTCCTTTACGACCAGGCTCGCCTCATCGGCGGTATGACGATTGAAAACCCGTCGGAATTCATAAATATGATATCGGAGCTTATGGTTAAATAAAATCCGAATAATATAAAAAGCGCGGAATGTTCACCATGAGACATCCCGTGCTTTTCACTTTTTGTATACAGCGCCGCGTTTTTAACCTTGCTTCTTAAATCCCTTGCTCACCGTACCCTCTATATACTTTTCCGTCTCTTTTACGACCGTATGTATATAGACCTGTTCCTCGCCGAAGCGTTCTTCGCACTTTTCGCACTCGGCACGTTTTCTCGTAAGTTTATCGGATATGCACGCCAGCAGAATTTCGCTGTTCTCCCTGCCGAGGGAAAATAAATTATCGTCGACCAGTCCCGCGTCGGAAGCGAGCAGAACCATCCTGTAAGCCGCAATCATCAGCGAACGGTAAAATCTCTTCGCCGTACTGCCTCCCGCTTCGCTCATTTTATTTCCTATCATAAGCACCGTTCGATAGAGCGTCTGAACGCTCGCGTCGCGGTCGGTCGGCAGTTCCGACTGTGAATAAATATCGTTAAATCCGTGTCTGTTCTGACTCATTCCGAGCATATAGTCAGCCGTAACGTCATAATATCTGCACGCCTTTACGATAAAATCCATTCCGCACTCGCGTATTCCCTTTTCGTAATGCGACAAAAGAGCCTGCGAAACGCCGAGAACCGACGCGGCTTCTTTCTGGCTTATGTCCTTTTCTTTTCTCAGGGAAGAAAGTCTTGAAGCAATATTGACGTTCATGCTTGACACCTCATTATACTTGTTGTATAGTATTTTACAACAGATAAAACGGATTGTAAAGGAAAAAGCAATGAAAACATACAGAATTCATTTTATAAGAAACGGCATAACGACCGGAAATTTAGAGGGCAGATATATAGGCCACACGGACGAGGTTCTCGCGCCGGAGGGCGTAAATCAGATTAAAAACATGGACGAGACAATGATATACCCCTACTGCGACGTCGTATTTTCGAGTCCTTTAAAACGCTGTCTGCAAACGGCGCATATAATCTATCCCGACAAGGAGCCTATCGTAATAAACGAGCTGATAGAATGCAATTTCGGCGAATTCGAGAATAAAACGGCGGACGAATTAAACGGCAGCGAGGATTTTTTAAACTGGATAAAGGGCGGAAAGGACGCATGCCCTCCGCACGGAGAGTCAAGCGAGGAATTCGGAAAAAGAGTCGTCAAGGCTTTTAATAATATCGTCGAGGGGCTTATAAAAACAGGAACGACCGACGCTGTAATAGTCGCGCACGGCGGAGTCATAATGACTATACTCTCCGTATTCGGATTTCCCGAGCAGGACATGACGGCGTGGCGCGCGCCGGGCGGATGCGGATATACGATGATCGTCACGCCTCAGATATGGTCGGCGCTGAAAAAAGGCGAAGTCACCGCCGAAATCCCGCAGGAGAAGCCGGGTAACGACAGCGAAGACGACGAGAATTTCGACGGAAACGACGACGTAAGCTGGAACGTACTCAACCTAAACTGAATTTACCCGGGCGGTCAATGATAAACGTGACCGCCTTTTCTTTTTTATCGGAGAGATAAGAAAGCACGGCTTCGTGTTCGACGGCGTTCTTCATCGAAATACAGTACGGCGCAGGCAGTATAAACAAGCTTAAAACAATATATTTAATATTTCTCATTTTTACGCTCATGCATTTATTTAATTTATCGTTCATGCTCCCTCGGCTTTTCTTTATACTTAAAACAACAGAGCTGTCACGGCTTTTTAAAATATAATAATTCACCGCCGAAAATCTTAAATTTATTAAAATCGAAACGTACGTCCCCGTAAGAATCAATATTCCGCTCAAAACGGTTAAGCTGACCGCAGTCGAATAATATACTCCCCCGTTTTTTATTCGCATGAACAATACTGATAAAATCACTGCGGGATAGACGAGAAACGCCGACAGCGTTAATATTTTTAAAGCATTTACGATTATATCCGCAAAAAGGAATTTGAAATAAAGTCCGATTCCCGCTCTTTTTAAATGAACGGGTCTTACAGCGGGAAAATAAAATCGAATTTCGCTTTTGACTTTTATAAATAAATACAGCGCGTACATCGTCAGTGAAACCGAAATAAACAAAATCGGAGCATAAATCGGATAACCGCCTTTTATTACCGCAAATAGAAAACAGAATAAGCCGAAAAAGAATAATCCGCGCAATAAAAACCGCGAAAACAATAAACAGAAGTCCGCCAAAACTCGGCCTTTTATATCGTTTTTTGCCTCGTATTTTAAATTTGAATACAAAAAACCGCCTCCGACATTATTATCGGAGACGGCTGTGTTTTTTATACGATTATTTTTTCTGTTTTGAATATTTCGTCTTATAAACGACTCTCATAAGCAGAGCCTCAACGGGGTTGATAGCTTTCGCTCCGCCGATAAGATCCGCGCTTATCTGCGCTCTGGCGCCCTTTTCGAGTACCATTTCAACGGCTTCGGCGTCCGACTTGTCGCCCGCGGCACAAAGCGCGCCGTTGCCCGAGAGAAGAACCGCGTTACGTCCGCGAAGCTTTCTGACAACCTTTTTCGCGCTCTTGACGGTATTGCCCGGATCATACTCCGCGCCCCTTACGGTGATGCCGATAAGCTGTGCAAAGTCGTCAAGCAGAGGCTTCATGGTCTTGCCGATTTTCGAAACGGCGACAATTTCGGGCTTCTTAGAATGAATAACGGAATTCACGTCCTTACGGCGTCTGTAAACCTCTCTGTGAAGTTCCATCGTCTCGGGATAGTCCCCTCCGCTGATGTTCTCGCCCGTGAGAAGATTTATTCTCGTAACGTTTCCGTCCTCGTCATACATATTCATAGTCTCGCCCTCTCGCTCGGAGGTATACGGGTCATACTGCGCGTACTCCTCCTGACGGACGTTGATTGCTGCAAAGTAATCGGCAATCTCCTCAACGGTCTGAGCAGTCTTGCCCATAGCGTTGTAGAATGTATTTTTAAGATAGCCCTCGCATACTTTTTCAAGTTCGCTTGCGACCTTGAACGCGTCCTCATAGTCAACGCCGAGGCATACCGCGCCGTGGTGAGCCATTATAGCGGCTTTTGAATTCGAACGCTCGAGAGCCTCGGTAACGCCTTTTTTAAGCTTTCCGGTACCGGGAAGTCCGTACGAAGCTACGGGAATATCGCTTCCGATAATGTCTCTGCTCTCTGCCGGAACGCAGTTTATGTCGGAACCTAAAAAGCTTATAGCAGAAGCGTTCATCTGATGAGTATGAATTACGAAATTAATCTCCGGACGAAGTTTGTATGCCTGAGCGTGTATACCCTTTTCGGACGAGGGTTTAACGTCGCCGTCATACGAGAGATCGTCAATTTTAACAAGTACGATTTCATCGGGCGTAAGAGTTTCATAGCTTCTTCCGCTGGGGGTTATAACAAAGCTGTTATCATCAACGCGGCAGCTTACATTGCCCCATGTACGGGCGATAAGTCCCGATTCAACAAGTCTTTTTCCTGCGGTGATAACAGTTTCTTTGGCAGTCATTATATCCATCAATATCGCGTCCTTTCAAGCAGAAAGTGATTCATATTTGTATTATAGTCTAATTTTTATAATAAGTCAAACATTTTATGGATTTTATGATGAAATTATGCTTTGATATTGATAATCGACTTTTTTTTTGCTAAAATAAATACGTATGATAATGCGAAAGGATGAAAAAAATGACATACACATATAAGACAAAGGGAACGTGCTCGCGTGCAATTACGTTCGACCTCAACGACGGTATAGTATCAAACGTCAGCTTCCAGGGCGGATGCAACGGAAACCTGCAGGGCATAGCAAAACTCTGCGAGGGCAAAAAAGCCGAGGATATCATAAATTCCGTTTCGGGCATCAGATGCGGAATGAAGACCACGTCATGTCCCGACCAGTTCGCAAAGGCGCTTGCAGAAGCGTTGGAGGAAGAAAAGAAATGAAAAAAATAGGCGTGGTAATAGCCGACGAAAACGAGTTCGAGCCGTTTATAACGCTTTGTAAAAAACATTCGGGCGTCCTCGGCGAAGCAAGAGGCAAAAGAACCGCCGAATTCAAAATAGGAGATAACATCGTTAAAGGAATAGAATGCGGAATCGGCAAGGTCAACGCTGCGGGCGAAACAGCGTTTTTAATAAGCGAGGACAAAGCGGATATAATAATGAACATAGGTCTGTCCGGCGCAATATCGGGACTTAAAAGAAACGACTTCGTCGCGGGCGAATCGTTTGTCGAGTGCGATTTCGATTTAACGCCGATAGGCTATAAATACGGCGCAAAACCGCAGAAAACTTACGTTTACAAAGCCGACAAAGAGCTTCTGACGCTTGCGAAAGAAGCCGGAGTCGAAAAAAGCGGAAAATTCGGATGCGGAGATATTTTCCTTGCGGACAGGGAGAAAAAAGAGTTTTTCAAAGAGACATTCGGCATATGCGAATTCGACATGGAAACAGGCGCGATAGCCTCCGTATGCAACGAGTGTAATATTCCGTTACTGTCAATAAGAAAAATAAGCGATACTGCCGACGACATATCGAGCGAAAATTACCGCGAGATGAACGACAGAGCGGAGGGCGACCTCGCAGACATTCTGGAACGGATAATTGAAAAAATAAAATAATATTTTTTATTAATTTAAAAAAAAGTGTTGACAATCACGCTTTACTTGTGTATAATACATCTTGCCTGTTGCGTACAGGCAAATATGGCGGCATAGCTCAGCTGGCTAGAGTACTCGGTTCATACCCGATTGGTCGTAAGTTCGAATCTCACTGCCGCTACCAATAAAAGCAACCTCTCATCGGGTTGCTTTTATAAAAGGCCCGGTGGTCAAGCGGCTAAGACACCGCCCTTTCACGGCGGTAACACGAGTTCGATTCTCGTCCGGGTCACCAATTGAATATTAAAGTCTCCGTTTTGCGGAGACTTTCTTTTTAATCAATTTCAGACCGCCCCTCTGCGGTTTTTTTTATTATGAAATATATAAGCTGATTTTTATGAATATCCATTATAAATTCAACAGTTCCTTTATCTCTTTTCCTTGTGAAAAAATCAATCTGCAATTAGCGAGCAGATATTTTTTCTGCCCGGAATATTTATATACCGCGCTGAAAAAGTCGAGTTTTTTCACGTTTTTCGGAACGGAATCCGCAATTTCTATAGGATATATAATTTTTTCAAACGAGAAAACGCCGGAACTGCGAATTATTTTTATATTATCAAAATCGAACGTGATTATATCCCCGCCGTTATTATCCCCCGCGCTCGCACCGTAGAGCGAAAACACGCGCGAACGGTAATTATTTAAAATTTGTTCGTTACGGCAGAGCAGCCTAACGTCGCGTACATATTTCGCAATACAAACGCATTTATCTGCAAAAACCGCGTCGGAGCATTTAACCGCTGCGGTTTGAACATTCTGATCCTTTACCGCCTCGATTAATTTATACAGCATAAGGTCGCGTACGAAGCCGTACGTCTCGATTTTTTCGATTCCGCGTGAATCGGGCAGTACAACATCCCCCTCGGGGACAAAATGATTTACAGTCCGTCCGAGCGCGTTTTTAAGCTCTTCCTCGTCACGTACGTTTTTGATTTTATATATTCCCGCACGGTAATATTCTATACCGCGTCCCGCGTCCGAATATTCAATGCTTTTGACAATACCCGCTCCCCTGCGCCGTTTTTCGTTTACTTCATATATTACGCAAAACACAAACCGTCCCCGCCTTGATATTTTTAATAAAATATATATTCACGTTTTTAATGTATAATAACGTTTTTATCGGCGGTTTTTTATCGGCGGGATTTATCGGCGGTTTTTTATCGGCAGGATTTATCGGCGGGATTTATCGGCGGGATTTATCGGCGGGATTTATCGGCGGGATTTATCGGCGGGATTTATCGGCGATTTATTGACGTTTCATAACACATAAAAACAAGCCCGAAACCGCAGTTTCGGGCTTCAGCTTGTCGAAAAAGTAGTTTTCGGCAAGCTGTGGGACTGCCGAGAATGTGCCTGAATTTCGTTTTCTTCCGAGCGTCGCTGTACAAAAGTACCGCAGCGAGGAAAAAACGAAAAACGCAAATGCCCCGAAATCATCAGATTTCGGGGCATTTTATTAAAAATCAAAATATGTTTGCAATTGATCAAAAAAGCTTTTTTCTGATATAACAAAACATAACATGGTTTTATGGCGTGGTTCAGGTGCTTTATCGACAGTCTAAAAGCCCGAAACCGCAGTCTCGGGCTTATTCTGTATTATTTTTTAATCACCGCAACAACCTATACACTCTGTTTTTATTTTTTCCATTTGAAATTATAACACCATCGGCAAGCATTTCTTTAAGAATTTCCCTTGTTCTTCTCGGTGAAAGCTTAATAAAATCGCTGATTTGTGAAGTTGTAGCCTCTTTATTATCCTTTAAAAACTCTTTAATCTTATTAATATTATCGGCGGGATTTATCGGCGGTTTTTTATCGGCGGTTTTTTGACGTTTCATAACGCATAAAAACAAGCCCGAAACCGCAGTTTCGGGCTTTTGATAATATTCGATAAAAAATTATCTCTTTGAGAACTGGGGAGCGCGACGGGCTGCTTTGAGACCGTATTTCTTTCTCTCTTTCATTCTCGGGTCACGAGTGAGGAAGCCTGCCTTCTTGAGAGCGGGACGAAGGTTTTCGTCGAACTGAAGAAGTGCTCTTGCTACGCCGTGACGGATTGCGCCTGCCTGACCGGAAACGCCGCCGCCCGAGACTCTGCATACGATATCGAACTTCTCGGCAGTCTCTGTAAGAACGAGGGGCTGACGAACGATTGTCTTAAGAGTCTCGAGACCGAAATAGTCGTCGATGTCTCTGTCATTGATTGTTACCTTGCCGGTGCCGGGATAAACGCGGACTCTTGCTACCGAGCTCTTTCTTCTGCCGGTACCGTAAAAATAAGGATTGCTTTCGTACATTTAATTTGCCTCCCCTTTCTTAAAACTCTTTTACAACGGGCTTCTGAGCGGCATGCTTGTGCTCTGCGCCTGCGTAAACATGAAGACGAGTGAATGCCTGTCTGCCGAGAGTGTTGTCGGGAAGCATACCCTTAACAGCCTTCTCAACAACGAAGCAGGGCTTCTCTCTCATGAGAGTGCTGTACTTAACTTCTTTCATGTTGCCGATATAACCGGTGTGATGATAGTACATTTTCTGCTCGAGCTTCTTACCTGTAAGAACAACCTTCTCGGCGTTGATAACGATAACGTTGTCGCCGCAGTCCTCATGATAAGCGAACGTGGGTTTATGCTTGCCGCGAAGAAGAACGGCAGCTTCGGCAGCAACTGCGCCGAGAGTCTTTCCCTCTGCGTCAAGAACATACCAAGCACGAGTGATTTCTTCAGCTTTTGGCATATAAGTTGACATAAATCTGACCTCCGAATATATTTGATAAATTTAAAACAAAATCAGACGCGTCTCTCAACGCGCCTGTTAATGTTATCACATTTTATATTATAAGTCAACACTTTTTGAAAACTTTTTTCATTTACAAAACGTAAGCTCTGTTTTTCTCCGTTTTTCTCGTGTTTTCATATAATTTACTCAAATGTAATTTTTCAAATTCAGCTAACCTCAGAGAGGAAACCGAGCGTTATATCCGCAGTCTTATGAGCCTGCGACTCTATAAATATATGACCGCCGTCGACATAATGAGTCTGCGCCTTGCCGTCGAGAACCTTCGAAAACGCTGAAGTATCACTGCTTCCGAGTGCGACGTCGTCGCTTGCCCATACGAGCAGTACGGGAATATTGATATTCGCAAGAGACTCTGTATCGGTCTGTTCGCTTCTTGCGTACTGAACGCAGATTCCGCGCATGGTTCCGTCGATTTTAAGAGGTTCGGACAGAATCGACGCGTCGTATTTCAATCCATACTGCCAATCTCTCGCCGTATATCCCGCCGCGAATTTAACAATAATATTTATGCTCAATACAGCGTTCGCGATTTTCTGCATTAAATTCATCAGTTTATCGTTCCTCGCCGCTTTTTCGAACAACGGACTTACCTTGCTCTGAACCGCGGGTGCGTAGAGCATTAATGCCTTAATTTCCGGATGTGAAACTGCGATATTCGACGCGATACCTCCGCCCATGGAGTGACCCGCGACTATCCATTCGGAAAGAGGAGCGATGCTCTCCATAAGGTCGGTCATAAGCTGTTCGCGGGAAATATAATTCGTGTCGAAGGTCTCACGCGTAGAATAGCCGAAGTCGGGCAGATCGGCAAGTACGCAGTCATACCCCTGAGCCGAAATCTCTCTCGCGGTATCGTTCCACGTCGAGCCGGAGTATAAAAATCCGTGAATGAACAGAATTCTGCCTTTTCTCTCGCCCTCGGCGGGAATTACTCTGTAATGAATACTGTAATCACCGTCGGTAAAAAATTCGCTGTCG
This sequence comes from Oscillospiraceae bacterium, assembly GCA_022763825.1. GTDB lineage: Bacteria > Bacillota > Clostridia > Oscillospirales > Acutalibacteraceae > CALACW01. The sequence goes on along the minus strand of JALEQX010000065.1, from coordinate 24,926 downwards.
GCAAACGGCTTGTCAATTTCCGTTTCATTTTCCGCAAACGAGCATACGTTAAGCGAAAACAGCATTGTCAGCGCAAGAATTACGGACAAAAGCTTTTTAATTGTTCCCGTCATTTTTCATCACCTGCAAACGGCAATAAAGCCGTTATTTATTTTCTTCGGTTTTAATAACCTTGATTCCGAGTTCGTCAAGCTGTGCGGAATCTACGGGCGACGGACACTGCGTCATAGCCTCCGTCGCGTCTTTAAGCTTGGGATAAGGTATAACGTCTCTCAGACTCTGAGCACCGAGCATCTGCATTACGAGACGGTCAAGTCCTATGCCCATACCTCCGTGCGGGGGTGCGCCGTACTTGAACGCGTCAAGCAGGAATCCGAATTTCGCATGAGCTTCCTCGTCGGTAAAGCCCAGAAGCTTGAACATTCTGTTCTGTAATTCGGGATTCGTAATTCTTATTGAACCGCTCGAAAGCTCGATTCCGTTCAAAACAAGGTCGTACGCCTTTGCTCTGACAGAAGCCTTGTCCGTTTCAAGATAGTCAATACACTCGTCCATAGGAGCGGTAAACGGATGGTGCATTGCGACCCACTGCTGATTGTCCTCGTCCCAGTCGAAGAACGGGAACTCGGTAATCCACAGGAAGTTATAGCCCTCGCCGATAATGTCAAGCTTCTTTGCGACCTCGCATCTCAACGCGCCGAGGTTTGTAAGCGCAAGATTCTTCTTAGCGTCGGCGATAATGAGAACTACGTCGCCCTTTTCCGCGCCCGCTTTATTGAGAATCGCGGTCATCTCGTCCTCGCTCATAAATTTTGCAAACGACGAAGCTATACCGTCGTCGGTCATTCTTATCCATGCAAGACCCTTTGCGCCGATACCCTTTACGAAGTCGGTAAGCTTATCTATTTCCTTTCTCGAAAGCTTCGATACGGCATTCTTTGCCGTAATGCCTCTTACCGTACCGCCGTTTTCGAGAGCGGATTTGAATACGACGAAATTACTGTCCTTAACCTCGTCGGAAAGGTCGTAAATCTCCATGCCGAAACGCGTGTCGGGCTTGTCCGAACCGTAACGTTCCATTGCGTCCTTATATGTAAGACGTTTGAGCGGAAGAGGAATGTCAACGCCCAGAGCGTCCTTGAAAATTCTCGCGATATAGCCCTCGCCGACTTCTAAAACGTCCTCAACGTCGACGAACGACATTTCAAGGTCTATCTGCGTAAATTCGGGCTGTCTGTCGGCTCTCGAATCCTCGTCGCGGAAGCATCTGGCAAGCTGAATGTATCTGTCAAAGCCCGCAACCATCGAAAGCTGTTTGTAAAGCTGGGGCGACTGGGGCAGAGCGTAGAAGCTGCCGTTGTGAAGTCTCGACGGAACGAGGAAATCTCTCGCGCCCTCGGGCGTGGATTTTATAAGAATGGGAGTCTCAATCTCTACGAATCCTTTTTCATAGAAATAATCTCTCGTTATGTGCGCAACCTTGTTTCTGAAAAGGATATTCTTCTGGAGGTCGGGACGTCTTAAATCGAGATAACGGTATTTGAGTCTCTGCGTTTCGGCAGTCTGACAGTTCTCGATAATTTCAAAAGGAGGAGTCTCGCTCTTGCCTAAAATACGAAGTTCCTTGACTTCAATCTCGATATCTCCCGTTTCGATATCCTTATTTTTTGACGAACGCTCTCTTACAACGCCCTTTGCCGCCAAAACGTACTCGCTTCTTGCCGATGAAGCCTTATCAAATACTCCTCTGTCAGTGCTGTCGTCGAATGCAAGCTGAACGATACCCGTTCTTTCTCTTAAGTCAATAAAAATAAGACCTCCGAGGTCGCGGCTGACCTGAACCCATCCGCATACCGTAACCGATTTACCGCCGTCGGACGCTATTAAGTCCGAGCAGTAATGAGTTCTCTTCATTCCCGTTAAAAAATCCATTTTTCTCTCGCCGTGACTTTTTGTCACAGACTACCTCCCAACAAACTTGATATGTCAAAATCTCCGTCTAAATCGCCGAGTCCTTCAAGCGATTTATTTACGGACATGCTTATAAAATGCTCGGCAAAATCTTCAAGCTCGAGCTCTTCGCCGTTTCCGTCCTCCATGCATTTAACGGTAACTTTTCCGTTCGATACTTCATCGGAACCGAGCACAGCTGTGTAAAGCGCGCCGATTTTGTTAGCAAACTTCATCTGTGCCTTAACCGAACGTCCGACAACGTCGAGCTGAACGCTCACGCCCTCGCTTCTCAGTTCGTCTGCAAGTTTTAATGCAAGAAGCATTGTACTCTCGTCGGTCGAAGCGATATACAAATCAACGGGTTTGGGTGCCGGCATAGGCGTGTTCTGAGTCTGCATTAAGAGCATAAGTCTCTCTATTCCCATGCCGAATCCCGCGGCGGGAAGAGGCTGACCGCCCAGTTCGCTTATAAGTCCGTCGTATCTTCCGCCGCCGCAGACCGTTCCCTGCGCGCCTATCTCGGTCGAAACAAATTCAAAAACCGTTTTTGTATAATAGTCGAGTCCCCTTACTATCATGGGATCGACGGTATATTCTATATCCATAGCGTCAAGACATTTCTTAACGCCCTCAAAATGCTCTCTGCACTCGTCGCATATATAATCGAGCACTTTCGGCGCGTCCTTTGCTATTGAAGAACAAACGGGGCTCTTGCAGTCGAGAATTCTCATGGGATTGCGCTCGAGTCTGCCGAGGCACGTCTCACAGAGATCCGATTTTTTCGACTCAAAATATTCTTTTAATGCAGAGTGATATTTCTTTCTGCACTCGGGACAACCGATTGAATTTATGTTGAGTTTGATTCCCGTAACGCCGAAGAAATCGAAAACGTGCTGAGCGAGCGAAATAATCTCCGCGTCAGCCTGCGGAGTTCCCGCGCCGAGGCACTCGACTCCGAACTGGTGAAACTCTCTTAACCTGCCCGCCTGGGGTTTTTCATATCTGTAACACGGCGTTACATATGCGAGCTTCTGCGGTAAAGGCTCGTTGAAAAGTCCGTGTTCGAGAAACGCGCGGACAGCTCCCGCAGTGCCCTCCGGCTTTAATGAAATGCTTCTGCCGCCGTTGTCGTCAAAGGTATACATCTCTTTCTGAACGACGTCGGTAGTGTCGCCGACGCTTCTGTTAAAAAGCTCCGTATGCTCGAAAACGGGAGTCCTTATCTCCTTAAAACCGAAATTTTCGGCAATTTCGAGTACGGTCGATTCTATAAACTGATTTTTATAGCTGTCCGAGGGCAGAACGTCGTTCGTACCCTTAACAGCCTTAGTTAGCAATGCCATAACAAAAATACCTCGTTATACTGCGTTTTCATCCTGATAATAAAGATAAAAACCTTAAAACAAAATAATAATTCTAATAAAAAAACGAAGCTATAAAACATAATCCAAGCTGTAATCAACATGCTTATTCCGAATTATAGCTTCTTCGTTTTTATTCGTTTTTCATTCGATGAGGAAACATTATTTTTTAGGATTTACAATGTCTCTCCAGTCGAGGTCTCCTCTTTCGAGTCCCCTGACAAGCGACTCAGCCGTAGCGATATTCGTTGCAACAGGTACATTGTGAACATCGCACAGTCTTAAAAGATTAGCTTCGTTCGGTTCGTGGGGTTTTGCGTTAAGCGGGTCTCTGAAGAAGAGAAGCAAATCGATTTCGTTGCATGCGATTCTCGCGCCTATCTGCTGGTCACCGCCCTGCGTACCGCTCATGTATTTTTTGATTTCAAGTCCGGTAGCGTCGGCGACAATACGTCCCGTCGTTCCCGTAGCGCACAAGTTATGATGGCTGAGTATTCCGCAGTAAGCGATACAGAACTGCGTCATAAGCTCCTTTTTGGAATCGTGAGCTATCAATGCGATATTCATAAAAACACCATCTTTCATTCAGTATACAATAATTATAATTTTACCATAAGTTTTTCCATATAAACACAGGTTCACATGTGTATTTTAACATACATTTTTGTATATTTCAACTGTTTATTTCATATGTTTAAAATCAAGCGGAACATTTTTTCCCTCGGCGCGCATGGCTATACGCTTCACCGCACAATAAACTTCGCTTTTCTTTTTAGGCATTTTACCCGTAACCGACATGCATATAAGAGCCTTGTCCTCAGGAATAATCCCCAAAAGTCTGACGCCCGACGAATCAATAACGCCGTCGATATTAAGAAGCCTCGATTTCTTCGCTTCTTTTTTTAAAAATCTGTTTATGACGATACGCTGATTCGTTATATTAACGCCGTATTCGGCAGCTTTTCCCGCAGCCTTCGCTGCGCCCTGAACGCTTACGGCGTCAGGTGTAGCAACCATTATTGTCTTATCGCAGTTTTTGACCGCCCCGATAAATCCGGATTCGAGTCCCGCGGGAGCGTCAAGGATTATATGCTCGTATTTTTCACGAAGACCGGTTATTATGTCCGAAAGAGAGTCAAAATTTTTAACCTCCGAAGGGGAAGCGAGCAAATCGATATTTTCACCGCAGTGCATAACTGCGTCGTCAAGAGAGCACCTGCCCTCAGAGACGTCGTTCCAGCCGAAAACGGTATTCTCCCGCACTCCGAAAAGGATATCGAGCGCATTAAGTCCCGCATCGAGATCGATAAGAATCGTTTTTCTTCCCATTGAGGCGAACGCTCCGCCGAACAGCCACGAAAAAGTAGATTTTCCTACCCCTCCCTTGCCGGAAGCGACCGCAATAACGTCTGACATAACTTTCCTCCGAATGTATTAATTAAGAATTGAATTTATCTGCTGTACTGCGGAAACCTGACTTCTCGAGGAGAAATAATACTCGAATATATCAGCCGCAACCTTTGCCGTAGCGGTACCGGAGTTAACGTTTTCGACAACGACCGCTATTGCTATCTCCGGGGCCTCGTAAGGTCCGAAACACATTATAAAACCATTGTTTCCGTTTACAATGCTTCCGTTTACAATCTTTTTAATCTGAGCGGTACCGGTTTTTGCCGCCACCTTGTACTGTAAGGGTGAAAACGCCGAGGCGCACGAACTGTAGTTTGCAACGTCGTACATACCCTCTTTGACAATATTAATCGTATTCTGTGCAACGCCCGTATTCTGAGCCACGGTTATACCGGTCTCCGACACGGTATCGGAATAATCGTACGTAACGACGCTTTTTACGAAATGAGGAGTATAGCGCGTACCGTTGTTTGCAATCGTCGCACAGTAGTTAACCATCTGCATAAGCGTAAACTGGTTGTCCGACTGACCGATAGCCGCCTGAATCGTATCGCCCGAATACCATTTCTGACCTACGGATTCTCTGTACGCCTTACCCGCGAGAATACCCGAAGCCTCCGGCAGTTCTACGCCGGTTTTGCTTCCGAGTCCGAAACGGCGGGAATAATCGTTCATAATATCAATACCCATAAGGTCGGCAAGATTATAAAAGAAAATATTGCACGAAACCTCAAGCGCGCTGACAACGTTTATATTTCCGTGAGAGCCTAAGCATCCGAATTCCTGTCCGTGATAATCGAATACCTTACCGCAGAAGAATTTTGAATCCTTGTTTATAGTTCCGGATTCGAGTCCCGCGACAGCCATAACGGGCTTCATCGTAGAACCGGGCTCGTATGTACTCTGCAAGACCCTGTTCCACAGCGGGGACGCGGGATTTTTCGCGAGTTCGTCGTATTTGTCGTAATACTCGGCAAGATTATAAGTCGGGTATGAAGCGCTTGCAAGCACTTCGCCCGTATTGACATTCAGAACGACGACCGCACCGGCGGCTTCCAGTCCCGCCTCGGCGGTAAGCTCGAGAATTCTGTTCTCAAGGGCGGTCTGCGCCACGCTCTGCAATGTCGAATCTATCGTAGTGACGACGGTATTTCCCTGCACGGGCGGAATCGTATATTCCTCGGAAACATTTGAATCAGTGTCTATCGATACGGTTTTTATGCCTTTCTGCCCTCTGAGGTACTCCTCCATTACACTCTCAATGCCAAATTTACCGATATCGTCGTTGAGCGAGTATGCGTTGACCTCTATTTTCTTTCGCTGTACCGCGGTCAGCGTATCGGACGAGAGAAGTTCCTCATTTTTCTTTTTCGCGTTTTCGTACTCCGTGTCGTTAATAACTCCGACAATGCCGAGAATATGAGAGGCAAGAGGCGTATTCCCGTACTCTCTGTACGTTACGACCTCGGATTTTACGCCTGTGTACAAATCGCTGTTTTCAAGAATAATCGAAACGATTTCATTCGGGACGTCCTCTGCGAAAACGAACGGATTGCTGACTGAATAGCCCGTACGCCACATTTCATACAAAACGGACGCTATTTTCCGCGCGTCGGCAAGGGCGTAATCTGAAAGCGAATACATATCTATAAGCGCGTCCATACAGTTCTGCGCCGTAGCGTATCTGTTTAGATTGAGCATATTTTTATTTTTAAGCGCCTTGATATCGGCTTCCCTGTCCTCGGCGAATACGAGACTGCCGTTATCGTCGAATATTATAGGCAGATTGTCGTCCCATTCGAGAGAATTCGATTCGAATAATTTTATAAGAGAATTAATAATAGTATTACGCTGTTCTTTTTCAGACGACGAGGGGAAAGACGAAGCGTCAAATATTATGCGGTTGCCCTGTCTGTTGGTAACGAGCGGTTTGCCGTTTCTGTCGAGAATCTCGCCCCTCGAAGCCTCGACCGCAACCTCGTACGTTCTGTATTTTTTGCCCGCGGCGTATGAATCCTCGTCAAAAAACTGAACTCTTACGACAGCCGAAACAAAAATTATCGCCGCGCATATAAACAAAACGAACGTTACTCTCGCCCGTCTTATTATTTTTGTTTTATCCATAAGCGTCACCCGATAACGATGTTTTCCTTATCCTTCAGATACTTCATGCACAGTCCCGTTATAATATAAGTAACGGGCAAAATCAAAACGGTTAATCCCGCCGACGGCAGATACCGGCTTAAAAGCAAGGCGCATCCCCTGTCTCCCACGGGTATCATAACGCGTATAAGCCACGCCATAGTCTCGTAAACAACAGACGAAACGGCCGTTATTATAAACGCGCTTATAAAATTCCTCTTCATTACGTAGTGTACAAGCACGCCCGCCGTACATCCGGCAAATGCGAAAAACAGGGCGTTCAGCCCGTCGGGCGAAACAGACGAAACATCTATGAACGCACCGCCGATAATGCCGTAAACGAGTCCGCACGTCTCTTTTTCGAAAACGCCGAGAGAAACGACAAGCGGAATCATATATATAATTTTAAAAGAAAAGATTCCGCGGGCTCCGGCTGAGTTCTCAATAAGCGCAGACAGCGCAACGAAAGCCAAAAAAATCACACGGCGCGCATTTCTTTTCACGTTCTCCCTGTAAAACATAAATAAAATCTCCCGAAAAAATCAGCCGTTCTGTCCCTCAAAATCGGTTATTACGAACACATCGGCGACTGTTTTTATATCAACGCCGGGTTCAATAACGGCATATGAGGAAACGTCGTTGTCCTCGTCTCTTATTTCGTCGACGGTTCCGACGATAAGGTCACGCGGGAAAATACCGCCCAGACCCGACGTGCACACCACTCCGCCCTTTGAAACCGCGGTCGTCCGCGTAAGTCCGGACATTCTGCACAGTCCGTCGAAAGAAAGGCGGGAAGTCGTCGATGAATAACCGCTCTCCCTCGTTTTAATCTCATAAACGCTTATATTAACACTCGGGTCAAGTATGGTTTTAACGACGCTGGAGGTCGGGGAAACCTCCTTGACTATTCCGACAACGTAATTGCCGTATATTACGGGGTCATTTACGCTTACGGAATCGGACGAGCCCTTGTCTATCATAAATGTATTGTAAACGTCCGACGCATCGCGCGAAATAACCGTTGCCGGGCAGAAAACATAGTCGGGATTCGAATCCTTTACGCCGAGAAATTCCTCATATGAATTAAGTTTCTGCTTTGTCCGCTCGTAGTCGACGAGCTCTTCGTTTTTCTTATTAAGTTCACCGCTGAGTCTCGAAATTTCCTCTTTATATATCGAGGATGAGACGAAAGAGCCGAACGTGTTTCTCGTTTTTTCTCCGACGGCGGAAGACAGCTTTTGCAGCGGACTGAACACTATACCCGCAGCGGCGGTCAACGGAGAAACCGAATCCGTCGTAACAGCCGCAAATACAATGCCGGCAAGAAGAGCCGCAAACACGCATATAAACGCCTTAAATCTCCTGCTTTTAAAGAATCTGTCCATAATAACTCCGAATCTTTATCTGTTAATATTAAGAACGCTGACCTCCAGGCATTTGCCGGCGCCTACAACGGTGCATTCGCGGGGATTGTCCGAAACGCGCACGTCGATTTTCGTTCTGTCGCTGATAAGTTTGTCAAGACCGCGAAGCAGCGCTCCGCCTCCGGTGAGAACTATTCCCCTGTCCATAATGTCGGATGCAAGCTCCGGCGGAGTTTTTTCGAGCGTTTCACATACCGTATCGGCGATCTGATTGACAGCATCGGAAATTGCCGAACGAACCTCGTCAGACGTTATTTCCGTGTTTTTTGGAAGGCCGTCGACAAGATTTCTGCCCTTTATATCCATAGCGCCCTCGCCGTCATACGGTACGGCGGAACCGATTTTTATTTTTAGTTCCTCGGCGGTTCTCTCGCCGATTAAGAGCTGATGTTTTTTTCTTATATAAGCAATTATAGCCTCGTCCATAGCGTCGCCTCCGATTCTTACGGAGTTCGAAGTGACGATATCGCCGAGCGAAATAACCGCAACCTCGCTGGTACCTCCGCCGACGTTTACGACCATGCTTCCGACAGGCTCCGAAACAGGCAGTCCCGCGCCGATAGCCGAAGCCATGGGCTCCTCTATTATGCTGACGTATCTTGCGCCTGCGCTTCTCGCCGCGTTATGAAAAGCACGGCTTTCAACCTCCGTAAGTCCCGACGGAACGGTGAGAATTACTCTCGCACGGGTGAAAAGAGAACCGCTGACAACCTTTGCTATCAATGCCCTGAGCATGTCCGCGGTCATTTCATAGTCGGCGATAACGCCGCCCTTAAGCGGTTTTTTCGCCGCAATGGAACCGGGGGTTCTGCCTATCATAACCTTAGCCTCGCCTCCGACGGCGACAACCTTGGGATTTTCCGATTTTATATCAACTGCGACAACCGACGGTTCGTTCATTATAATTCCCTTGCCCTTGACGTAAACGAGCGTATTGGCGGTGCCGAGATCTATGGCGATATCACGCGCAAATAACATGTATGTGCATCCTTTCACAACATTATTTCATTTTATTATAACTTTTTATCCTATTAAAAACAATAGAGTTTTGACAAAAACTTATTATAAATTGTTTAAAAATAATTTTTATAAATATTTACTTCATCTTTTTCTTATGTTACAATATATTTTAATTAAATATTTCGGAGAATAATATATGACTGACATAAAAAACGCAAAACGTATTGTATTCAAAGTCGGAACGTCGACTCTTACGTACAACACGGGTAAAATAAACATAAGACGCATGGCAAAGCTCGCAAGCGTGCTGTCCGACCTCGAAAATCAGGGCAAGGAGGTCGTGCTCGTATCCTCGGGCGCCATCGCAGTAGGCGTGGGCAAACTCGGGCTTAAGGAAAAGCCCGCCGACACTCCGTCAAGACAGGCAGTCGCATGCGTAGGTCAGTGCGAACTGATGTTTATGTACGACAAACTGTTCTCGGAATACTCGCACACCGTCGGTCAGCTTCTTATAACAAAAAGCGACGTCGACAGCGACGACAGACGGCAGAATCTCATAAACTCGTTCGACAGAATGCTGAACTACGGAGTTATCCCGATTATAAACGAAAATGATTCAGTTGCCGTTGAGGAAATAGTATACGGCGACAACGACAGTCTTTCGGCGATTGTTGCTAAGCTCATAGGCGCGGATCTGCTCGTTATTCTCTCGGATATCGACGGACTGTTCAGCGCAAACCCCATGACCGACGACGACGCTGTTTTAATTCCCGTCGTCAAAGAGATAACCGACGAGACGTTCGCAATCGCGGGCGGAGCGGGAACAAAGCGCGGTACAGGCGGAATGGTTACAAAACTTCACGCCGCACAGATAGCCGGGAACGCCGGCATTGAGACCGTTATAATGAACGGCTCGGACCCGACCGATATTTACAAACTTATCGACGGACATCAAATCGGCACAAGATTTACGAAAGGCTGATATTATGACTCAGACTCAAATAAACGAGTATCTTAATAAAATAGGCTCAAACGCAAAAAAGGCTTCGGTTTCGGCTGCAAAAAAGAAAACCGGAGAAAAAAATCAGGCTCTTAAAAAAATATCGGAAAAACTTATTGAAAATAGGGATATAATCCTGAAAGCCAACGCTTTGGATTTACAAAGGGCAAGGGAAAACGGAATGAGCGAGGCTATGCTCGACCGTCTTGCGCTTACAAAAGAGCGTATAAATTCAATCGCTTCCGCCGTTCTCGAGGTAGTAAGTCTGCCCGACCCCGTCGGCAAGGTGCTGTCGGGCTACACGAGCGAAAACGGAATGAAAATAGAGCAGATAAGCGTGCCTCTCGGCGTTATCGCAATGATATATGAAGCCCGTCCCAACGTCACAGCCGACGCCGCCGTGCTCTGTCTCAAGTCGGGCAACGCGGTTATATTAAAGGGCGGTAAAGAGGCTTTTAATTCAAATAAAGCAATCGCCGACTCCATGCGAGAAGCTCTTGATGAAGCAGGATTTGACAAAAACGCGGTTCAGCTCATTGACAACAACGACCATGAGATAACAGCCTCACTTATGAAGTTAAACGAATTCGTCGACGTGCTTATCCCCAGAGGAAGCGCAAGACTTATAAAAGCCGTCGTTGAAAACGCGAGTGTTCCCGTTATTGAAACAGGCGCGGGCAACTGCCATATTTACGTTGATAAAAAGGCGGATATAAACATGGCGGCGGACATTATTTTTAATGCAAAAACTTCCCGTCCGTCCGTGTGCAACGCGTGCGAAAGTCTCGTTATTCACAAGGATATCATAAAAAAAGCGCTTCCCGTAATAAAGAAAAAACTTGACGAGAAAAACGTTATAATATACGGCGACGAAACGGCATGCTCCGTAACAGACGGCATTCTCCCCGCCTCGGACGACGACTGGGGTAAAGAATATCTTGACTATAAAATCAGCATAAAAACGGTAAACAATACGGACGAGGCAATAGCGCATATTGCAAAGTACTCGACCGGTCACAGCGAGTGCATTATAACCGAGGATTACTCCGAGGCTGAAAAATTCTTAAACGAAGTAAACTCCGCCGCCGTTTACGTAAACGCAAGCACGCGTTTTACCGACGGAGGACAGTTCGGTCTCGGCGCGGAGATAGGCATTTCGACTCAGAAGCTCCACGCAAGAGGTCCCATAGGTCTTGACAAGCTGACAACAAACAAATTCGTTATCAGAGGAAACGGACAAATCAGATGAGGTGCGTATTTTGAAAGAACGTAGACCCAAAAGATTAAAAATAAAAAAAGAGGACATACCCGCCGAGTTAAAAAAAGAAAACGCGGAGGGTGAAGTCCGTACCGAAATCCGGTCATTAAAATCGGAAAACGATTCGCCGAAATCAAAACGAATCGGCAAGGGTTCCTTTGCCGCCGGATTAATAATTATAATATTCGCACTCGCGGGACTTGCATTTTCCGTTTATTACGCGGTCGGATTTATAAACGACAAATTTATAAAAAAGGATTATTCACAGTATAACGACTTTGTAATCCCCGTCGCGGCAATCGACCCGGAGACGTTCGACGATATTTCCGGCGCCGATATGAACGACCTGTTAAACATCGCGCTGTGGTCGCTCGTCGACAGCGATACGGCGCCCGACACGTACAAATACGACGACGGATATATGCTCATTCCCGACTCCGATGTTGAATCGGCTTTTACAAAGTTTTTCTCAGACGAAATTAAACCCGAGCACAAAACCGTCGAGGGTTACGGATACGAATTCACATACGACAAGACTAATAAAGTCTATAAAATTCCGCTGACGGCTATTACGCCGATATACACGCCGAGCATAACGGAAGTAAAACAGGAGAGAAGTTCGGTTGTTATAACGGTCGGAATGATAAGCTACGACAGCTGGGAAACGGACAAAAACGGCAATATGATAACACCCGGAGCGGATAAGTATTTAAAAATAACACTGCTCGAAAGAAGCGGAAATTATTATATATCGGCAATCCAGTCCGCATCGTCCGCGCCCGACACCGTCAACGCACCATTGAACGAGGCAATTACAAAATAAAATCCAATACAAATAAAAAGGAAGTCCGCGCAAAAGCAGACTTCCTTATTTATTTTATTGATTCAATTATTTAACGATTTCGCCCATCGTTCCGGGTACAGCCATAGCCGCGTTCGACTCGTCGGTATCGATGTGCATTGCGAGCGCGAATTTCTCGCTTACTCTTACTACAACGTCGCCGAAAATAAGGCTTCTGTCGGCAGTATCGAGTTTAACGCTTACGATATCCTTATCCTTAACTCCGTATTTCTCTGCGTCGGCAGGAGTCATGTGAATATGTCTCTTTGCTACGATAACGCCCTTGTCAATCTCAATCTCACCGCAGGGACCTACAATCTTGCATGCGCCTGAGCCCTCGATATCGCCGGACTCTCTGATAGGAGCCGAAACGCCGATTGAACGCGCGTCCGAAGCGGAAATCTCAACCTGAGTTGCGGGACGTACAGGGCCGAGAATCGAAACAGCGGGGAAACTGCTCTTGGGACCTACAACGGCAACTCTCTCTGTGCAGGCAAACTGACCGGGCTGAGAAAGATTCTTTTTAGGGGTAAGCTCATATCCCTTGCCGAAAAGGATTTCAAGGTCTTCCTTGGAAACGTGTACGTGTCTTGCGGATGTTTCAACTATAAATTTTTCCATAATTCTTAACACACTTTCTTTTTGTTATTCGCTCAATTAATTTTACACTCAATTGCCGTAAAAAGCAAGGTTTTTGTTTGTTTATTTTTTAACGACAATCTCGCCCTCTTCGGCGGTTATCGTTCCGAGCGAATATTTCACCCTGAGCGCCTCGGGATTTTCAAGCTTTGCGCATATTCTGAGCGCAAGCCTTGCATCGGACGCCGTAACTTTGCCGTCGTTATTTATGTCGCATACGAGTTTCTGAGTATCGGAAAACTGCTCAAGTCTTGCGGAATATCTTAATATAAGCCTTGCGTCCGAAGATGTAAGTCCGTTGGAAAGCGACGCATCGCCCCAAACAGGGATATACGTAATTATTTCAACCCATTTTGCATACAGAGTTATATTTTCCGACTGCCCCGCCTCGATTCTTTCAACCTTTTTCGTATAACCGGGGTCGGAATACCATCCGCGAAACATATAAAGCGCATTCGCAAGAACCGGGTCTTTCAGCACGACAGACTCCGACGTCGTACGGACGTTGGGATTATTCGGCATAACGTCGGTTTCCTTAATGCTGTACTTATCGTTCGTGACGACATAATTTATCGAATACGTCTTTTCCGTATACGAAGCGTAAAAAGTCTTATCTCCCGTCATGTCGACGGTCACCGCAGATACCTGCGTTTTAAATTCGGAATCAAGGAACCAGCCGTTGAAAACATAGCCGTCCTTTTCGACGCTTTTCAGCTCATAGCTCGTATTAGCTTTATACGAAGTAATATTATCATTTTTTAATGTATTTTTATATTTGTTTAAAATACCGTAATCATAATTTATTTTAAATACGGCTTCGCTCCATTTCGCATATAGAGTTACGTCCGAGCACTCGCCGGCGGGAATCGATTCTGCTTTTTTCGTCATCGCCTTATCGGTAAACCATCCCTCGAAAACGAATACTCCCCTATCGTACCCGGCGGGACTCAGCGCAACGTCGCCCGTTGCGGTACGAGTAACGGGATTCGGATTCTGCACGTACTTTTCATTAAAATTTTTATTTCCGTCGGATAAAACATAATTAATATTATATATGTTCTCGCTCCATTTTGCATAAAGCGTCAATTCATCGTGCGTTCCGGCTCCAATTTTCGTTATCCTGTTTTTAAATTCCGAGTCAAGATACCATCCGTCAAACGAATATGCCTCATCCGAAGCCGACGCGTCGAGGAGAATCATATCCTCGCCGTACGTATAAAACGGATTGTTGGGATTATCAACGCTGTATTTTGACAAATCGATAACGCCTGTATCGTACGTAATTTTATATTCGGCTGTAACCCATTTTGCCCAGAGAGTTATGTCTCCCGAATGATTTTTGGGTATAGATTCGATTTTGTTTTCAAATTCAGGCTCTGTATACCATCCGCCGAACATCAGGCTGTCGTCATCTATTACGGCGTCCTTGAGTGCGATGCCCTCGCCCGGCAGTCCGTAGGCGGGGTTACGATTGACGATTTTGCTCACGTCCTGAGCAGAGTCGGACACAAGGACATAGTTTACCGAATATTTCACCGCGCTCCACTTTGCGTAAAGCGAAATATCCGCGTCCGAATCAGCCTCCACGAACTCGATTTTATCCGAGAACGAAGGATCGGAGTACCACCCCTCAAAAACATAGCCGTCACACGAAGCGTCTTTTAAAACAAGCCGGGTGCCCGGAATGTAAGAATCGGGGTTTTCGTTCTTTACCGGGTTTCCCGAAAGCTCAGCAAATCCGTAATCATAATATATATGCCTTACGCCCGAATCGGCGAACACGCTCAAACCGCAGGAAAATGCGATTATAACACAAAGAAATACGGACAATACTTTTTTCAAATCGGCACATCCTTTTTTTATTCATTGTCATTTTAAGTATAAACCATATAAAAAAGCATGTCAACCAATAATAATTTACATTGATTCTTCACTTATAGAATTAATTTATTACAAAAGGTTACAATGATAATTTTAGTATGGTAATTTTATACACTAAATAATCAATTTGCTTTATTCTTTTTGTAAACAATACAGAGATATTATTACAAGTTATTACAGTAAAGTTACAAATGATTGCTAACGCTTGACTTTCACTGCGATTTGGAGTAAATTTATGTACGCAGTGAGGCGATACCTCACATACCCGAAGAATTAATCTTTAGTTAAGGGTAAACTTTGAAAGGAGATAATATTACTATGAAGAAGATCGTTATGGCAGTTTCTTCCGCTATCGTTGCAGGTGCTATGCTTTTCGCATTCGTTGGATGTGACGGCAAGACCGCAGATAACGATAAGACCAAGGGTGACGTTTCCAACAACGCAGCTGTTACCGCAGAAGCTGAGTCGAACACCTAATCAAACAGGTAATATTACTTAAATAAGTAAAGACTTTAGACCGGTTTTTAACCGGTCTATTTCTTTATGCAAAAGTGTAAATCATGCGCCTGCTATGTTGTAAACCATGTGCTTGCTCTGTTGTAAACCATGTCCTTGCTCTGCTGTAAACCATGTGCTTGCCTCACACTCCGCCGAAAAAATATACAGTAAAAAAGTATGAAATCTTGACAATGAGTGTATAATATCATATAATACAATCAAAGGAGGAATCGAAGCATGAGCATATTTAACGAATTGAAATTAAAATTCAATCCGGACGAGCCGATACTTGTCGGCGATATAGAAAAGATATACCCCGAACGTTCGCGTCCGTGGATCGACAAGGCAATAAAGACCATGACAGACAACAATCAGCTCAAACGATTCTCCGCGGGAGTTTATTACATTCCGAGAAAAACAGTGCTTGGAGATTCCGTTTTAAACCCAAATAAGGTTATTGAAAAAAAATATATAAAGAATGAAAACAAGGTGTTCGGCTATCTCGGAGGAACTTCCCTGTTAAATTCATTCGGCCTTACAACCCAAGTACCTAACACGGTTACCGTAATATCGAACAACGAATCAACACGCGGAAGAAAAATTAAAATAGGAAATCAGCCGGTTTACCTTTGCAAATCTCCGGCGGACGTTACGGAGTCTAATTTTAAAATACTTCAATTCTGTGAAATTATAAAATTAATAGATTTTAATTCGCTTGATAAAATCGAGATAAAGAATCTTGAAAAATACATTGAGGATAACAATATAACAATATCCTCAATCGCAGAATACTGCGTATATTTTCCCGATTCGGTTTCAAAAAAGATATTGGGAGGTCCGTTAATTGATAAACTTACACAGTGACAGAGAAGCTTTTAATGATATCATACCCGCCGTTTCAAACGAATTCGGTATTGAACCGGCTATCGTTGAAAAAGATTATTTCGTATCGCTGCTTCTTAAAAAAGTAAACAAAAACTATCCCGATATCATTTTTAAAGGCGGAACGTCTCTGTCAAAATGCTACAAGATCATTAACAGGTTTTCGGAAGACATCGATATCGGAATCAACGCGGACAAAGCGACGGAGGGAATGCGAAAAAATCTGAAAACCGCAATTAAGAAATCCATTGCCGATTCGGGATTAAAACTTGTGAATGAACATGAGATTATGACCCGGACTTATTTTAATAAATATCAAATCGAATATCCGAAAGACACGGACGATATTATGTCCGTAACCCCGTATTTATTTATTGAAACAGCCGTATTTATGAAACCGTTTCCGTATGAAATACAAGAAGCCGATACTTATATTTACAGATTTTTAAAACAAAAAAATCTTGAACCTCTTATAATAAAATACAGCTTGGAGCCTTTTAAAATCAAAGTTCAAACTTTGACAAGAACATTTATAGATAAAATTTTCGCTTCAGGCGACTATTATCTGACCGGGAATAAAGACAGAACGTCAAGACATCTTTATGATCTTTACAAATTAATGCCGAAAATCACGTTCGACGATGAGTTTTATTCTCTTTTTGAAGATGTCAGACTTACACGTTCACGAGATTCGGCTTGCCCGTCGGCTAAGGACGGCCAAAATATTAAAGAAATAATAGGTAAAATCATATCGGAGGATTACTTTAAAAAAGATTACAATGAAGTAACAACAAAACTTCTGTTCGAAAATATTGACTATAAAACCGCAAAAGAAAATCTGATAAAAATTTACGAATTACTCGCTTAATAAAAAGCAAAAAGGTCTCGGCGCATAACCGAGACTTTTTATTTTTATATGCCAATCCGAATACAAACAAAGGACTGTCTCAGCTCGATGCTCACGGCGTTTTCTTCTTCCCGAAGCTGTACAAAAGTACCGCGAGAGGGTAAAAAAAATCTGCATAAAACATAAACCGTACTGCAAACAAAGGACTGCCTCAGCTCGATGCTCACGGCGTTTTCTTCTTCCCGAAGCTGTACAAAAAGTACCGCGAGAGGGAGAAAAATAATCTGCATATAACATAAATCGCACTGCAAACAAAGGACTGCCTCAGAGCGATGCAGAAAGCATTTTCTTTACCCCGAAGCTGTACAAAAGTACCGCGAGTGGGTAAAAAAATGTTTTATGCGCGCTCTGAGACAGTCCGTCTTTAGCGTTCTTCTCGGAAATATGTAAGTCCCAGACTCTGGGGAGGCTGATTTTCCTTTTTGTTCCTTACGCTTGCGATTACGAGAACGATTATCGTAACGACATAGGGAAGCATTTTGATAAGCTCCTTCGCTGCGGAGGAAAGACCGGGGATGTAAACGCAGATAATATACAGTCCGCCGAAAAGGAACGAGCTTAATATTGCCGATTTCGGTCTCCAAAGAGCGAAAATAACGATCGCGATTGCAAGCCATCCTCTGTCGCCGAAGCCGTCGTTCGTCCATGCTCCGGCGGTGTAGTCCATAACGAAGTACAATCCGCCGAGTCCGGCTATCATACCGCCGACTATCGTAGAAACGTATTTATACTTTGTAACATTGATACCGGCAGCGTCTGCTGTTGCGGGATTTTCGCCGACCGCTCTTAAATTAAGACCCGTTCTCGTCTTATTTAGAACGAAAGAAACAACAATTGCAATAATTACCGCAAGATAGGCGAGGAAACCGAACGACAGGAACGTCGAGCCGAAAAGTCCGAGACTGCCGGCAAACGGAAGCTTTGTTTTATAAGCAAGTCCCGTATTGATAAGCGAAATAGAACCGCTTTCGCCGAAGAAGCTGAGAAGCGAACCGCCGAAGAAGTTGCCCACGCCTACGCCGAACGTCGTAAGAGCAAGACCGGTAACGTTCTGATTCGCTCTGAGAGTTACGGTGAGGAACGAATAAATAAGCGACATAAGAGCCGAACCGAGCAGGGACGCCAAAAACGAAATAAGAACGCATAAGAACGCCTTAGGTTCCTCCGTATAGTGTTCGTAGAGATAACCGCCTATGATTCCCGAAATACCGCCCATGTACATTATACCCGGTATGCCGAGGTTAAGGTTGCCCGATTTCTCGGTTATAATTTCGCCGACCGAGCCGAAGAGAAGAGGTATGCCCTGAATTATAGCGGCATTTATAAACGACGCGATTGTAGCTAACATTTATTTCTCCTCCTTATGCTTTGATGTGCGCTTTATCTGATAGTTGATGAAGAATTCACAGCCGATGATAAAGAAGATTATTACACCCGTGAGAATATCCGCGACGCTTTCGTTAAGACGGAACGTTGTAGCGATTTCGCCTGCGCCTCTCTGTAAGAATACGATAAGGAATGACGTGACTATCATTACTACGGGATTAAACTTTGCAAGCCATGAAACCATGATAGCGGTAAATCCGTTTCCGTTAACGAGGTTTTTGGATATCGTATGATTAGTGCCCGAAACGAGCAGAAATCCGGCAAGTCCGCATATCGCTCCCGAAAGAGCCATGGTTCTGATTATAACCTTTTTAACGTTTATACCTACATATCTTGCCGTATTCTCGCTCTCTCCGACAACGGAAATTTCATATCCGTGCTTGCTGTATTTAAGATATACATACATTACGGCGGTCAGAAC
The DNA here is from genome assembly GCA_022763825.1 of Oscillospiraceae bacterium. Taxonomy (GTDB): domain Bacteria; phylum Bacillota; class Clostridia; order Oscillospirales; family Acutalibacteraceae; genus CALACW01. Next base: position 5,963 of record JALEQX010000065.1, on the reverse strand, counting down.
GGCTACAAGAAGAATGTTAAACAGATATTTTTTGCCGAATAAATCGGGGATCCATCCGGACTGTGTAGTCGAATTTACAAGACCCATAACGTTCGAACCGTTGGGCACCCAAAGCATTATGAAGAATGAAACGAGCTGCATTGCTATATAGTTCATCATAAGTGTGAACAAGCTCTCGTTCGTATTCCATTTGGATTTAAAATACGCGGGAATGAGTCCCCATATAACGCCGGAGAGAATCGAAACCGCAAACATTAATAAAAGAAGAATGAAGTTCGGCATTTTGTCGCCGAGATAGAACATACACGTCATACTCGCCAGTCCGCCGATTAAAACCTGACCCTCGGCACCGAGGTTCCAGAATTTCATTTTAAACGCAGGAGTAACGGCAAGCGAAATGCAGAGCAGGATAGCTATATTCTGAAGAAGAATCCATATTTTTCTCGGGGAGCCGAAGCTTCCCTTGAACATCGAAGCATAAACCTGAACGGGATTTTCCTTTGTAAGCACGACGATTATCAGCGCGCAGACGATAAGCGCCGCAGCTATTGAAATAAGTCTTATAATCCACGCTTTCCACGGCTCGATTGCGCTGCGTTTTGCGATGTGGAACATCGGCTCGCGGACTTTTTTCTCTTTACTCATTTACAACACCTCCGTCGGTTTTCGTCATGAGCAGACCGATCTCGCTCTTATCCGCCGTTCTGCCGTCAACGATACCCGTAACCTTACCCGAGCCGATAACCATAATGCGGTCGCAAAGCTCAATAAGAACGTCAAGATCCTCGCCTACGAAAATAACGGCGACGCCCTTTTTCTTCTGCTCGTTGAGAAGATTATAAATAGCATACGACGAGTTGATATCGAGTCCTCTTACGGGATATGCAGCCATAAGAACGGTGGGAGAAGCTGCAATTTCACGTCCGACGAGAACCTTCTGAACATTTCCGCCGGAGAGACGTCTTACGGGGGTGGTGGGACCGGGCGTAACGACTTCGAGCTGTTCGATAATGTTCTCGGCAAGATCCTTGGGAGCCTTGCGTTCAAGGAACATCGACTTGCCCTTGCGGTAGCTTCTTAACATCATATTATCTATAATGTCCATATTTCCGACAAGACCCATGCCGAGTCTGTCCTCGGGAACGAATGAGAGACGAACGCCCAAATCTCTTATCTGAAGCGGAGTTTTGTCTCTTAAATTATCGGTATTTCCCGTTTTGGGATTATTATAATAAATTTCGCCCGACTCTACATGCTGAAGTCCTGCGATAGCCTCAAGCAGTTCCTTCTGTCCGCTGCCGGCAATTCCGGCAATTCCGAGGATTTCACCGCTTCTTGCAGTAAACGATACGTTATCGAGAGTTTTAACTCCTTCTCGGTTTATACAGTCGAGATTTTTAACAATTATTCTGTCAACGGGGTCGACAGGTTCGGTTCTGTCGATATTGAGCGACATTTTCTTGCCGACCATCATTTCGGTAAGCTCGGATTCGTTCGTGTCCTTGGTATTGACGGTGCCTATGTACTCGCCTTTTCTCAAAACGGAAACCTTGTCCGAAATTGCGAGAACCTCGTGAAGCTTATGAGTGATTATAATAATGGACTTGCCGTCCTCTTTCATTTTTCTCAATACGGCAAAAAGCTTCTGCGTCTCCTGCGGAGTCAGAACGGCGGTAGGCTCGTCGAGAATGAGAAGATTCGCGCCTCTGTAAAGAACTTTAATAATTTCAACCGTCTGTTTTTCGGAAACGGACATCTCATATATCTTTTTATCGGGATCGATTTCGAATCCGTATTTGGAACTTATTTCCGCGACTCTTGCGGAAACCTTTTTAATATTATATCTGCCCTCTTCTTTAAGACCGAGAACGATATTTTCCGCAGCGGTAAAGATATCAACGAGTTTAAAATGCTGATGAATCATTCCGATTTTATGGTCGAACGCGTCCTTCGGCGAACGGATTACAACCTCCTCGCCGTCTATGAATATCTGTCCTTCGTCGGGAAAATAGATACCGGATATCATATTCATAAGCGTGGTCTTTCCGCTGCCGTTCTCTCCTAAAAGAGAAAGAATCTCGCCGCGCTCAACGGTAAGATTAACATTTTTGTTGGCAACGGTACTGCCGAACGTCTTTGAAATATTTTTCAGTTCAATAGCAGGCTTGCTCACCTTATATACCTCCGTTTATTTTCTTAAAAACAAAACAAATCCCGTTTGCATTCTTTTTAAAAAAATAATTTTTTAAAACAAAATTAGTACTCTGTACCACCTAAAACCTTACAAGCATTGCTTCGTCTGACAGCGTTTAACTGCGTCTTCAAACTTGACAGGCGTCAGCCTGCCTGCGTTTTCATACTTGTTAAACACGGTCATACTTGCAATCAGATATAAACTTTTAGGCGTTACAGAGTACTAGGGCGAAGCGAACGCTTCGCCCTGAGCCGTTAATTCAGATTATTTTGCGCTGATACCGTCGATGTACTTGATATCGAAGTAAGGAGCTGAACGGAACTTGTCGTTTGACTCCTCGAACTCGCCGTTCTCAACAACGTTGGTGTCGGGCTTGAAGTCGCCGTCTACGTCAGCCTTGTACTCGGTAAGCTCTTTGCCGTCAACGGTGAAGGTCTTGGTATCGAATACCTTAACTTCGCCGGATTCGAGTTTAGCCTTAACTTCGTCAATCTTAGCCTGTGTGCCTGCGGCAGCTGCTTTCTCGTTAAGTTTGGTAAGCTCAACGGAGCCGGTAGAGATATCGCCGATCCAGTCGGTAGCGAAAGTCTCGCCCTTAGCTACTGCGTTGATAACAAGCTTGAAGTAAGGAGCCCAGTTGATCTTTGAAGAAATGATAGCGGTGTTGGGACCCATGGAAGAAGTATCGATGTTGTAAGCAACGTTGGGAACGCCCTTCTCCTCACAAGCCTTGGGAGCGCCCTCGGAGTCGGCATGCTGGCTGATAAGCACGCAGCCGGACTTGATAAGTGAAAGAGCTGCCTCACGCTCAAGAGCGATATCGAACCAGGAGTTCGTGTATGTAACCTTCATGGTAACAGAGGGGCAAACAGATTTTGCACCGAGATAGAAAGAGGTGAATCCGGAAACAACCTCAGCGTAGTCGAAAGCTCCGACATAACCCATAACAGCTTTATCGGCAGTGATCTTGCCCTGCTCGATCATTTCGTTGAGCTTCATACCTGCGGCAACGCCTGCAAGATATCTGCCCTCATAGATGGAAGCGAACGCATTGTGGAAGTTAGCCTGTTTGGCAAGTCTTGACTGAGTACCGGTAGCGTGGCAGAACTGTACGTCCGGGAACTCTTTGGCAGCCTGAAGAATATAGCTCTCATGACCGAAGCTGTCTGCAAAGATAACATTGCATCCGGCGTCAACAAGCTCTGCTGCGGCGCTGTAGCAGGAATCATCCTCGCCGATGTTGGTCTTTATAAGAACCTGATCGTTGGTAAGACCTAACTCTGCCTGTACCTCTTTAATAGCCTGGATGAAGTTGTTGTCGTAAGTCGAGTTCTCATCGTGAAGACAGATAAGACCGAACTTAACCTTGCTGTAATCAACGTTGGAAGCCGCCGTCTTATTGGATGAATTCTCACCCGAAGCGGGCTCCTTGTCGTTGTCCTTATTGCATCCTGCAAAAGCGCAGACCGCAAGAATAAGAGCAAGAACAACTGCAATTACTTTGCTGAACTTTTTCATGTTTTTTCCTCCGAAAAAATTTTTTATTTCTAACGATACTTAATTCTCATCGCGGAAAACGATTTTACCGTTATCCATCGACTCGACGATCGCTAAAGACTTAACGTTGATTCCCTCTTCGCGGAGTTCCTTTCCGCCCTTCTGGAATCCTTTTTCGATTGCTATACCGCATCCGCAGAGCTCAGCGCCCGCGTCGGCGATAATCTTTTTAAGACCTAAAACAGCCTGTCCGTTTGCAAGGAAGTCATCAATTACAAGGACTCTGTCGCCCTTATTAAGATACGCTTTGGAAACCGATACCGTGTAGGACGTTCCTTTCGTAAAAGAGAAAACCTCGGCTGTGTAAACGTCGCTTCCGACGTTTTTATGATAGCCTTTCTTTGCAAACACAACGGGAACGTTGAACTTCTGCGCGGCAAAGCATGCGATTGCAATGCCCGACGCCTCAATAGTAAGGATTTTATTTATATTGCAATCCTTAAACAGCTCATAAAAGTCACTGCCCATGTCCTCCAGAAGACTTACGTCTATCTGATGATTAAGGAAGCTGTCGACTTTTAAAATATCGCTGCCGATTACCTTACCGTCCTTGAGTATCCTTTTCTGAAGTGAGTTCATATTTTCTGCCCCTTTGTGTGATGACATGATGATTATATGCTTTTTTTTCGCCTCTTTCAATGCACATTTTTAACGAATCGCAATATACACCCGGAGTTTTGTTAACTTTACCAAAACGGGACTTAATACAGCTTTTTCTTATGTGATAAACTACAACATTATCACAATTTCGACTGTCACAAACGTAAAAAGACGGGATTTGTCATTGTTTTTAACATTTAAATTTCTATTTCGTTTTTAGAATTATAATGCACATTTTCATCTGTTTTATGTAATGTAAAGTTACTTTACATATTGTTTTTGTCTTATATATCTGTCATTTTTAATTCGAAGATTTGTTGATATACAATATATCGCAACACAAGTTTGTGCATTTTGTATAAAAATTTTATCACGTTTTAGTTGTAATGGTTTTTTACTTTACAGTTTAATTTTTATTTTTTGTGCAACATGAACAATAAATAGACACTTTTCAAACACAGACAACTAAGCGACTATTTCTGCTCATACTTTCGAAACACTCTCTTAACAATTTACAAAAATATGCAAACTTCTTTGTACACTTCGCCAAATTTTTCTTTGTCAGCATTTATATCTTTTATATGTATTGACTTTTTTCTGATTTTATTTTATTCTATAGGTAAAGCTAAGCGCTTTGATTCCGGCAAATTCCGGTTTACCGGCGCGCGCTTTAAACACAGACCGTTTTCCTTTTCATTATATTATAAGGAGCCGGTCAGGAAAGGATTGGTTTTTCTATGAAAACTACAAAGAAGATCCTCAGTATTTTCGTTGCGGCGGTTATGGTGCTTACCATGATTCCTCTGACAGCGTTCGCTGAAGATCGCACGGCAGAGCAGTTTATCTCGAATGACAACCTCGTTGTTCTCGCAGACAGACTGATTAAAGACATTGATTCCAGAAAAGATCAGGATATCGGTACCATTCTCAGACTGGTATTCATGTTCGTAAAGGACGAATCGCTTAAAAGCGCTGTCGGCGAAACGAATCTTTACTCTGCTTCCGACGAACAGCTCGCGGATATCCTCGTTAAATGGCTCAACGCCAACCTTCCCAAGTGGACAAAGGACATCCCCAGCTGGGTAAACACTATTATTAAAGCTGTAGCTGGAAGTTCCGATGCAAACCTCGTAACTGTTGACGGTGTCATGGAGACCCTCGCGGGAGCATGCGACAGTTCAATCGTTAAAAAGGTCGGCGACTTAAAGAACCTTGACGGCTCCGCTCTTTCGGTAGGCAAGGGATTTAAAGCAAAGGTTATCACCACCAAGAACGGCTATAAGAATCTTGATATCGTTAAGGCTCTCATCAGCTGGATTGCAACCGACGGACAGATTAAGATTATTAACAAGCTTCTTATGGGCAACCTTACTTTAGGCAAAATATTAAATATTGACCTTAATGATAAGGTCGGTATGGACAAGATCAACAACCAGATGAAGGATCTCCCGAATACTCTTAAGGGCAAGATCTATGACCTCGCTCCTCTCAAAGACGCAGAGGGCAAAAAGATTGCTTACGCCGATTCCGACTATGCAAAGGAAGGCTACACCGCAGACGAACTTCTCGCATGCGCTCTCATCAACCTTCTTAAGGACGGCAAAGTTGACAA